>CAVBSU010000004.1:43073-71105 GCA_963598245.1 Lachnospiraceae bacterium | reverse complement strand
CTTGCATGCAGGCATGCAGTCTGCTCTTGCATTCGTCAACACTTTTAGAGTAAATGCTTTTTTATCTTAATCCTCGTACAACGGGTATTTACTACAGAGCTTTGTGACCTCTTCACGGATGTAATCACGCTTATTCTCAAAATCAGTCGCGGCAAGCCAGATGCATTCTGCAACCTTCGGCATGTCCGCTTCTGTGAGGCCTCTTGAGGTGACTGCCGGAGTTCCGATGCGCACGCCTGAGGTCACAAACGGGCTTCTCGGATCGTTTGGAACAGTATTTCTGTTAAGTGTTATATATGCCTCGTCACAGCGGATTTGCAGTTCTTTTCCGGATACATCCAGATTGCGGAGATCTACCAGCATAAGATGATTATCCGTGCCGCCGGATACAATGTCAAAGCCCTGCTTCATAAGCTCAGTGCAAAGTGCAGAGGCATTGACCCTTATCTGATGCTGATAAGCCTTGAATTCCGGCTTGAGTGCCTCGCCGAAGCACACAGCCTTTGATGCGATAACATGCTCCAACGGTCCTCCCTGTGTGCCCGGGAAAACGCCTTTGTTAAAATTAAATTTATCTGCGGACTCCCTGTTTGCAAGAATAAGTCCGCCACGCGGTCCTCTCAGAGTCTTGTGTGTTGTGGTTGTCACTACATCCGCATACGGGAACGGGCTCGGATGCTCACCTGCCGCCACAAGTCCTGCTATATGGGCAATGTCACACATGAGAAATGCTCCGCATTTATCCGCTATTTCTCTAAAGCGCTTAAAGTCTATGGTTCTTGCATATGCGGATGCTCCTGCCAGAATGAGCTTTGGCTTATGCTCCAGTGCAAGCCTTTCCACCTCATCATAATCTATAAATCCGTCGTTATTTACACCGTAAGGAACGATATTAAAATATCTGCCCGAGAAATTTACCGGGCTTCCGTGTGAAAGGTGTCCGCCGTTATCAAGACTCATGCTGAGTATTGTATCTCCCGCTTCAAGCATGGCAATAAACACTGCCATGTTTGCCTGTGCGCCGCTGTGAGGCTGGACATTGGCATATTCACAGGCAAAAAGCTTTTTTGCACGCTCAATCGCAATGTCCTCTATTACATCCACGCATTCGCAGCCGCCGTAGTAACGCTTTCCGGAATACCCTTCTGCATATTTATTGGTAAGTACTGTGCCCATAGCTGCCATGACCGTCTCGGAAACTATATTCTCCGATGCTATAAGCTCAAGGTTTCTTCTCTGTCTTTTGGCCTCAGCTTCGATTGCTTTTCCGACCTCGGGATCATGCTCTGTAATAAAGCTCATTATCTCATTTACCATGTTCAGCCTCCTCTCATTTTCCGTATATTGAATTTGCTCAGGTTGCTTAAAAAATTACACCCATCTGTTGTATTTTTCAACATTTTTTCGCATCGTTTATTGTATGATTTTGTGTGCAGCAAGCTATTGCATACAGCATAACAGATATAGCTTAAGGTTATGGCCTTTTAGAGTTTTTCTTGTTATCTATGTTTTTTTACATGAGTTTTATTGTTTTTCTCTCCGATAATGCAGCATGAACCTGTATTTGTGCTATTCTATCCGTTGCTATGGATAATTTATTATTTGCGCTGAATGCAACAGTCCCTCTTTTTCTTGTTATGCTGCTGGGGCTGATTCTGAGAAAGATAAATATTTTTAATGACGGGTTTGTAGATACTATGAATTCGTTTGTGTTTAAAGTTGCGCTTCCTGCCTGTATTTTTTATGATTTGGCCATTCAGGATTTCTATGAAATGTGGGATCTTTCTTTTGTATTATTCTGCTTTTTTGTAACAGCTCTGTGCATCGTACTTTCTGTAGTCATCGCAAAAGTATTCTTTTCCCGCAGCGGCAACATCACAGGAGAGTTTGCGCAGGCCTCGTATCGCTCCAGTGCAGCGATTCTCGGCATAGGCTTTATCGAAAATCTCTACGGAAGTGCCGGAATCGCACCGCTTATGCTGGCATCTGCGGTTCCCTTGTATAATGTGATGGCAGTGATACTTCTGGTTTTATTTAAACCGGGCGGCGGAGGCATTGACCGTAAAATCATAATAAAAACTCTTAAGGGCATCGCGACAAACCCGATAATTTTAAGCATTATTGCAGGACTGCTGTGGAGTCTTTTGGAGCTTCCGAAGCCTGTCCCGCTTATGAAGACTGTAAAATACATCTCAAATCTCAGCACGCCTATGGGACTCATGGCTGTCGGTGCCTGCTTCGACATAAAAAAAGCTTTCGGAAAGCTTATCCCGGCAATTTCGGCTGCTGCACTCAAGCTCATTGTTTGGGTGGCTGCTTTTATTCCCGCTGCAATCGCTCTGGGCTTTACACAGGATAAGCTCATCTCCATTCTTATTATGCTTGGCTCTCCTACTACGGTTTCATCCTTTATTATGGCTAAAAATATGGGGCATGACGGAACGCTTTCCTCCAGTGCGGTTATGCTCACAACGCTGATGAGTGCCTTTACTCTGACAGGCTGGATATATGTGCTCAGAGCTTTGGGACTGATTTGATAATTCAGCCCTCAAATACTTCTATGCTGTCTGAGTGTGAGGGTACTCTGCTCTCCTCAGGCGGAAGCTGCATGTAATCTCCGTATATTTCCTTTAAAACAGAATCGTACCCCGCCGGCGCCATAAGCATGTGCCCCTCGAACATAAGCTCTGTTGTCTTTTCGCTCCACCCTCTTTTTATGGTGTCATGCAGAAAATCCGGCTGATAATTTGAATAATACAGATTTTTGGTTGGTGTTTTTTTCGCATTCCCTCCTGTCGGATGCGTATTATATTTTACGGAAAGCTCTTCCTGCTTTCTGAAAAGCCTTCTCATGTCCATGCCCTTTCCGAGAAAGCTTAGTATGCTTACCTTAATCCTATCCGTACCCTTGTATTTAGACATATCAAGCTTATATCGCTTCGTCATCGCAAAGCCGTACAGCATTTTTTGCCTGAAGCGGGTAATGCGATCTGAAAATTTATTGTCGGAAATACTGTCAAGAATAAAAATATCCACCCACAGATGATTGAGCTTTCCGTCGTAATAAACCATTTCCTCAGAATCAGCATGCCGTTTCGAAGCAAGGAAGATTATTCTCGGCGTAAAATCATAGAAGACCCTGCCGCCCTTAAAGCTGTCCGGAAGCACCAGTTCAAGCCCCTTCTTTAATTCCTTTTTGCTGACAGCTTTAAATCGCTCATAGTTTTCTCTGGTCATGGCAATGTCAATGTCATCATCCCACGGTATGAAGCCCTTATGACGCACTGCCCCTAAAAGAGTGCCCGCATCAAGCAGGTACTTTATATCATATTTTCTGCATATTCTGTCGACCTCAAGCAGTATTGAAAGACTTGCCTGCTGAGCTTTCTTAAGCTTTTCCTTATCATATATCGGAGTCATAATTATTTCCTAAAATTATCGGCATACATTTTATGTATGCCGTTTTTTAATATCCTCTATTTCCTTACCGCTGCCTTTATGGTTTTTGCCATATATGAAAGCCTGTCATCCGTCATTCCCGGATACACACCTACCCAAAAGGTTCTCTCAGTAATGATATTGGTGTTTTTAAGCTCTCCCGTCACTCTGTAGGCTGTTCTGTCTCCTCTGATGCCGTCAAAGCAGGGATGCTTTATTATATTCCCCGCAAAGAGAAGTCTGGTCTGCACGCCGTGTTCCTCAATGTAGCTTATGACCTTATTTCTGTCTATTCCTTCCTCTAAGGTCATGCAAAATCCAAACCAGCTCGGATCGGAATTTTTTTCCGCCTCCGGGAGAATTATTCTGTCTGAAACATCTTCCAGCTCGCTTCTTAAAAAGTTCCAGTTATGTTTCCTTTTTTCCGTAAACTGCGGCAGTTTTTCAAGCTGTGCGCAGCCCACGGCCGCCTGCATGTCCGTTATTCCAAGGTTGTACCCGAAGGTGCTGTAGACATATTTATGATCATACCCCTTCGGGAGCTCCCCGAACTGACCGTCAAAGCGGTGCCCGCAGCGGTTATCCTGCCCCGACTTGCAGATACAGTCACGCCCCCAGTCTCTCATGCTCAATATCAGTCTTTGCAGCTCTGCGTTTTTGGTATATACCGCGCCGCCCTCTCCCATGGTCATATGGTGCGGCGGATAAAAGGACGATGTTCCCATATCGCCTATTGAGCCTGTCATCTGCCATTTTCCGTCAATCATATAGCGGCTTCCCAAAGCATCGCAGTTATCTTCGATAAGCCAGAGTCCATGTTTTTTGCAAAAATCAGCAACTGTCTTTAAATCGAATGGGTTTCCCAGTGTATGGGCAAGCATGACTGCCTTGGTTTTGTCTGAAAGCGCCTCTTCAAGCATGCTTTCGTCAATGTTATACTCAGGTATTTTTACATCTGTGAAGACAGGCACGGCCCCAAAATTAAGTGCAGGTGTGATTGTTGTAGGGAAACCGGCTGAAACTGTAATTATTTCATCGCCCCTTCTTATGGCTCTTTCTCCGAGCTGATGACAGGTGAGCGTCATAAAGGCAAGGAGATTTGCCGATGAGCCCGAGTTTACAACATTTGCAAACGGCACGCCGATATAGCCTGCAAGTCCCGCCTCAAATTCATTGGTGTATCTTCCCATGGTGAGCCAGAACTCCATCGCACTGTCCACGAGATTTTTCATTTCTCTTTTATCATATACGCGCTTTGCGTACGGGATGCGATCTCCGTCATTGTATGGTAAGCCTTTGTCCTGATTGTGATATTTATCACAGTATTCGCCGACCAGGTCGAGAATACGCTCATGTGCTTCTTTTTCAGACAGACCGTCGAAGAAAGTTTGGTTAGTCATTTGCATTTCGCTTTCATAAAAATTCAAATTGTATTGAGAGATGATACGGATTGCTCCATGCAAGCATGGTCCCGCATATGTATTTTCCAGTCTTTATCATCTCACATATTCGATTATTTCTCTTATTATTTCTTCATTTGCGGCTTCGTTGCTGGTTTGCCATGCTTTTGTCCAGTCGGTTATGGCCTGTATGGCTCTTTCTATGTGCCACTTTGGTTGCCAGCCGAAGGTTTGTTTTATTTTTGTGTTGTCCAGTTTGAGAAGTCCTGCCTCGTGTGGACCTTCCGGATTTTCCGGTGTCTGCCAGCTTGCTCCTTCTCCGTAGCTTTTTACGAACATGTCTGTAAGCTCCCCGGTTGTGACGCAGTCTTCTTCGTCCGGTCCCACATTGTACCAGCCTGCATAGGCGGGATCCATGGCCTGCTTCATGGCTATGCTTAAGTATACAAACAATGGCTCAAATACATGTTGATATGGTCTTGTACTGTATGGGTTTCTTACTGTTATGGGCTCATTTCTGAGCACTGCTCTTACGCAGTCGGGGATGATTCTGTTTTCCGAGAAGTCTCCTCCTGCTATGACATTTCCTGCCCTTGCCGTGGATACTGCGACTCCAAGATGGTCAAGAAAGGATCTGGCATAGCTGTGTGTTGCTATCTCCGAACAGGATTTTGAATTAGAATACGGATCATAGCCGTCCAGCTTGTCATCCTCTCTGTATGCATAGCCGGGTTTTTCCTCGTTAAGATAAACCTTGTCCGTTGTGACATTTAAAAATGATTTGCAGCACGGGTTTCTTCTTATACATTCCAGCAAGTTTACCGTTCCCATGACATTGATCTCATAGGTATCTCTGGGTATGCGGTAGCTTTCTCTTACCAGCGGCTGAGCGGCTAAGTGCAGCACTATGTCAGGCTCTGTTTTGTTATAGAAGCTCTCAAGCTCATCCAGATCGCGTATATCGGCGATATGGCTCTCCGTAATGCCGCTCATCACACTTTTTACGCTGTCCAGCTGGATCATGAGCTCAGTTTCATTTCTTGAAGACTTGCCTGCGCCGTAAATGATATCAAAAAGGCAGGGATCAGTGTTTGGCTTTAGTGAATAGCCGTATACCTTTGCTCCCATCATGCCCAGAATTACGGTAAGGTAGCTTCCTTTGAACCCTGTATGTCCGGTTATCAGTACCTTTTTATTCTTATAAAAACTGCTCAGCTCTTCAAAATCAACCAAATCCTTCACCTCGCTAATCCCAAATTTTCCATGGCGCTCTGCCGGATGCCCATAGCTTTTCAAGCTTTTCCTTCTCCCGCTGAGTGTCCATGCACTGCCAGAAGCCTTCGTGATAAAATCCTCCCAGCTGTCCCTCTCCTGCCAGCCTTCCGAGAGGCGTTTTTTCCAGAACTGTCGTATCGTCTTCAAGATAATTGAATATTTCCTTGTTGAATACCATGAAGCCGCCGTTTATAAGTGAGGCATCGCAGCTTTCCTTCTCTCTGAACGCGGTTATGGTGCCGTCCTCGACCTCCAGTACGCCCTTCTGCTCGGAGATATTTACCATGGTGAGTGTCGCGATTTTTCCGCTCTTTTTGTGAAATT
Source organism: Lachnospiraceae bacterium (assembly GCA_963598245.1). GTDB lineage: Bacteria > Bacillota > Clostridia > Lachnospirales > Lachnospiraceae > Avilachnospira. The sequence continues at coordinate 64,668 of CAVBSU010000004.1, read as the reverse complement.
CCAGAAGCTTATTCAAATCTACATTGCAAAGCCCGTCGCCGTAGGTGAGCATAAAGGTCTCATCCCCCACATAGTTTTTTATACGGCGCACTCTGCCTCCGGTCATGGTGTTAAGTCCGGTGTCAATGACACTTACCTTCCAGTTTTCGGAGTTGTTGTTGTGAATTGTCACGGAGTTATTCGAAAGATCAAAGGTCACATCAGAGTTGTGAAGAAAATACTCTGCAAAATACTCCTTTATGACATATTGCTTGTAGCCTGCGCATATGACGAATTCGTTAAAGCCGAAGCTTGAATAATATTTCATTATGTGCCAGAGTATGGGCTTTTCGCCTATCTCTATCATCGGCTTCGGCCTTAAGTGGCTCTCCTCACTTATTCTTGTTCCGAACCCTCCGGCAAGTAAAACAACTTTCATGAATTCCTCCGCTTATTGTATCCCCGATGTATTAAAAACATTAAGCCTGTTGTCTTTTAATATTTTCAGTGCCTTATATAAAATCTCCGGATCCTTAGTCCACTCAAGCTCCTTCTTAAGCTCATCTCCGGTATAATTCTCATAATTTAAAATCACCTCGCCCATATGCATATAATTTGCCCGACGATAAGGTGCCTTTTTTATTTCCTGTGCCGTCGTATACAGGCTTCCCGCCATGACAAGCACCGCTGCTGCCGCTGTGCATATTTTTATTATATCTCTCTCATTTCTGCCGAAGCTTTTCAGTGCACGCTTTCGCCTTCCGTACATTGCAAATATCATAAGCATGCCGATGATTCCTATCATGAACTGCCCCGCATAGCGTGAACTTAAGGCATAGCTTTCTTTTACAAATATCCAGCGTGCCATAGTCACCAGCACATGATTACCCAGACCTGATATAAGCAGCACTATCGGAAAAACAGTTTCTTCAAAAAGCTCACATCTTATATACAGCACAAATGCCAGTGCATATCCTGCAAGCACTGCCGCACCGACTGATAAGACTATAATATCCGGAAGCGCTCTTCCCTGCCCGAAAAAGTTTGCTATCGTTTCCTGCCCTATTACAGCTCCTGCAAATGTTTTCAGGAAGAATCTCGGAAGAAACCATGGCTCTGAGCTTATAAGCTCCGGCATACTCATGTCGGCAGCTCCGGAATGCTCCCATACGGCAAAATGCCTGCTCAACATATATAGCAGCAGCGCTGTTACAGTCACTGTCAGTACAATTTTAAATATACTCTGTCCGCGCTTTATAGCCCAGCTGTTTACTCCTCCCATGAAGATGCCGAGCGCGCTTATGAATATCATAGTCACACAGTATGATGCTATATATTCTCCCGCAATCATGAGAAGAAATAATGGCATCAGGCATAAAAGCAGCTCTTCCTTGGCATCGGTTTCTCCCCGCCATACTCTGTCAGCCATATAGTAGTTTATAAAAAAGAAACCAAAGCTCACCACGTGTGCCCAGGCGGTTCCGTTGAGCAGTATCTCCCACTTATTCAGTGAAAACAGGATTATATATATAATCATCTGCCACTTAAAGCTTATATTATACTTTTTAAAATATATTGCAAGCACTATCGACATCATACCTATGCCTGTTATGCTCAATATTCTGTCAAATGTCACCGAATAACCGAAGTTCACAACATTGATATATCGCCCAAGAAATGTAGCCGGTATTCTTGTAAGTATATCCGGTACCAGGAATTTTCCTGCATCTCCCACATCCGGCAGATACTCGGCTATGATCCTGATATAATCCGAATATACCGTATCTGCTCCTGCCATACTTATATAAAACAGAAGAAACAAAATCCCTGTTACGGGCATTATAAAATATGTGGCTTTTTTTACGATTTCATTTTTGTATGTCATTCTTATATTTCTGTAATCGGTTGCGGTAAATGCTTTTCAGCTCCGCCCTCGTTATTATCTCATTTCATCTGTAATGTCTTTGTATGCGTTTTCTTCAGGAAGCTCAATAAGTACCAGTGCTTTATTCTCTCTTATCTCTTCAGCCGGTATATCTGCTATGTTATCCGCAAATATTATCCTGGTCCCCTCAGCCTTTTTTTCAGGATCGTAGGGTTTAAAGAAAGTTTCAGCATAAAAATCGCTCATCCTGTAGCTGTTTTCTATTATATAAATATTTTTCCCGAAAACATAGTCGGCACCGTATTTTTCTACTGTTTCCTCAGCAAGAGAATTCATTCTGAGCTGATCCTGCCAGAAATATATTCTGCTGAAATATCCCCTGTAAAAAATATTGGTATATACGGTCAGGACAGCATAGGCTGTAAGAAGCATTGCCTGTATTATTTTTACAGCCCTTTCTGCCGTCAGTCCTTCTCCCGTGTCTTCACACCATGAAGCTTCCTTCTCTTTATTCCGGCAACTTAAGTGCAATGTTCCTGCCATATAAGAGACAAGCAGCATCGCCGCCGCATAGGAAACATATATCCACCGCATTTCAAGCCTTATCGTAACAGATGAGCATCCGATACAAAGTGCTGCAAAGCCGCATATCATAAAACAGACCGATATATCATTAAATATCTGCCTGAAAGCCGTTTTGCTCTTTTCGGACAGGCTGTCTCTGCTTACCTTAGAGTCTCTCAATGCTGCCGCAAATCTTTTTATAAATATTATTACAAATATAATGCAAAACAGACCAATAAAAAGAATACTGAACTTTATCGCTCTCTTTATCTGCCACGGAGTGTCAGTCCAGCTTAGCCCGCACAGATACTCCGGCCCTGCATTTACTCCAAGTATGTAAAGTAGCTGGTCGAAGCAGAACCTTACAGTCTGTGCCATGCTGAAGGTTTCTGTTACCTCTGTTCCTCCGGTTCCTGCCGGAATTGCCTTTCCTATGGCAAAGGTTCTTATTGCAATAATAAGTCCAAGCACCATTATCGGAGAAAGCCAGCTTGCAGGCTTGCCCTTTTCCCGACTTTTTTTCAAACGGGAGCGGCTGAACAGGTCTATGATAAGTGCAAGATAAAAAAGCGGAAGCAGGCTTATATATCTTTCATGGACGAATACCAGCAGAAAATATACTGTCAGTGCACCATGAAAACATCTCCTGTTGAAATATGGAGTGCTTTTTTTGCTGTTGTCGCACAAAGGCACAAGACCGCATGCCCTGAGCAGTAAATATAAAACGAGAAGAGACATTGACAAAGCCATGGTCTCCATAAGCCCCAACGCCTGCCCTATCTGATAGTAGGCAAATCGGCTTGCAAGATAGCATAATGCCGTTATGAGTGCGGTAAGCCTCAGACCCTTCGACAGCCTTTTGGACATCAAGAAAAGCTCGTAGGCAACAAATATATTTATTATGATATTGAATGTCACAAACCTGTTTATATGAGTGCCTATTACAGCCATCTGGAGGTAGGTCGCAAGCCAGTACACGGGACGGAATCTGGTTGATGTTCCTATCGGAAATGCAAACTCCGGAAGGCTCTGTTCCCCATAGCAGGACCACATGTAGAGATCATCCATGTACAGTCCCTTTATGACAATGTCACGGTTTACATAAAACGCAAAGCATGCAATGAGTATAAGCATGCATGTTTCCAAGAGTATGTGACTTCCGAACATATGCATAAGGAGCGGCTTTTTTTCACATATTATATTGTTTTTTTTATCCTTGTTTATTTCCATATGAAAATTCGAACCACAGCCTGAAAAAATATCCTATGTGTATGGTGTTTTCTCACCTTAATAATGCCGCAAAAGACTCCTGCTGCCCTGTTCTTTCTGTAAGCTCCTTATCCATCGGGGTTTCCCAGCTGACACTCACTCTGTCCTTATCGATTTTGCAGTAGATAAGCCTTGAAGAGTTTTCCTCATATACGATTTCTTCAAAATCCCCGTCCTCTATAAGGTCCTTTAAAAGCTCTCTCATCCGGACTCTTGCATCGTCTGTGTTTTCTTTTAAATAACCCATATCGGCATATATGTAGTCAATATCTGCCCGTGACAGGTATTCCTTGAAAATATTTAACGACTTTACCAGATAAACATTGCCCAGAGAGCCGCAAATGTCCGTTATCGACTCAACTCTGCCCTTAAGCTTATAGCAGTCCGGCTCGGCTGAAAAAGCTATTACTCTTGTGTGCTTGTCCCAGCCTAAGGGATTTTTTATGCCATACTCTGCCTCATGATTATAATACCCGCGATTTTTAAGATCTGTCGGAGTAAATCCGACAGCACCGCTCCATCCCGTAAAGGCCGTAAAATATATCATTGCAACTGTCAGTGCAACAATTCCAAGCCCGTTACTGCCGCTGAATATTATCTTTTTATTTTCTCCCGGCTCTGATTCCTCAAGCTCAAGCTGTCCGGAAATTGCCGCGGTTCCCGCGATTACGGACAATGCATAAAAAAGCTCATAATAATTACCGTCTACCTGATATAGAAATGCAAGACTTATAAAAGAGATTGCGGCGGTTATCGTAAGAGCCGCATATATAAACCCGGTAGTCTTTTCAGCTGTTTTCTTGTACAGTATAACAGCCGCAAAAAGCATGACGACAAACACAAGTCCGCCCCATGCCATTAACACATGCTCCATGTCTGTTCCCGTCGGACAAAAAAGAAAATGCACAAGCCTTGACAGGTAAGCCTGAGTTTTCTCTGCAAAACCTGTGGTTTCCGTATGCGGCGCAGCTATAAACTGCTCCGCATACGGATACCTAAGCTTGAATCCCAAATTTGAAAATATTCCCGAAAATACACTGGTAAAAGGCATTCCCGCTATACATACTGTTCTTAATGTAATTATAGCAGTAAAGCCGCAGGAAAGTATTATGGCTACGATGCCGTTTTTATTTATTTTAAGCCTGTATTTATTACAGATGAGATATATTACGGCAATAAGCCCGAGCGCCGAGGAAAATATCAGCGATGTCGGCTTAAAGGAATAGCTTAAAATAAGCGCAGCTATGCCAAGCCCCACAAGAAGCCCCGGCTCATCTTTTTCGTACTGTTCATATTCCCTTTTTGCTTTTGAAAGATATTTTATCACGCATAGCACAAATATAAGCTGACACATGAGCGTTATAAGATCACTTTTTGCTGTAATTGACATGTTTGTGATGCCTGGCACAAGGCTTATAAACATTGACCCCATACAAAAGGCTCTGTTTTCTTTTTTTCTGCCTTTCTTATCAATTACACATATATTCTGTGTTGCTCTGCCTTCTGCTAAAACAGCCGTAATTTCTCCGGAAAGCAAGATTACAGCTATGAGTATCCATATATTAAAACAAAGCACATAACCGTAGGTGTGTCCGAAAAGAAGCGGCAGCGTGATAAGCTCAAATCCCTTCGGATACGAATATACGCCGTTTACAAGTCCCATGCCTTCAAAAAAGCCTCTTATGCCGTTATCCGAAAGCAGCACATCAGAGCGAAGTCCGTAGCGTAAGGAATCATAATCCGGGCTTATGTTTATGCGGCAAAGCTGTATCATAAATATAACAAGTACCACCGCCGCGCATGGCAAAAGCCCTGCTTCAAGCATGCCGTAAAGCCTTTTTCCAAATATTTTTAAAGGTTCCCCGAATGCTCTTATATTAAGTCTTATTGCAGCCCAGACCAGACCTGCAAGAACAAAGAAATACACCCCTGAAATTATAAAGGGAAGCAGTGTTCTGTGTATATAAATAAAGAACAGAAATACTGCTCCCCACACAATAGCGAGTCTTTTTCTGTCCTTAAGCACTGCCGCCGGTACTAAAATAAGAAGCAGCATAAGCGCGATTTCATACTGCATCTTGATATTTTCTTCACTTAAAAGAAGCCCTGTCATAATCCTCATATGCCGAATACGAGCTCTTATATCCCCGCATCATAAGCCAGGCGATCGGAGCAGGCCATATCGACTTAAATACGCCGTATTCCTCTCTTTCACGGTTATGGTTATCAATGTTCTTTTTCGTCTCCGCACCATCATGTATGCGATAATCCATCAATTCTTTTTCGACACATACAAAGCGTCCCTTAAGCTCAGACAGCCTTAAGAGTGTTTTCCAGTCTATGACAAAATGATCCTCGTCCTTAAACAATGGTCTTCCGGTCAATGTCACGTTATATGTACAGCTGGGACAACAGATTGCATTTCCGAATACCAGAGCTGAACTCTTTATGAAGGTTCTGTCTGCTATTCGCCTCATCCTGAGAAGGCACCGCAATATGCGCTTTACTCTCTCAGCCTTTCCCCTTATCTGTTTTCCGTCCTTATCTATGGTCCTGTACCTTGTGCAGAAGACTGTCATATCGGGATAAATTCGAAATGCCTTTGCAAGTGCTCTGGTATATTTCTGCTCATATATGTCATCCTGATGCGCAACGGTTACAAGCTCTGCCTTTGTTTTTTCTGCCGCTGTATCAACCGCAAAATTCCAGTCATCCTTAAGTGAGCTTTCACCGTTTCTTGCAAAAACTTTCAGCCCGTATTTTTCTGCCAATCCGTCAATGAATTTGCTCGGAGTCGATGTGCATATAATAATATTCGATTTTAAGGTCTGATTTTTAAGCGATATAATGCAGTCTTCCAGATAAGGACTGTCATTATAAGCACAAATCGCAAAGGTATGTTTCATGTTCCTGTTTTCGGTTTTCTTATATAATTATGTTGTGGTCAGAAATATGTTTCTTCAAGCATCAGGCAAAGTACATGATATATCGGAAGATGCAGTTCCTGTATTTTAAAGGTTTCTCTTTCCGGGACCACTATGGTGCAGTCTGCTATATCCTTAAGCCTTCCTCCGTCCTTTCCCGTAAGAGCTATGGTCTTTATTTCCACAGCCTGTGCTAAAACAGCTGCGCTGATAATATTTTTACTGTTTCCGGAGGTGCTTATGCCCAGAAAAACATCCCCTTTCCTGCCGTAGCCAAAAAGCTGCTGTGCAAAGCTGCTTCCGCCGTTTACATCGTTAGAGTAGGCAGTGCTTAATGCATTATGTCCGGTAATATCTATGGCGGGCAGGCTTAATTGAAGCGTGTCGGCAAGGATTTCTCCCTCTTTTTCGTCTGTCCTAATAAGCTTTTCTCTAAGCTCACTGCTTATTTTTCTCGGCTTTACAAAGCCCTTCATGAGCTCGCCCACTATATGCCCGCTGTCGGCACAGGAGCCGCCGTTTCCCGCAACAAGAAGCTTCCCGTCACCATCATAGCATTCCTTTAATATTTCATATGCCTTTTCTATATCAGCTCTGCATTCTGTAAGTTCCGGATATCTTTCGATAAGTTCGTCAAGGTATGCCTTTACACTCTCCTTCATAAGCCTTCTCCCTCTTTTGCTTATGTAAATCTTCTGTCTGTCAGGCTGTATTCTCAAGATTTGTCAAAGTCCTGTTTAACGAGCTCCCATGCAGCCTCCAGACTGTAATGCTCCTTTATATACTTTTTGCAGCCTGCACTGTATAGGGCACACCGCTCTGTGTCCTCATACAGCCTTATTACCGCATCCGCAAAGTCCTCTGCCACATCATCAGCATGTTCATAAAGAAGCTCGGGATTATCGTCCACAACTGCCATTACCTCTTCTGCACACGGTATACCTTCCGCCCCGACAGATGTAGTCACTATAACCGTGCCGTTATATATGGCTTCTACAACCTTTCCCTTTACGCCTGCACCGTATCTTAACGGTACAACCGTAAGCCTTGTTTCCCTGTAAAGTCTGTTAAGCTCTTCATCCGAAACAAAGCCCAATATTCTTATGCCGTTTTCTTCTGAATCCAGTGCTTTTATATTATCGTCTGCACCTGAGCCGGCAACAAGAAATCTTACTCCCGGTATGGCAGCTCTTATTTTCGGGAATATATCCCCTGCAAACCACTTTACCGCATCGGCATTCGGCGGATGCTTAAATCCTCCGACAAATAAAAGATCCCTGCGCTTTTCCTTTTCTTTCGCAGTCTCTGCATTGCCCTCATCAAACTCATCCCAAAGGTATGCGGTAATGGCTTTCGCCGGTATTTCCGGGTGGAGCTTATGTATCGCTTTTATCTCTGCTTCCGAAGGATAGTAGACCATATCTGCCGCCTGCATGACCGAAAGCTCCACGCTCTTCCAGTAGTTTGACTCCCTCAGCTTTGATATGTCGCCGGTAAGCTCATATTCTCTGTAAAGCCTTAAGAAATGCAAATCATGGCCGTAGAAAATACACTTTATGCCGGTTTCCTTTTTCAGAAAATCAATGTATTTTACAGCTATATGTGGTCTGTTGAGATAGCAAAAGTCGATATTCCTGCTGTTTTTCTTAAACCATTCCAGAATGCCGTTTTCGTATTCATGACCATATAGAATTTCCACTCCCATTTGCTGCAAAGCGGATGAATACGGCTCATCATGACGGAAATTGTCACCGACAAATTTAACATTGAAGCCCTTTTTAAGAAACATCCTGATGTATTGGTATGTGGTCTTTGAGCCTGCGTCCTGATCCCAGGTCGGGACATAGTGATCAACTATAACTATGCATTTTTTCTTCTGCGTACGGTCTCTGGCCGTAAAAGGATCGGGATCTCCGTTATTTTCGCATTGCTTTTTAAGCTCCTCTGCCCATTTTTCCTTAAACTTTTCGTTGTTTATGATCTGATATCGTTTAAGCCCGGTGCCGTTTACATCAGTCCCGTTGGATATTCCCTCAAAATGAGTTATCACGGATTCCGGCTGAAATACTACTCTTTTGCCGCGGCGCCTTACCTCAAATGCCAAATCCGAGTCCTCGCAATATGCAGGCGCATACCTTTCATCGAATCCGCCGATCTCCTGCCATAGCTTTCCTGAAAGCATTATTGCGGCACCTGAAATATAATCTGCATCCTTTACATAATTATACTCAGGCTTTTCCGGATTATCCAGCCGTCCGTAGTTCCATCCCGAAGCATCAGACCAGATGATGCCCCCTGCCTCCTGAAGTCTTCCGTCGGCATAAACAAGCTTTGAGCCGACCATGCCTATACTCTCATCCGATTCTATGAGCGTGACCAGCGAGCTGAGCCAGTTTTTATGCACCTTAGTATCGTTATTTAAAAAGAAAAAATATTTTCCGGAGGCCTTTGCAGCTGCCTGATTACAGTTTTTGAGAAATCCCATATTTGAGGAATTCCTGCTTATAACCATTCCCTTTATATATTTGTCAATGCTTCTTGTTGCGTCCGAAGACACATCATCCGCGAGAATTATCTCATACGGAGTTTTATCAAAATCAGTATTATCTATAATTGAGCGCACGCATGCATAAGTATAAGAAACCTGGTTGTATGCCGGTATAACTATGGATACAAGCGGATTGGAGGTCTCCGAAATATTAAGTATTCCCCCTTCATGAAATTCTCCGCCTATTTCAAAATCACCCGATATGAGCACGCGTCCCTGTCCGCTTAAGAAAAGCTTCAACATTTTCAGAGGGTGTCTTAATGTATCCTTGGCATAGTGTATCAGCACTCTCTTTCGGGAACCTGCCGGAGCCCACGCATCCAGTCTTCTGATAACCTTTTCTGTAAGCCTTGACTTAAGACTTTGATGCCTTTCAAGATAACTGAGCCTTGCGCTCATGGCTTCCAGCTGTTCTTTTTGATTTTTGTTTATAAGCTCTATATTTCTTATATGATTTTGACTTAGGTGTTCAACCCTGCGTTCCTTTAAAAGAGCCTCCTTGTGCTCTGAAATCTCATCCTTAAGTATTTCTATTCTTTCCCGGCATTCTTTAAGCTCGTCAATCTTTCTTCTTACATCCAGGGCATAAATCTGCGGCTTTGTGAATTTTTCCTCGATGAGCTTATTTTCGCCTCTTACATAATTTTGAAACTTCAGCTCCTTTTCTTCAAATTCCTCTGTCCTGCTTTGGTCAATGCCAAATTCACCAAGAAATTCCTCAAGCCCGGTATATGCCGTAAGCTTAGTTTTATAAGCCTCATACCAGTATTTGAGTATGCGATACTTAAGATACTCTCTGTCCAGCTCCTCCTCAAATACCCACTCATAGTCTATAAGCGTGAAACTGTTATCCGCACCCACGATGACATTTTCAAAAAGTGCATCCATGTTGTGACAGGAATGACCGTCGGTTCCCAGAAGAAGTTTGATGGCTTCTTCTATTTCCCTATCAGGGGCTTTACCGTCATCTATGAGATGAGAGAGTTTTTTTGAAAGATCCTCTCCCTCCAAATATTTGAATGCAGCATAACTTCTGCCTGCCGCATTTTTTCCTGTTTCTGCTTTCAATACAGAAAGCTTTTCTGACAGGCTCTCCTTTAAAATAGCCTCTCTTTTCCTGAAATCCTCGATGTGCTTATCAGCCTCCGGCGTGAGAGCTGTCTTTACTACCGGTCGTTCCGTATCTTTACCGAAAATCTCGGTCTTGAGAGCATACTTCTTATCCCTCATTCGGTTATACTTTACATAGACAGGAAGCTTTCTTCGTAAATCCTCCCCGGTAAAGACCACCATGTATGAGGGTGCAAATTCCCTGAATGCACCTGCGCCGCAAAGGCTTCCGTATATTGCCTCTTCATTGCACAGTACATAGCGGCTTTCCGCAAAGCTTTCGCTTATTCCTCTGAAATCTCCGTTCCCCGGGAGTTTTTCCTCTGAAAAAACACTTCTTGCATAAGCGGCACAGGGAAGCGGGTAATACTCCATTGCCTTATTAAAGGGAAGCATTTCCTTAAGCTCTTTCAGAGTATTGCTGTCTACACAACATTCTCCGTCCGCATGCAAAGCTCCCGTCATGTACTTAAGTGCATTTTTATTGTCAGCGATAAGTATGAGAGAACCGCCGCTCTTAAGATAAGAACAGGCTTCCTTAAGCTTCTCAGGTATAAGCTTTGCGGCATCTGTATTTACATCTGCAGCTTCACTGTCAATAGTATCTAAAAGTGAAACTATAACAACATCATAACTGAAGCTCTCGGCTTCATCTATGATGCGAAGATTATTAAAGCGATATTTAATAAACTCCCGATGCTCGTCATTATCATCAAGTATGTCAAAGCTTTTTACACGCTCTGCAAGCTCGCCGAAAACTCCATAGTCTGCCCCCAGCTCCAATACCATCATGCTCTCAGACCACGGAAAGCTCTCTATGACATTTATGCGGTCAGGACTGAGTGCGTAAAACCAGTCGCCGTCATCCGTATTTTTCAGGATATCAAAATCAGACGAGACGCTTTCCTGCGCCCCGTCTGCAGAAAGTCTGATTCTGTATTGAGTTGTAAGCTCTCTGTAAATATCCTTCATCAGTTTTTCCTGACTGTAACCTTTGAATTCATGTCATATATTCCTACCGTATTCTTGTTGGAAATGACTGTGAAGTTAAGTATATCATACAGCCTGTGATAAACTACATGTTCTCCCTGCTCAAAGCCCGTACAGCTCATGCTTAAGAGATATTCACCGCCCTGAAGATCCATGTTCTGTGTAAAGCTCACCTCATATTCATCGCCGCTATCAACACTTTTCACATCTGCATTTTCAAACATGGTATTTGTTCCTGAAAGATCCGTACCCTTCTTATCTCTGAATGTATATGTGAAAATAGGCGCGTCAATATGCCCGGAAAATCGAATTTTCTCCTTAATGGTAAAGCTCTCGCCCTTTAAAACCAGATTGGTAAGTCTTCCGTTTTTATCGAGCACTCCGAAGTCATAAATCTCAGCCTTGTGGTTTCCGTATTCATTGACATTTGGGTTTACCGTCATGGATTCACGCATGAGCGAGCTTTGATTTATATCCTGTGTTTTTAAAGCTGCAGAGGCATTGACCTCATCCTGCACCTCCGGCGCATTGTGTATTTTCTGCTCTGCAATCATCTCATCGAGCTGGTTATACTGCCCCGCAAGGATTTTTTTGTAGAGATCTACCATTTCTCCGGGCTTTCCCTCTGCGACCTTTACTCCGTTATTTAAAAGTATCGTCTTATCGCAATATTTAAGCACAGAACTCATATCATGGGTTACCATGAGTATGGTCGTGCCTTTTTTTCTGAGCTCATCCATGCGGCGATAGCACTTGGCCTGGAAGAAAATATCTCCTACCGACAGAGCCTCGTCAACTATGAGTATCTCCGGATCTACATTTATGGCAAGAGCAAAGGCCAGACGCACGAACATTCCCGAAGAATATGACTTCACCGGCTGATACACAAAATCACCTATGTCGGCAAATTCCAGTATCTCTCGAAGCTTTCCGTCCATATCAGACTTTGAGTATCCCATCATGGTGCCGTTCATATAGATATTCTCTATGCCGGTATACTCCATGTTGAAGCCTGCCCCCAGCTCCAAAAGTGCCGATATCTTTCCCTCAACCTTTGTGATGCCCTCCGAGGGTGTTAAAACTCCCGTAATAATCTTTAAGATGGTTGATTTTCCGGAGCCGTTTGTGCCGATGATGCCGACAGACTCCCCCTTTTTTACCTCAAAGGAAATATCTCTGAGGGCATAAAAGTCCTTGTGATAGTTTTTCTTTGTGAAGCTTAAGGATTCCTTCAGTCTGTCCGCAGGTTTCTCGTAAAGCCTGTATATCTTTGTAACATTTTTTACTTCTATCGCATTTTCCATCGGCAATCTGTCAATAAACAATCAGATATTCTGTAAGCGGCAGTATTTCCTTCTGCTGCTTACGAGTGGTTTGAGATGAACTTTTCAATTCTGTCCATCGACTTTTCAAGATTTTTAAGTGAGTACGCATAGGAAATTCTTAGGAAGCCTTCTCCTGAACAACCGAAGGCATTGCCCGGAACCACCGCAAGCTTCTGTTCTGCAAGAAGCTTTTCCGCAAATTCATCCGAGCTCATGCCGAATTTCTTTATGCACGGGAAGAGATAGAAGGCTCCCTGCGCATTAAAGCACGGTATTCCCATCTCTGCAAATCTCTTCAGGAGATACTTTCTTCTTCCGTTATACTCATTTCTCATATATACAACATCTTCAAGGCCGTTTCTTAATGCCTCGATAGATGCATACTGTGACATGGTAGGCGGACACATGATAGCAAACTGATGAACCTTCATCATCTGCTTTATAACAACTGCCGGTCCGGCTGCCCATCCCATTCTCCAGCCTGTCATGGCAAAGGCCTTGGAAAATCCGTTTATAACTATGGTGCGTTCTCTCATGCCGGGAAGCGATGCTATGGATGTCGACGGCTTATCGTCAGCATAATTAAGCTCTGAATATATCTCATCAGAAAGTACAAAGAGGTCGTGTTCTATGACCACCTTTGCTATTTTTCCCAGATCCTCCTTCGACATTACAGCTCCGGTCGGATTGTTCGGATAGGTGAGAAGCACAAGCTTTGTTCTGGGTGTTATGGCTGCCTCCAATTCCTCCGGTGTGAGCCTGAACTCATTTTCCGCCTTAAGGTCAATGACTACAGGCTTCGCTCCTGCAAATATCGCACAGGGCTTATAGGAAACAAAGCAGGGCTCCGGTATGATCATCTCATCTCCGGGATCCAGCATGGCTCTTATCGCAGCATCAATTCCCTCTGAGCCTCCGACTGTGACTAAAACCTCTGAAGCCGCATCATACTCCACGCCATATCTTGCTGCCATGTATTTAGAAATTTCTTTTCTGAGCTCCATGAGTCCGGAGTTTGATGTATAAAAAGTTCTGCCCTCCGTGAGAGTATTTATTCCGACACCTCTTATATGCCATGGTGTATCAAAATCAGGCTCTCCCACGCCCAGAGAAAGCACATCCGGATCGTCCATCTCGGCAACCATATCGAAAAATTTTCGTATGCCTGATGGCGGAATTGCCTCTATATAGCTGTTTAACGGATTTCTCATGATATTTCAGTCCTCTTATCTCTTTCCGGACCTTCAACAACAAAACCGTCCTGTTTATATTTTTTAAGAAGGAACTGCGTAGTAGTGCTTAAAACTCCCTCTATCGGAGAGAGCTTTTCCGAAACAAACATAGCTATTTCACGCATGGATTTTCCTTCGATAAACACTATGAAATCACAGCTTCCGCTGACAAGGAAAATGCTGCTGACCTCCGGATACTGATATATGCGCTCTGCCATCTGGTCAAAGCCGAAGCCTTTCTGAGGTGTTACCTTTACTTCAATGAAAGCATCTGCCTTTTCCATTCCGCACTTATCCCAGTTGATAATGGTATGGTAACCGCAGATGACCTTTTCCTTTTCCATGCTTTCTACTTCACTCTGAACCTTTGCAAGATCCTCGCCAAGCACTCCCGCAAGATCATCTGTTTTTATGCGGGCATTCTTCTCCAAAACAGTAAGGATTCTTTCTCTCATTTTATTTCTCCTTTTTTTCATCAGGGCAATGTCTCATTTTACCATGAATTCATCGCCGATTGAGGCAGCCTCTGCTGACAGAGGCTTAACCATATGTAGTTTTTAGAAAACAGATTCGAGCTTATAGAGCTCATCTTTTTCAGGTTTTCTGAGTGACGAGTCCGCCTCTGTATCCGTTCTCCTTATCGCTGCGCCCTTAGTTGTGAAGCCTATCAAACTTAAGGGCACCATCGCGACTGCAGCCTCATACTGCAACACGCCCATATCCTCCATTATCCAGACTCTGCACTCCGGAGAGTAAAGTCTGTACGGATTTAATCCGAACATTTCACACACCTCTATGGTTTGCTGTAAAACAGGGATGCTTTTAAGACTGTAAGTTCCTCCGAGCTTTGCCTTCTTCAGCACTCTCCACAGTGCCGCAAGCACACCTCCGTCCGATGCATCTTCGGCCAGCCCGACATCTTTCAATTCTTCAAAAAGAGCATCATATCCCTTCCTGTTGCAGCCCTCATAATCATTATCTTTAAATACGCCAAAAAAGCTTTCTGAATATCTATTCAAAAGCTTATCCCTGTGATCCCTATTTGCGTAAATAATCCTACTGCCTTCAAACCCGGCATAGCCGGTGACTGCAATATCCATTTAGTTTAAAAATGACAAAGCCATAGGCACGACCATTGCAAATACAAGGAGCACTGCAATAACGGCCGCGATAGCCTTTTTTACCTTTGTATTCATTATATTTCTCCGCTTATACTAATATCAGGAGCAAAGGTTTCCGTCCCCTGAATGATAGACTTCATTTTATATAAATTTATCGTATTATTCAAGCATAAACTGCCATACTTCACAAATATCCGAATTGACTCAAACGCCTTTCGGCAGCATGAAAATTCATCCGGCGGACGGACACAGTTCCTTTAACGGGCATTCGCTGCATCTGGGTCTGTTTGCTATACATATCGTGCGTCCCAGTGTGATTATGTCCACATTCCATAGAATCCAGTGGTCTTCCGGCAATGCCTCCATAAGCTCAAACTCAGCCTTTGTCGGGTCATCAGTGTCTGTTATCTCCAAAAGCCTGCTTATACGCTTTACATGAGTATCTACAACAACACTTGGTATGTTGTAAATATTACCTCTGATAACATTGGCAGTTTTTCTTCCTACCCCCGCAAGAGAGATAAGCTCGTCAAGCTCGCTCGGAACCACGCCCTCATGTCTCTCCAAAATCTGTTTTGCACAAAGTATAATATTTTTAGCCTTGTTATGATAGAAGCCTGTCGAATGTATGTCCTGCTCCAGCTCTTTTAAATCTGCCTCTGCAAAGCTTTCTGCAGTCGGATATTTCTTGAAAAGCTCCTTTGTGACGATATTCACTCTTGCATCTGTACACTGTGCGCTGAGTATGGTTGCAACCAGAAGCTCCCAGGCATTTTCATGATTCAGAGCACAACGAAGCTCAGTGCCGTAAACTTCATCCAGTCTGTTTAATATGGCTTCTATTCGTTCTTTTTTCTTTTTCCTGCTTTCCTTTGGCATAACATCTCCGGCCGCTGTATCATACATAAATTATCTGCCAGGCTGCCGCCTTTTTAAGGCGATTCATTATGGCCGCCCCCAGCTCCTTTTCGGCATACCCCTCTGCTATAATGTAGTCTGCACCGTCTGCGTCGAACTCCCTCAGATATTCAAAGAGATTATGCGCTATCTCTGCCGTATTTTCTCTGCTTCCGGTTATCTTTATGTCAATATCTCCTCTCAATGTCCCACGTATCTCCCCGGCACATTCCTTCGAACATAAAAGAGCTGTCTTTACAGTTTCGTCTTTTTCGTTCTGACGCTTTTCTTCCAGAAGTTCCAGAATTTTTTTTGAAATACCTCCGATACCTGCCTTATCCTTAGCGGTTACGAGTATCATAGGTGCTTTCGGTGCATAGTGGCGATATTTCATTCCGGGAGCTTTTGGTCTTTCTCCTTCCGAAAGCGGCCCCTTAAGTGCTGCATCTTCCTCAACCTTCTCATTAAGAACAGCCTCCAGCATCTCCTTTGTTATAGCTCCCGGTCTTAAAAGCTGCGGCTCGTCTCCCGTAACATCCACTATGGTAGACTCCAGACCTATATCAGAGCTCCCGCCGTCTATTATGACATCCACTCTGCCGCAAAGATCCTCTCTGCAATGCTCCCCTGATGTCGTGCTGGGTCTTCCGGACAAATTTGCGCTGGGTGCAGCCACCGGCACCCCCGCCCTTTTTATAAGCTCCATGGCGACAGGATGAGACGGAAATCTTACTGCCACCGTATCCAGCCCGCCTGTGGTTTCATATGGTATAAGCTCAGACTTTTTAAAAATCATAGTCATAGGACCCGGCCAGAATCTTCCCGCAAGCTTTCCTGCCTTTTCCGGCATTCCGGCTATAAGAGGCTCTATGTCCTTAATATCTGCAATATGCACGATAAGCGGATTATCCGAAGGGCGCCCCTTTGCTTCATAAATATGTTTTGAAGCTTCCTTCATAAGGGCATTTCCGCCAAGGCCGTAGACGGTTTCCGTCGGAAATGCACAAAGTCCTCCGTTCCTTATTATCTCAGCTCCCTCTGCTATTTTTTCTCTGTCTGACTGTGATATTGTCCCGGTCTTTATAAAATCTTCAAGTACAAGCTCTTTTGTTTCTGTCATTTATAATTCCGTCCGTACATTTTCGTTGCGCTTACTGTTCAAACATGCGCAGATATAGATGTATATGTATGCCGTCAAGCCTGAAAAACATCTGTTCTAGACTAAGAAGCGTTTAAATCCAGCTCTTTCCAGACATCCGCAGGTTCAAGCCCCAGTCTCCAGACCGCCAGCCCCGCTATGTCGTACTGTCTTATCTTGTCAACCTTAAGACTAAGCGAGGTGTTTTCTTCCAGCCAGAGCTGTATCTGACCTGTACCTATCATGGTTTCCGCATAATAGCTTCCCGCCTCTTCATCCCAGGAAAGTGTCAGGCTGTTGTCGGATACATATTGCTCCGATTTACTGATTCCCATTGCTTCTGAGCTCACCTTGCCGTCGTTTGTGCGCCATACTCTTGTATAGAGCGGAATGCCCTCTATAATTCGTTCTTTCGGCACATTTTTCAATGCTTCCGTTATTCCGTATTCTGTATATCCTATAGATGCGACCGGTCCGATATCACTTCCTGTATGCTCATCATACCCCATTATAATCACATAGTCAGCAAACACGCCCTGCTCCTTGAGATTATAGTGTTCATTGTAGGAATACGGTACATAATTATCAATGCTCAATGTTATCTTGTTTTTATGACATTCAACTGAAAGCTCCCTGAAAAACTGCGTATAACTGTATCCGGCTTCCCTGGGCACGGATTCAAGATCGATGTTTAATCCGTCATATCCGTAGTCAAGAGCCATCTGTACAAGTGTTTTTATAAAATTCCTTCGTTTTTTTGTATCTCCGAAAAATTCTTCGGTATTAAAGTCCTTTATTCCGCCGGTTTGATTAACATTGTCCACAACAGCCCAAACCTTAAGCCCCATCGCATGTGCCTTTTTTATGTATTCCGTGCTTGTAAAATCTGTCAGCCCGCCGTCAGCCGAATCAATCTGCAGCCATTGCGGAGCTATGACATTTATTGCTCCGCCGGTGTTTTCGTAAATCGAATCGAGATTTGCATTGGCAGACAAATTGTGGATAGCCTGCCAGCCCAGCACAACCTTTTTGTCCATAGTGCTGTATGTAAATTCCGGCTCCTTATATGTGTCAGGATAGGTCAATGTCTCCGTCCCTTCACTGTACGAAAGCTTTGAGTTTTTCACATATCCCGCAAAACCGCTTTCTGTAACAATTCTTGTCCAGTTTTCATGTACATCGGTAACTGTCACCTGTTCTCCTTTTTTCAGGTCGACAAGTATCGGCGCTTTTTTATCAGCGGCTGTTCTGAGCTTCGTGTTGTGTCTTATATGACCGATTTCAACAGTCGTTCCGCCCTTATTGAGAAATAACCGTTTTGCGGTTTCCGTGCCGGCTGTAAAGGCCGTGCCCCTGATATTCGTATATTTTTCAATCAGAGAAAGCCCTATATATGTAAGGTTTTCTCTTGTTATAAATACCGGTGCTGTGATTTCTTTTTCTGCGGAATTTTCGGGATTCTCTGTTTCCGTACCTGAAACATAGTCATCTTCCGTATCCGCAACATCCGATAATTTTGCATCGCTGTCAAAGTCCAGTACCTTATCAGGCAGTGTATAGCTTAAAAGGCTTTCAGATTCATTCCAGTAAAATCTCTCATTTATGCTTTGATAAACATATTCATAGGGAATATAGATATTGCCCTCGTATAAAAGTCCCTTATATTCATGCTCTGCCTCACCGTCCGAATACAGCTTTATCTCATCGCCGCTCACCTCAAACCACTCGTTTAGATTTTTATATTCATTGTTTGGGCCGAAACGATAATAAAAAAGGCGCCCTGCTGCCGCGCTTATCAATGCCAGGGCTGTCAAAACAAGAATTATCGTAAAAATTCCCGCTGATTTTTTCTTTTTTCTTCTGGATTTTACTTTCTGCCTCGGCATGATAAAGTGCGCCTTTCATTTCAGGTCTGTTTTTTGTCCGGATTCAAAGCATCCCGGTGCTGCATTTTCTTTGATCAGGGCTATGATGCAGACATCGGGATGTTTTTGGCATTATTAACTTTTGCTTCCCCATACCGATTGTGACAGACCGGCTTTCCTGCCCGGCTTAAAGGCAGTTGAGATGAATGTAAAGCTTTATGATTCGATAATGATTCAGCCTGAACTTTTTAGTAAAGTTTTAAGCCTAACCGCATATGAAAAATCTTTCAAATTTTGATCAAATGCTTTCAAATAACAATAAATTCCGATGGCGAAAGGCTGACCGATACGATCTGACAGATTTAATGCGATATGGCGTTGTCGGAGGTGACGCCGACGAATCTTTATGCCTAACTACATGATAGCTTGAATTAAACAAAAATTCAAGCTATCAATCTGCATCTTTCCTTTATTTTTATGTTAAGGTCACTGCAAAAAACCAGTGCGTATTATCTGTTCTTAAGCACCTCGTTAATATTGTTTACGAGTGTGTCGCAGTCGATACCATGCACCATGCAGGCTTCCTCCAGGCTTTCCATCTGTGATGCAGGGCATCCCAGACAGTGCATCCCCTCCCGGATAAGTATAGGTGTGATAATCTCATCCACCTTGAGAAGCTCTCCGATATTCATATCCTTGCTGATTGTTTTCATATGTTTACATCCTCCTGAGTGCGTGTATATCTGTTATAAATTTGAAAGCTTTTTGACAGCCTGCTCGCCTATCATGACAATATAATGCTCTTCATAGTAAGAGAGCGTATTCTGCACTGTCCTTATCATGCGTCCGTACTCTGCCGTAACATTGCAGGCCTTGGAAAAATCATCTCCGTCAGTACCCTCACATCTTAAAACAAGCACATACCTTCCGTCCAGCGGACTCTTGTAAAGCCGGCTGTCTCCCTTAAAGCCTGCTATACTGTGTGCTGCGCTTATAGCCATATTTAAATCATTAAATGCAAAGGCTCTGTAGCTTTCCGGATCTGCCGCAGGCCTTGCTGCTTCCTGCTCTGCAGATTTATTTCCGTCACTTTCAGGAGCCGCCTTTTCAGCTGCTCCGGCAATCTTTGCATTCGCCCCTTTTTCAGCCGCATTTGCGCCGCGCATGAAGCTTTCGGCCCCCTCAAGAAGTATAGATGTGAGTCTCTCCAGCCAGCTGCTGTCACCGCCTGTGCGTCTTGCATTCGGATTCTGCGTAAATCTGGAAAATCTGACATCGAGCTCCTCAGGATCCGGCACCTTTGAAATAATAATCTTAAGTCCGTCGCTGAAAGGAATGGCCTCTATAGCTAACGGCATGTCATCTCTGTCAAAGCCCACCTCTGTTCCGGCCTTTGTTATCATTTCCTCAAAAAGCTTGTTGGCCTTTTCTGAATTATAAAAAAGCTCCGGGATCTGGAGGTTTCTGACACTTAGATCAAAGCTGGTGAGCGTGCAGGTTATGGAATTTTCATTTATTTTTTCTATTCTCATAGTTCTGTTGCCTCTTCTTCACTTGTATCATACACTAAATAAGCCGGATTTACAATTCGAAAAACTTTACAACATTATGACTTAAGCTTAAACTTCTTTGTGCTATAAATGCATATTTTATGAACATTTATGAAAACAGTTCCGGGATATCCTTTATTGCTTTTACATCAATGGTATCCGTATGCTCATCTGCGCTGATGCAGATAGACGGACAGCCGGCATTTTTTGCCATAGCCACATCACTTTCATAAGTATCTCCGACAACTAATGCCCTGGATGGCACTATGCCGCAGGCCTTTTCAAGGAATTCCACTATCATTGTATTCGGTTTTCCTATTATAAGGTCAATGCTTCGGTTCGCGCACCATTCAACAGGCGCTGTCATTGCCCCGCATCCCGGAAAGGTCTTTGCTCCCTCGCCCGCAAATACCCTCTCTCTGTTGCATGCCATTATGGTCTTGCAATGAAGTGCTACGCGTACAGCCTTTGCAAGATCCTCGTAGGTCATGTTCGGATCATAACCTATGAGCAGATTTTCGGCATCCTCCTCCTGATTTACTTCAATATTGAATGCTCTGAATTCCTGAATAAGATTTGCCGAGCCGAATATATGTATATCCTTCATTCCGGTTCTGTTGGCATAATCTGCGGCCACATATCCGCTTGTAATAACCTCCTCATATTTTGCATCCACGCCCATTTTATTCAGGCGTTCATATATCTGTGCTCTGGTCTTTGTAGAATTATTTGTCGTAAAAAAAACTTCTTTTCCGTTATTTCTGAAAAAAGCTATGGTGTCATTTGCCCCGGGTATCAGCTCGGATCCCCAGTATATGGTTCCGTCCAAGTCAAACAAAACAGCATCAAAATCAGCAAGCGTCAGATTGTTTTTCATGTCTGGCCTCCTAGTAAATTCTTTATTTTTCAAGTATAACACAGATTCATCCGCTGTCACTCAAACATTTGATAAGGTCCGGCTTTGACACGAAAAAAGCCGGCATGGCGCCGACCTGTTTCATGCCGTATGCCTGCCGGGCTTAATTCATTTCGTCACTCTTATGAATTCCCGTTACGGAAAATACTGCCCATTCTGCGATATTTGTAGCATGATCTCCGATTCTTTCAAGATATTTGGCAATCATAAGCAAATCTATCGCCTTTTCGGCAGATTCATTCTTTGTTGAAATAAGCTCCATTATCTCTGTCTTAAGCTCAT
>CAVBSU010000004.1:4473-43063 GCA_963598245.1 Lachnospiraceae bacterium | reverse complement strand
TCATCGAAAAGCCTGTCCACCTCATCATCATATTTAATGATATTTTTTGCCATGGTCACATCCTTTTGGACATAGGCATTGACGCTTTCTGTTACCATGTAGATGACATCCTTTGCCATTTCCCCTATCTTGGTGGCATTTATAATGCTGTCGCCGTTGATATATTTGACAAGCTCCGCAATATCAGCCGCCTGATCTCCGATACGCTCCATGTCTGTTATCATTTTAAGCGCCGCAGAAATCTGCCTGAGATCCTTTGCTACCGGCTGCTGCTGTAAAAGAAGCTTAAGACAAAGCGATTCTATGTCTCTTTCCTTGTGATCTATATCCGAGTCCAGCACTGCAACGCTTTCAGCACCCTCCTGATTGTTATTTATGAGTGCGTCCGTGGCCATCGTTATGACAGTCTCGCACATCTCACCCATTTCTATAAGCCCTGTATTTAAGGACTTAAGCTGCTCCATGAATCTGTCTCTCATAAATATTGACCTCCGAAATCAACCGAAACGACCGGTGATGTAATCTTCTGTCCGCTTATCCTCAGGCGTCGAGAATATCTTTGTGGTTTCATCAAATTCAACCATTTCTCCAAGCAGGAAGAATGCAGTTTTATCCGAGATGCGGACTGCCTGCTGCATGTTGTGGGTAACAATTATAATAGTATATTTTTCTTTAAGTTCCAGTGCCAAATCCTCTATTCTTGATGTAGAGATGGGATCGAGCGCGCTGGTCGGCTCATCCATGAGCAGTATTTCCGGCTCTACCGCAAGTGCTCTTGCAATACAAAGCCTTTGCTGCTGTCCGCCCGAAAGACCCAACGCGGACTTTTTAAGTCTGTCCTTTACCTCATTCCAGATACCGGCCCCGGCGAGCGATTTTTCCACAATTTCGTCCAGCGAAGCCTTTGTCGTAATGCCGTGCGTGCGCGGTCCGTATGCGATATTATCGTAAATACTCATCGGAAACGGATTCGGTTTCTGGAATACCATGCCTATCTGATGGCGCAGCTCATTCACATCGACTGACGGATCATAAATTTCATGTCCCTTATACTGTATGCTTCCGGTTATCCTCACTCCCGGCACAAGGTCATTCATGCGGTTCAAAGACTTTAAAAATGTGGATTTTCCGCAGCCTGACGGGCCGATCAGTGCTGTAATGGCCTTCTCCGGTATGTCAATGTTTATATCCTTTAATGCCTGTGTCTGCCCGTACCAGAGGCACATATTTTTCACTGTGATAATGTCGCTCATATATGTTTTTCTCCTTCACATGAAGAATCTCTTCGCTTCAGCTTCTCTTTTTCTTGAAAAACGCTCCCACAAGCGTTGCTGCTATGTTCAGTACAAGCGTAAGAATCATAAGGATAGCGGCTATTGCAAAAGCAACCTCAAACTCTCCCTGCTCCTTTGCATATACATAAAGAGCTACCGTAAGCGTCGCTCCAGCGCTCCTGAGTCCCGAAAACAGTCCGTTTAACGCATGTGCAAAGCCGGCCGTAAATAAAAGTGCAGCTGACTCTCCCAATATGCGTCCCGTTGCAAGTATGCAGCCCGTAATAATTCCGTCTACGCAGTTAGGAAGAACGACCGTTCTTATTACCCTCCATTTGCCGGCTCCCAGGCCGAACGCTCCCTCTCTGTAGCTTGCCGGAACTGTCTTTAAGCTTTCCTGAGTAGTACGCATTATGGTAGGAAGATTCATGATGACAAGAGTCATTGCCCCGGCAAATATAGAGGTCTGCATGCCCAGAAACTGGCAGAAGAATAACATTCCCACAAGTCCGTATATTATAGATGGTATTCCTGACAATGTTTCTGCGGCATACTCAATAATGCCCACTAATTTTTTGTTGACTGCATACTCTGTGAGATACACAGCCGCTCCTACTCCCAAAGGAAGCACAACAACAAGCGCTGCCAGTACAATATAGAGTGTATTTAAAATATCCGGCAGAATGCCTATGGAGTCAGTAAGATAGCTGGGTGATGTGGAAAGCAGCTTCCATGTGACATTGGGAAGCCCCTTTATAAGCACATAGCCCAGCATAAAAACTACAAGTGCGCAGGTAATGCCTGCACACAGCCACATAAGAGCTGTCATTATATTTATGTAAGAATGTCTCTTAAAGGAAAGCTTCTTCATAATCAGTTCTCCTTCTCACGCTTCATAAGAAAGTTAAGTGTGGCATTTATAAGCATGATAAACAAAAACAGCACGAGAGCGATTGAAAATAATGCCTGTCTCTGAAGCCCCGAGGAATATGACATTTCGCTCGCTACTGCTGTCGTAAGAAAGCGTACGCTCTGAAAAAGACCCGGCATATTCGGAACATTGCCCGATACCATCATGACAGCCATTGCCTCTCCTATAGCGCGTCCGACACCGAGAACTACCGCTGCTGCGATTCCGCTTTTTGCCGCCGGCACCGAAACTCTGAAATATGTCTCAATCGGTGTGGCTCCGAGAGCAAGCGATGCATCCTCGTACTCCTGAGGAACTGCCTCAAGCGCCGTAAGAGAAACCTTTATTATTGACGGCAGTATCATGACGGCAAGCACTATTATCGCCGCAAAAAGGCTGGCACCGTCAGGTATGTTAAAGGCCTTTCTTATTCCCGGAACAAGCACAAGCATGCCGACAAGACCATAAACCACCGACGGTATGCCTGCAAGCAGACTGACAGCCTCCTCTACAACCATTCTCACCTTTTTCGGAGCAACCTTTGCAAGAAACACCGATGTCATGAAGCCGACAGGCACTCCCAGAACTATGGCCCCTGCCGTACCATAAATACTTGTAAGTATAAAAGCAAGTATTCCGTAGCTTGGCTCTGCGGCGGTAGATGCCCATTTTGTTCCGAACAGGAAGTCTGTAAGCCCGATTTCTCTTATTGCAGGAATGCCGGCTATTACAAGATATATTGTTATAAGCAGCACACAACCGACCGTTATAAGCCCAAGTATAAGGAAAATGCCGTGTACTATACTTTCGAATATCTGAGTTTTATTTTTCATGTTTTCGTTCTTTGTATCTATGTGTCCGACTGATTTTTGAAAATTTTTATCTTGCAGACAGCGGCAGCAAAGTTGCTGCCGCCATCCGAATTTTCATGTCTGGTTTTATCAGTTGACTGCAACTGCTCCTGCCTTGGCTATAAGCTCGTTTGCGTCTGATGACATTGCATAATCATAGAATGCCTGTGCTGTGTCTGAAAGCTTTTCGCCTTCCTTTGTCACAAGCACGAATGGTCTCTGAATCTTGTAGCTGCCGTCCTTGACTGTGTCCTCTGTAGCTTCAACTCCGTCAATCTTTACTGCCTTTACCGAATCCTTTACAGATGCGAGAGACGCATATCCTATGGCTGCCGGATTCTGGGAAACTGTTGTTATAACATCGCCTGTTGATGTAAGCTCCTGGCGATACTTGCAGGAATCCTTTGTATCTGTTATGGATTCGAATCCGTCTCTTGTGCCGGAGCCTGCCTCGCGTCCGATAAGAACTATTTCTGAATCAGAGCCGCCAAGCTCGCTCCAGTTTGTAATCTCTCCCTTATAGACAGCCGAAAGATCCTCAAGTGATATATCTTCAACCGTATTTTCATTATTTACAATGATTGCAATTCCGTCGAGGCAGAGTGTATCTTCCTTAAGACCTGCTGCAATCTCGTCATCCTTAAGTGCACGGCTTGAAAGTCCGATATCACAGCGGCCTTCCTGCACAGCCTGTATGCCTGAACCTGAACCTGTAGGATTATAGGTAAATGTTACTCCCTTATTAGCTGCCATAAAGGACTCTCCGAGCGCTCCGATAACCTTTTCCATGGAAGTGGAGCCGTCTGTAGCAACTGTTCCTGAAAGCTCTGTTGATGCCTCCTTGGCTGCCTCGGTCTCTGCTTTATCTGCCGCAGTCGTTGTTTCTGCAGCTGTTGTCTCTGCTGCTGCAGTTGTCTCTGTTGTACTCGATGAGCAGCCTGTAAGTGCTGCCACGGTCATAAGTCCGCTTAAAACAATAGCAAGTGTCTTTTTCATAATCTTTTTTCTCCTTTATGCTTTTAAAGCATTTTCCCTGCCGCCCGTATGCGGCATCTTTTATATTTGTCCAGCGGCCCGGGCTCTCCTGTCGGAGCTTGGACCCTGCTGAGCACTGCTTTTAATCATCTATAATCTAAAAGATTTTTGTAAAAGGATTTATCTGTGTTTTGTAAAATTTGTGAAAAATAGAAAAAGTACTTGACTTATACCCCGTGAGGGTATATTATCTGACCGCAATCATATATACCCTATGAGGGTATGTGTTGAATTTTGAAAAAATATAATCTGAATATAAGGGAGTAAATATATGCCGGATAATAAGGAAAAATCCTCCTGCTGTGAATGCTGCAGGCATAAGGAGCGCTCAGAATCAGAATACAGGGATCTCATCACAAGGCTTAACCGCATAGAGGGGCAGATACGCGGCATAAAGGGTATGGTGAATGACAGCGCCTACTGTCTGGATATTCTTACCCAGGTAAGTGCCGCTACATCAGCTCTTAACAGCTTCTCCAAGGTTCTCCTCGGAAACCACATAAAAAGCTGTGTGGCAAATGACATCCGTGAAGGCCGCGAGGAAAAGCTTGATGAGCTTGTACATTTTCTGCCAAAGATGATGAAATAATGCAGATAAATACGAAAGGATTATTATGACTCAATACATTGTAACAGGTATGAGCTGTGCAGCCTGTCAGGCCAGAGTAGAAAAGGCCGTCTCCAGGGTCCCGGGTGTGGAAAGCTGTGCCGTCAGCCTTCTGACAAATTCCATGGGCGTTGAGGGCACTGCTTCTTCATCCGATATTATTAAGGCCGTGACTGATGCAGGCTACGGTGCAAGGCTTCAGGGGGTCTCCTCCGACAGCCGGAGTGCAGCCGACAGACTTGCTGCCGAGGAGGAAGCTCTCAGAGACACTGAGACACCTGCACTTAAACGCAGACTTATACTTTCAGTAGGCTTTTTATGCATACTAATGTATTTTTCCATGGGACATATGATGTGGGGTTGGCCGCTTCCCGCATGGTTTAACGGAAACCATGTTGCCATGGGACTTCTGCAGATGATACTGTCCGCCATAATCATGCTTATAAACAAAAAATTCTTTGTAAGCGGAATAAACAGTCTTCTTCACAAGGCTCCTAATATGGACACTCTTGTAGCCTTAGGCTCCGGTGCCTCCTTTATATACAGCACCTTTGCTCTCTTTATGATGACTGATGCCGTAGTAAAGGGCGATGAAGCTTTAGTCATGCATTACATGGACGAATTCTACTTTGAATCAGCAGCCATGATACTTGCGCTCATCACAGTGGGGAAAATGCTCGAGGCAAAGTCCAAGGGCCGTACTACTGACGCACTTAAAAGCCTCATGAAGCTGGCACCGCAGACAGCCACTGTCATAAGAGATAATGTTGAGGAAACAATTCCTGTCGCCGAACTTAAGACAGGCGAGATTTTTACAGTGCGTCCCGGTGAAAGTATTCCTGTGGACGGCATTGTCCTTGACGGAAGCTCTGCTGTCAATGAATCCGCACTTACAGGTGAAAGTATCCCCGTGGACAAAGTCTCCGGTGATACAGTAAGCGCAGCAACCATAAATCAGTCCGGTTTCCTGAAATGTCAGGCTACTCGTATAGGTGAGGACACCACATTATCTCAGATTATTAAGATGGTCAGCGATGCTGCTGCCACAAAAGCTCCCATTGCAAAGATAGCCGATAAGGTTTCGGGAGTGTTTGTGCCGGCGGTAATAAGCATTGCCCTTATAACTATAGTCGTATGGCTGGCAGTAGGCGCTGATTTTGGCTATGCTCTCGCGCGCGGTATTTCCGTGCTGGTTATAAGCTGTCCGTGTGCTCTCGGACTTGCGACACCTGTTGCTATTATGGTCGGAAGCGGACTCGGTGCAAAAAACGGCATCATGTTTAAAACTGCTGTTTCACTTGAGGAGACCGGCCGCACCCAGATTGTGGTTCTTGATAAGACCGGCACCATCACAAAGGGCGAGCCGCAGGTGACCGAAATCAGAGTTGCTCACAATGTGGACGAGGGAAAGCTTCTTGGCATCGCAAATGCTCTCGAGCTTCAGTCGGAGCATCCGCTTGCAAAGGCCGTGACAGGCTATTGTAAATCCGCTGATGCTCACGCAGAAGCTTCTTTGCAGTCCTCCCTCGGCAGATATGAAAATTCCGCTGTATCTGAATTCTCAGCTTTGCCCGGTCACGGTCTTACGGCTGTTATAGACGGAAAACGCTGCTATGGCGGAAATAAGAGCTTTATCAGCACTGTTGCCGCTATCCCGGATGAGCTTCTTGCAGAAAGCAAGGCACTTTCCGCCAAAGGAAGAACACCTCTTTTCTTTGCAGAAGAGGCTTCCCTGCTTGGCTTTATAGCTGTTGCCGATACCATAAAGCCTGAAAGTCCCGAAGCTATACAAGAGCTTAAGGATATGGGAATTCATGTTGTTATGCTTACTGGAGATAACGAAAGAACTGCTGCTGCCATAGGCCGTGAAGTCGGTGTAAATGAGGTTGCCGCAGGTGTCCTTCCTGACGGAAAGGAAAAAGTCATCAGGAAGCTTAAAGCTTTCGGAAAAACCCTTATGGTCGGTGACGGCATAAACGATGCTCCTGCGCTGACCGGTGCCGACATAGGCATTGCCATAGGTGCCGGAACAGATGTGGCCATAGATGCTGCCGATGTTGTACTTATGAAAAGCAGACTCAGTGATGTTCCGGCTGCTATAAGACTCAGCCGTGCAACACTCAAAAATATTCATGAGAACCTGTTCTGGGCATTCTTTTATAATGTGCTCTGCATTCCTCTTGCGGCAGGCTGTTATGCACACTTTTTCGGTTGGACACTCAACCCCATGATTGGTGCTGCTGCCATGAGTCTTTCAAGCTTTTTTGTTGTAAGCAATGCTTTGAGGCTTAACCTCTTTAAAATGTTTAGCACTGTTGAGGATAAACCTCTTAAGAATTCTGTGAAAGTCAATGCTGACGGGCGGCTGCTTGATGATTCGACGCGTACAGAGCTCGGACTGATTACAGCTATGTCTGAAATGTCAGGAAATAAAAAATCTTTAACTAATGTGGAAAGTGAGGAAAATGCAACTATGAAGAAAACAATGAATATTGAAGGTATGATGTGCCATCACTGCGAGAAGACTGTAAAAACTGCTCTTGAAGCCCTGGATGGTGTCACAAACGCTGAGGTCAGCCATGAAAAAGGAACCGCTGTGGTAGAGCTTAATGCTGATGTCTCCGATGATGTTCTTAAAAAGGCTGTCGAGGATAAGGATTATACCGTAAAGTCCATCACGGAATAAACACCCGTGCCCGCGTGCCTGCAGGCACCACATAGTATAAAAGTGGCGGGGGATATCAAACCCTCCGCCCTTTGTCATCCTTTTCTGTCAGTCCCAGCTTTCGATAAGCTCGTCTGCAACAGCCTTTGCTTCATGCCAGTTGTCCTCTGAGTACTTATCATATACGCCTATGAGATAAAATCCGCTTTTCTTTGCAGTCTCCATTGCAAAAATTGCATCCTCATATACTGCAGTATCACCCGGATTCGCCCCCAGCCTTTTTGCTGCTTCAATATAGATATCCGGCTTGTTTTTTCCGGCTCCGACCTCTTCGCAGGAAATCAGAAAATCAAAATAAGTCCTCACCCCAAGCCTTGTGAGGCATTTATCCACAAGAGACGGAGTTGTGGCTGAAGCTACGCACATTCTGACACCGGCTGTCTTAAGCTTATCCAGATATTCTCTTATCCCTCTTTTTAACGGTATGTCATTTCTGTAATGGTCTGCCATGGTTTTGTTTATCTGCTCCACTATAGTCTCAGGCGAGGTCTTTATGTCAAACCTGTCTATAAAATACTTCGCAGATTCCGTTGCAGTCATAGGCTTTATGGTGTCGGAAAGCTCCTGGGTGATGCATTCCTCGGCTATGCCGTACTTTTCAAGAATTTCTCCCGTAAGCCCTCTCCAGAAGCCCATGGAATCTATAATTGTTCCATCCATGTCAAAAATTGCGTATTTCTTGTCCATAAATATTCTCTGTGTTTCCTGAAAATCACTCTCTGTATTTTCCTATTTTCCTGTCTATTGAGAGAATTTCTCCCTCCGGCTGATAAACCACCTTTATATAGGATGATACCTTCGATGCACCCGCTTCTATTGCGATATGAAGGCAGTTTTTTGCAATTTCCATGAGACGGTCAATGTCTTCGCCCTCGATAGCAGTCTCAAAGGGTCCCACTTCATACTTAAGTCCCGTACTTTTTATATAATCAATAACTCTGTCAACTCTTTCACAGAGCTGGTCGTCATTTACTGCCTCCGGCAGTATTTGTATGGCAATACTTGATGTCATTTTTGTCCTCTTTCTTCTTATTGCGTTTCTAATTATATCTGCCTGCTAAAACATATACAAACCTAAAAACACTCCCTGGCCTTTTTAAGAAGCTCCGCTGTCGCATCTCCCGGGTCCTCAGCTGCAAAGATTGCTGAAACCACGGCAATACCGTCTGCGCCGCTTCCTTTAAGCTCCTCCATGTTTTTCTTATTTATTCCGCCGATAGCTACGACAGGGATGCTTACGGCTTTACAAATTTTCTGAAGAAGCTCATAAGAAACTGTTCCGGCCTTTTTTTTCGTTGTGGTTGCAAAAACCGCCCCCACGCCTATATAATCGGCACCGGATTTTTCCGCAGCAACTGCTTCCTCAACCGTGCCGGCTGAAATGCCCAGTATTTTATCCTTTCCTATCATGGCGCGAATGTCTCTGCCCCTGATATCACTCTGCCCAACATGCACACCGTCCGCATCTATATCCATGGCAATTTCCACACTGTCATTTACCACAAACGGCACCTTATATGATCTGCAAAGCTCCTTGAGCTCTTTAGCTTCCTTTTCAAATGTTTCGGGTTCCAGATCCTTTTCTCTTATCTGCAAAAAGGTGGCCCCGTTTTTAAGCACGCTCTCGCAAACCTCCGTGAGCTTTTCGCCCTCCTTAAGCCAGCTCCTGTCCGTCACTGCATAAAGCAGCATGGACTTTTTTATCTCTTCCTCAGAAAACTTCATATTTTGCCTCCCCTGCAAGCACTTCCACGGTCATGTTGAAAACCGCATCTATAAGGTCATTGCGAAATGTGGCATTGCCCGTGCCGTTTTTAATTCTGCACGCTTCTGCCCTTTCCCCTGCTACACCCATCACCGCAACTGCACTTACTGTTGCTGTCAATGCATCCTCAGGCAGGGCTGCGCAAAAAGCTCCTATAAGTGAAGTCAGCATGCATCCGCTCCCCGTAATGCGTGCCATAGTTGCGCATCCGTTCTTAAGAACTACAGCATTTTTGCTGTCAGCTACTATATCTATCACTCCGGATATAACTATAACACTTTTTGTTCTTTCGGAAAGCGTCTTTGCCATGGAAACTGCTGTTTCAAGATTTTTTAAAGAAACCTCGTCGGCAGCGCTTACATCCACTCCGCTGCCTCTTGTATCACAGCCTGCAAGAAACCGTATCTCAGAGGCATTGCCTCTTATAACACTAAACCTGACATTATCAAGCAACTTTTTGGACGCTTCCTGTCTGAGTGCTGTGCCGCCTGCTGCCACCGGATCCAAAATCACCGGCACTCCCATTTTGTTTGCACATGCCCCGGCTGAAAGCATTGACTCAAGATTTTCTATCGCACCCATGTTGCATACAAGGGCATTTGCTGCCGCGACAGCCTCTGCCGCCTCTCTTATATCGTGTGCCATGGAAGGTGTCGCACCCGCTGCTAAAATTATATTTGCACAGTCATTGACCGTGACAAAGTTGGTAATGCACTGTATTAAAGGCGTTTTTTCCTTAAGCCGTCTAAGCGGTTCATATATATTCATTTTGTTCTACCCATATTATTATATCATTATCAGACAATATGAAAATTTACTCTCGCTTCGCATCTTTAAATTATTTGACTAAGCTTATCTGAGCTGTGCGAGAAGCTTTTCCAAAAGTCCGTTTTTCTTCATGATTAAAAGTACCATTACGCCCATGGAAGCTCCTACCATCGCTGCCGGTATATAAAACGGTATATAGTAAAATGGTGACTGGGCATCCAGACCATAAAAAAGCTTCATGAGCGGATAGGATGCCATAGCGCCGCAAAATCCGGTGCCTATGACTTCACCAAGCCATACAAGATAAATATTTCCGGTCCTTTTATAGAGTATGCCGCCTATGACGGGCCCGAAAACAGCTCCCGTAACCGCCTGTATTGTTCTCCCGCTGGCCATACGCATTATTCCGCATAAAAATGCGCTGATGCAGCCATAAACAGGGCCTATGAAAACTGCCGCAAGCACATCCACAAAGTGCTGAAACGGCGCCATTGCCGGGAAATAGACAAATGTATTAAGTACAAATGCAAGGCATGCCAGCATGCCGGTCATTACAAGCTTCTTTGTGGAAAGCTGTTTTGTTTTTACCGCATTTACAGTCTGTGTCTTTGAAACAGACTGTTCTGGCTTCTGCGGCATTTTTGGAATTGAGCCTGATTGCGGTGTCTTTGACAGCGAGCCTGTCTGTGATGTCTGTGATACTTGTGATGTCATTTTTTCTCCTTTCAAGATAACGGAAACGGCTGTGCAGCATCGCTTCCCAAAGATACAATCCGTATGTCTGTGCCTGATTTGCGCTGTCCTGTGCTTCTCGGACTTTGCGTAAATACATTTTTTTGAGACATACAGTATCGGCATATCAGCCGGAAGTTTTCGGTCGAAGCTTTATGGCTTCCTCTCACGCCGGAACACGGCTTCCCATCGCTGCTTGAAAGACTCAGGGCGCTCCCCCTCAGTCAGTTGCGGACTGTCCGCATTGCCATTTCTCCGTTTCTGCCGGAGTTATGACCTGTCCGTGACGACACAGGTGCTGCAAAAAATCACCTCCGCTCTGCGGTTGTACCGTCACGCACAAAAAAACAGAGGCTTCTCCCTTATGAATATAGCCTCTGTCAGTATTTCTTCATGGTTTCCTACGGCGGCATTATCCACATCAGGTCAAAGGGTCGAAGTTCTTCCTTCCTCTCAGCTTTTTACAGCTCCCCTGTATATATGGTTTCAGACTTTAATCAAACTGTCTTTCAAAATCTGAAACTGCTATAAGTATACATCTGTGCGAATTTTTTTCAAGCTCTATTTTCGGCAGCCGTCTTTCTCTGTTAACCCTCTTTGCGTTTTTTATAACTGTCATCTATCAGAATCCATAACTTCATTCCGGATTGTCCCTCGTCTGTGTGCCTATTTGCCGCATATATTGAATTTAAATAGGTACATAATTCCTTCCGGGATTTTGTTCAGTCGACATGTACAATTCTCGGTAGTAAAATGTGTCAAAAATATCCAAATGAACCGGAGAAAGGTTGAATAATACTATGAATACTCTTGTAATCGTATTGATTGCCGCCGTTTGCCTTGTTTGTGCTTATGTAGGCTA
The DNA here is from genome assembly GCA_963598245.1 of Lachnospiraceae bacterium. Classification (GTDB taxonomy): domain Bacteria; phylum Bacillota; class Clostridia; order Lachnospirales; family Lachnospiraceae; genus Avilachnospira. The sequence goes on along the minus strand of CAVBSU010000004.1, from coordinate 31,534 downwards.
TGGCCGCTGGCTTGCTAACAAATGGGGTATCGATCCCAATGCAAAAACGCCGGCTGTTCGTCTTAATGACGGCAAGGACTATGTTCCTACAGACGGACTTACCGTGTTTGCTCATCAGTTTTCCTGTATCGCAGGTGCCGGCCCTGTAACCGGTGCCATTCAGGCTGCTGCCTTCGGATGGCTGCCTGTACTTCTCTGGATACTTATCGGAGGCGCTTTCTTCGGTGCAGTTACCGACTTTGGCGCACTGTATGCCAGTGTTAAGAATGACGGTAAGTCAATGGGAATGCTTATCGAGAAATATATCGGAAAAACAGGCCGCAAGCTCTTCCTTCTGTTCAGCTGGCTTTTCTGCTGCATAGTCATTGCCGCCTTTGCCGACATGGTTGCGGGTACCTTTAATGCCTATACTGTTGTTGACGGAGTTACACAGCTTGCAGACGCAGCTGAAATTAACGGAACTGCCGGATCTGTATCCATCATGTTTATAATATTTGCTGTTATCTACGGTCTTTTAAATCACAGGTACCAGTTTAAGGGTATCGCCGAAACCGGAATCGCTGTTGTTTTCATTATACTTTGCTTTGCCATAGGAATGAAGCTTCCCATATTGCTTGATAAGAAGATGTGGAGCTATCTGACATTTATATACATCTTCTTTACTGCGCTTATTCCTATCTGGATACTCAAGCAGCCCCGTGATTTCATGTCAACCTATATGTTCATTGCCATGATTGCAGCGGCATTTATCGGACTTTTTGTTGCACATCCGACAATGAATCTGCCTGTGTTTACCGGTTTTAATAATGAAAATCTGGGAACCATGTTCCCTATCCTTTTTGTCACTGTTGCCTGTGGTGCCGTTTCAGGATTTCACAGTCTTGTATCCTCAGGCACATCCTCCAAAACCGTCGAAAATGAAAAGGATATGCTTAAAGTAGGCTATGGTGCCATGGTTCTTGAAAGCATGCTTGCTGTTCTTGCACTCTGTGTCGCAGGTGCCGCTGCAGGCGCAGACGGAACTGCCGCAACCGGTACCCCGTTCCAGATATTCAGCCGTGGAGTTGCAGGTTTTATATCAATGTTTGGCATCCCTTCACATATTGCAACTGTCTTTATGACCATGTGTGTGTCTGCGCTTGCGCTCACTACACTTGATGCTGTATCCCGTATAGGCCGCATGAGCTTTCAGGAGTTTTTTGCCACAGACGATATGAAGCATTCGGAAGGCTGGAGAAAAATCATGTGCAATACCGGATTTTCCACTATCCTCACCCTGGCCTTCAGCTACCTGCTTACACAAATAGGATATGCAAATATCTGGCCGCTTTTCGGTTCCGCAAACCAGCTTCTCAGTGCGCTTGTTCTTATAACACTCTGTGTATTCCTTAAGGTGACGGGACGCAGCAATAAAATGATATTCCCTCCGCTTATTATCATGCTTTGTGTAACCTTCACCGCTCTTGTACAGCGAGCTTTGGCTATGGTTAAAGCCATCGGAAATGCAGCAGGCACTTCCATCCCTGCAGGAGAAGCCACATGGGGCAGCATATTTATAGCCAATGGACTGCAACTTATCATAGCTATACTTCTTATGGTTCTTGGTCTTACCATCGTTGTCAATTCCATGCGCAGCTATAACGGCAGCAAAAGAAACTCGGAAGCATAAATGCTTGAGCTGACCTCAATAAAAAGGCACCGCCTGTCGGTGCCTTTTTTGTTGACTGTAAAATAATGTCGTGATTAAGAGGGTCTGTCATCAGCTGATGCTCATTTACTGCTATTACTTAATAAGCGGTACATAAGCATCTATAACATTTTCAGGCAATGTCACTGCGTTGAGGAAAATAGAATATGCATACTCATCGTCATTCCATATAACCACGCTGTAGCTGTCCTCCTCATTTCCCTTTACCGTAACTTCGGTTTCACCTATGGTGATCTTCTTTTCTACGCTGTAGTCATTATAATCGCCGCTGATATCTATAACTCCGTCCTCTGCGGTCATGTCCTCTGTTATAATGCCCTTTCTTACAAGGATGTACCCATCCTTTCCGCCACCTAATCCGCGGTTGAATACCTGTATCAGCTGACCCTTTATTGCCTGATATTCCTTGTCGCCCATGTCATCAAAGGTCGGACATTCCATCTCAAAGCCTGCTATTTCCACAGCTTCTGCCATGCTGCTGCAGTCTACAAAGGGATTCTCCATTCCGATGATGTCAGCTTCGCTGTTTGACTCGACTTCTGTGCTTTCTTCCGCTGCCGGTTCCTCAGCTTCAGACTCGGTTTCCTCTGATGTTGTTTCCGCTGTTGCAGTAGTTTCCTCAGTCTTTCCGTTGTTGCAGCCGGCTGCAAGGATTACTGTTCCCAAAACGGTGCTGATGATTGCTGTTTTTAAAATGTTCTTTCTTTTCATGATACTTTCTCCCTTATTAAATCAGATACCCTGTTCCTTTGCTATTTTTACGATACGGCTTGTTCCCAGCCGATCTGCTCCCAACCTTAAAAATTCCGCCGCATCCTCTATGGAGCTTATGCCCCCTGCCGCCTTTATTTTTACTTTCTCTCCGATATGCCCGGAAAAAAGCTTTACATCCTCAAAGGTCGCTCCCGCCCTGGAAAAGCCCGTGGATGTTTTTATATAATCGGCTCCTGCGTTTGTTACGCATTTACATAAAGCTGTCTTTTCCTCATCCGTAAGCAGACAGGTCTCTATAATAACCTTTAAAACCTTTCCTCCGCAGACAGCCTTAAGGCTTTTTATCTCATCTGTGATAAGGTCAAAGCATCCTTCCCTGACCCATCCCAGATTTATTACCATGTCTATCTCATCTGCTCCGTTTGCCAGTGCATCCTTTGTTTCAAATACCTTTACGGCTGTTGTGCTGTATCCGTTCGGAAAGCCTGTTACCGTACATATCTTCACTCTGCCACCTGCATATTCCGCCGCCTTTTTAACAAAGCTCGGCGGGATACAGACCGAAGCTGTATGATATTTTATTCCGTCATCACAAACAGCCTTTATTTCCTCCCATGTCGCCGTCACTGAAAGAAGCGTGTGGTCTGCGTGTGCGAGAATTTCCTTTATATCCATGAATTATCTCCTGCTATTAGCATTGTCATAGTCTTTATTTACCTTTTACCCTTATCGTAAGGTATTCCCTCTGCCTTGGGGGCTCTGGACTTTCCGGATGTGAATGCCAGCACTATAAGTGTGATTATATACGGAAGCATGCGGTATATATGCGGACTTATTCCAAGCTGTGCCAGAAGATAAATTCCGTCTCCGTTTATATCTATGCTTGAATATCCTGCCGCAATACATTTGAAAAGTCCGAAAAGCAGTGATGCTCCCGCGATATTGAGCGGCTTCCAGTTTCCGAAAATCATAACTGCCAATGCCAGAAATCCGAAGCCTGCCACATCTCCGTTGGCTGAACAGTTGGCTGTAGTCAGCGCATATACAAATCCGCCCATTCCTGCAAGTGCTCCGGAGATAGTGGTTCCGGCATAACGCATCCTGTAGACATTTATGCCCAGTGAGTCCGAGGCCTGCGGGTTTTCTCCGCAGGAACGGAGCCTGAGTCCGAATCTCGTCTTATAAAGGATTACTGAAAGCACGATAAATATAATTATACACAGATAGGTTGCAATATATATCCTGTGAATAAATGTATTGCCCAGGAAGCCGAGGTCTGCTGTCTTTGAAAAGCCGAGCGTAGTTTTCTTTATCATGAACCAGCTGGCTGCATCTCCCGTCTGCATCTGAAGCGTATTCTGATTGGCAATTATTCTTATGAAAAACAGCACGAGTGCCGGTGCCATAAGATTAAGTGCCGTGCCTCCTATGGTCTGATCCGCCTTAAGATTTATTGAAGCAAAGGAAAGAAGCAGTGAAAAAACTGCTCCGCAGGCTGCTGCCGCACACATTGCGAGAATTTCCAGTCCCTGCAGCGTTACCCAGTTTCCTGCGTCCTTTGCAGCAATAACCCATGCAGCATTCTGCATTTTGTTTACAAAAAGCACTCCTATAAAGGCTCCGAAAATCATGATGCCTTCCAGTGCAAGGTTGATGATTCCGCTCCGCTCCGCAAATACGCCTGCCAATGCTACTATCATAAGAGGTATTGCATATAAAAGTGTCTGCTGAATAATATATGTCATTACTCATTACCTCCATTCTCTTTGGCTGCATCAGCTGTCTTATCTTCCGGCGGTGCAGTCGCGCCCGGTGCCGCAGAATCCGTCTCTGCATTTACATTGACAGCATCCTTTTTACTTTTCAGCTTCTTTTCAAGCAGTGTGCTGATAAAGAGTGAAAAGGCACTTAAGTAAACAATTACGGCAATGATAACATCCGTTATGTATTCGTTGTATGCGGTCAGGTTTGAAAGCTGCAGTCCGCAAATATTAAGCATAGACATGAAAAATGCAGCGAATATGACTCCGACAGGATTACAAAGCGCAAGCAGTGCTACCGGAATGCCGTTAAAGCCGACCGACGGAAGACTCTGATATGTCGACCAGAAAAATTCGGTATTTCCGGCAAGATAATAAAGCGATGCTCCGGCTGCCGAAAGTGCTCCGGCGATTCCCATGGAAAGAACTATGTTGCGGCGGTCCTTTATGCCTGCATATCTGGCTGCATGGCGGTTGGAACCGCAGGCCTTAAGCTGAAAGCCCAGTGTAGTTTTTTCCATGAGTATGTAAATTCCCACGGCTATGATTATGGCTATCAGTATTCCCGCATTTACCTGCGATCCTGAAAAAATTTTATCCAGTCCCAGCTTTGCTGTGGCTACACCGTTATAGGATGTCTTGTAGACATATCCCGATTTTGTATTTTCCACAATGTTTTTAAAATTACTGATGTCAAACAGAAATGTGACAAGATTTGCCGCAATCCAGTTTGTCATGATGCAGGCAATAACCTCATTTATATTTAAGAAGGCCTTCATAGCTCCTGCTATCATACCCCAGAAGGCTCCTGCAAGGCTGCCGCCGAAAAATGCTATTATCCATATGAGCACAGGATGTACCTTCTCCTGAGGAATTGCAAGCGCAAGCATCAGGGATACCATGGTTCCCATGAGATACTGTCCCGGCGCACCGATGTTGAAAAGTCCGGTTCTGTATGCCATTGCCACCGAAAGACCTGTCATAATGAGTGGAGTTGCTCTGAAAAGCATGTTTCCTATGTTGGTGGGATTAAATCCCCAGGTGAGCTGTCCCGCAGCATTTCTTCCGGTTGAGAAAAGTCCTCCGAAAACCAGCTTTATGCCGTCAGCCACACTGGCAGCACCCAGATTTTTTTCAGTCATACCGACCACACATATTATTATGGCTCCGACTGCCATTCCGATGATTATCGAGATCAGTGAAGCAAGCACAGCTCTGAAACTATCGCTCTCAAATATAGATTTTTTCTCCATGCTCAGCTCTCCTTATCCTGATGCCTTGCTCCTGCCATGTAAAGACCCAGCTCCTCGACCGTAGTGTTTTCCGGCTTAAATTCTCCGGCTATCTCACCGTTATGTATGACAAGTATCCTGTCTGAAAGTCCCATGACCTCCTCTAACTCCAGTGATACCAGAAGAATTGCCTTTCCTCTGTCTCTTTCTGCAACAAGCTGAGAATGAATATATTCTATCGCTCCTACATCCAATCCTCTGGTAGGCTGAACCGCAACTATAAGTGCCTTGTTTCTGTCCACCTCTCTTGCAATAATTGCCTTCTGCTGATTTCCTCCCGACATGGAGCGCGCTACAGTTACCGGACCCTGTCCGCTTCTGACATCGAACTGCCCTATAAGTCTCTCGGCATAGTGCCTTACCTGTTCCTTATTTATAAAGCCGTGGTTCTGGAACATGGGTTCGTTAAATCTCTGAATGACAAGGTTATTTTCCAGCGAAAAATCCAGAACCAGTCCATGCTTATGTCTGTCCTCCGGAATATGACTCATATCCCTTCCTCTTTCGGCTATGGAGGCATGGGTGATATCTCTTCCGCACAGCTTTACCCTGCCTGACTTTATTTTATCAAGACCTGAAAGTCCGTAAATAAATTCTGTCTGTCCGTTTCCGTCGATGCCCGCCAGGCATACGATTTCACCGGCTCTTACATTGAAGGAGATATTGTGAACAGCATCTCTGTTGTGGATATGTGATTTGATGCAGACATCCTTAACCTCCAGAATGTTTTCTCCCGGCTTTGCTTCTGTCTTATCAATTACAAGATGCACAGGGCGGCCTACCATCATAGAGGAAAGTTCCTCTTTGGTGGTATCGGCTGTGTTTATCGTACCTATGTATTTGCCCTTTCTTAATACTGTAACCCTGTCGGAAACCTCCATTATTTCATTAAGCTTGTGGGATATGAAAAGTATGGACTTTCCCTCTTTGACAAGATTCTTCATGATAGTCATGAGCTCTTCAATTTCCTGAGGTGTAAGCACAGCTGTCGGCTCGTCAAAAATAAGTATCTCATTATCCCTGTAAAGCATCTTGAGTATCTCCACTCTCTGCTGCATGCCGACTGTAATGTCCTCGACTTTTGCATTAAGATCCACAGAAAGACCGTATCTTTTTGAAAGCTCCTCGACCCTTTTTGCAGCCTCCTTTTTTTGAATAAAGCCTGCCTTTACGGTCTCTGCCCCCAAAATAATATTTTCCAGCACGGTAAACACCTCCACCAGCTTAAAGTGCTGATGAACCATGCCTATGCCGAGTCTCGTGGCATCATTCGGATCATTGATGGTCACCCTCTCGCCGTTTTTTCTTATTTCACCCTTTTCCGGCTTATAAAGTCCGAAAAGCACGCTCATAAGCGTAGATTTTCCCGCTCCGTTCTCTCCCAGAAGGGCATGTATTTCCCCTCTTTTCAGCTGGAGGGTAATGTCATCATTGGCGATAATTCCCGGAAATTCTTTGGTAATGTGGAGCATCTCGATTACATAATCGTTTTTTGTATTTTCCATGTATGATCCCGCTTTTTAAAATTTATGTATCTCTTTACAAAGGCACCGTTTTGCCTGAACACGAAAGTATCTGCCGCCGCATTTAATATAGTTTAAAGCATTCAAAACTGATTGGCAATGACAATCCGCCTACAGCCTTATCCACATCGCCGGGCGTATGCAGTTGGCTGTATAATTTACCAGAAATCCTATATTATATGCTATGCCGTAGTAATCGACATTGGACGCGTGCACCGCATCTGAACCCGGGGTTCTCAGCCACCATGCTGTAAAGCCTGTACCTGCCACATAGGCTCTTTTTTCGAGAGCTTCTTTCCCCGCGAGTGCCTGTCTTTTAAATCGGTCATCAAAGTAAAACTCCGCCTCGTCTATATTGAGCAGAAAAACCCTGTCCTCGGTATCATTTCCTCCGCTCACACGCTTGAAATAATTGTCAGGATTCGGAACCGGCGTAGACAGTATACGCTCCCTCTCCTCCTCCGAAAAGCACTGTGTGATGAAGTCCTCATTAAGCCATCGGCGCATCGAACACTGCTCCCAGGTGATTTTTTCATAATTTTTATGATAATTTCTGCAATCTATGCACTCTGATGTGATGATAAGCGCCTCGTTATCAACAACTGAAAGCACCTTCCACATAATAGGCTCTTTTTTTCTTCCGTAATGACCGAAGGAAAGCTCCCCATCCTCAGAAACTTCGCCGCCGCTGCCCAAACTCTTTCCGCTTAAATTAAAATCAGATTCTGCGTCATTTTCATCATCAAAGTCATCCTCCAAGCCCAGCTCTCCGAACACATCTCCGGCTTTCTTTTCAAAATGCGTTTTTTTGTAATTTAAAAGTGCGGCTATGCAGTTATGCCGCTCTTCCGCTATGGCCTGCTTGAGATACTTCTCGACTCTCTCCTCAGAGCAGCCTTCTCCAAGGAACCCTACGCAATAGGCATCATCCTGACAGATGTATACAGGCATGAGATCTCTTTTCCTGAAAAAATATTCTCCGTTTTTTATTTCTCTTCTTACTCTTAACGCCGGTATCCTATTCCCGCAATGAGGACAGCGTACGCCCTCGTCTGCTATGTTTTTCAAATCCGTTTTGAGACTGTCGTAGCTTATATTTTCTCCGCACTCCGGACATAAAAGATATGTGCCTTCAAAGTCATCACAATTTATCTCTGAGATACAAAGCTCACCGCTCTTTACGCTGTAGCTGTAGTATGCTCCGAAGGTCTGTTCCTCCGGATCCTTAATCACACCGGGCCTGTCTCCCAGACCGTTTTTGACTACACTTTCTACAATAATTTCAAAATCTCCGCGCTTAAGTGCCGCTTTGCGCTTTGTGAGTGCTATCATCTCTTCAATGATATATTCTGTTTCCTCATGAGCTCTCGTGTAATTGTTATCATATCCGTAGTGGCTGTATGCCACCAGCTTTATACCTTTAAGCTTTGTATCCTCCGTAAGCCTTTTTGCTATAGTTTCCGCATCCATGATAAGCTCTATCCCGGTATTTTTCAGCTTATCATCAAGCTCATTATCGGTGGTAAGCCATATTTTGAGCTTATTCCCGGCTTCTTTGGATTTACCCTCGCTGTATATCCCTGCACTGCTTAATACCCTGCTTGCAAGCTCCGCCTTTTTTTCAGAGCCCTTAATATGATCTCCTTCAAGCTTTGCACCTCTTATCAGCTGCTTAAGCCTCACTATGTCGGCTTCTCCGCCCGTGAGAATTGAAAACTCCTTGACATTGTCCCCGCCAAGATAAATGGTGAGACTTACCTCTCCCCTGTCATCCTCGCTGTAGCCAAAGGCTGTATCTCTGTTATAATGCGTAAAGTCTATCAAAGCCCCAGGTCTCCCAGCTCCATGATGATTTCCTGCTGTCTTTCGTAGAAAAGAAGCTCCTTATTGTGCGCAAAATATTCATCACAGCCATAATGACTTATGAACTGCGCCGCAAAATAATTTCTCGTAAGCTCTGTCACAAAAATAAGTATTTCCTGACCGTCTTCAAATGCCTCATCACAGAACTTGAAAGCATTGGAAAGCTTTTTCCCGGTTTCTGCCACAAGATTCTTAAATATCTCCAATGCCTCCGCATAGCTTTCCTTTACACACTTGGCAGCTTCTCCCTCATCAGTTATGCCCTGAAGTCTGCCCTGCACTCTTTTAAGCGCTTCCAGCGTAAGATTTATCTCGCGTCTTTTTTCCTCAGACAGCCCTGAAGCCTTCTCCGTCTTATCTCTTTCCGTTATGATATGGGCAATGACAGCTTCCGTAAGCTCAGAAAAGCTCAAAGCCTCGTCATTTCCTCCCAGATACTTAAGCTTCGCCGCTTCATCGCCCTTAAACAGATCCCTGCATTCTCCGATACAGGACTTAAATGCCTTTGTGACATTTTCTCTTATAACGGCTTCCCTGAGCTCTCCTGTGATTCCATAGGTAATAAGCCCCAAAAGTGAATGTCTCTCATCGAATTTGGCCTCTCTTGCACGGTTTATGATGCTCTCAGAAGCGTGTCCTTCAAGAATATCCGGTATCTGGTAGTCGCTTCTGTATTTTGCAAAAAGCTCATAATATGAGGCAAAATCCCCTGCAATATGAGGCTCCTGTATGTATTGTGATATCAGTGACGCATCTGCCTTTATACCATCCCTTTCATAGTAGGTAATCATCTCGCTTAAATCTTCCCAGCCGCGGGCTGTCACGAAGAATTTGCCGTCCACAGTGGTTTCCACCTTGTAGAAGTTGGACTTTTTTATCTCCAGATAGCTTAATATGGATTGATGCACACGCTTTCTTGAGGCATAATTTTTCCATGCCTCATAATCCGGTTCTACATCTATTCTCTTAAGTCTGTCCCAGGTCGCGATATCATACTCTCTGACAGATTTGTTATACTCGGGCGGATTTCCTGCGGTCACTACAATCCAGCCGTCCGGAACTCTGTGGCGTCCGAAAATCTTATATTGCAAAAACTGAAGCATTACCGGAGCAAGCGTCTCCGACACGCAGTTTATCTCATCCAGAAAGAGAATTCCCTCCTTCTTCCCGCTTTCCTCCATCATGTCGTATACGGAGGCTATTATCTCGCTCATGGTATATTCCGATACTTCATAATCCGTACCGCCGTAATTTTTATGTGTGATATACGGAAGCCCCAAAGCCGACTGACGCGTGTGATGCGTCATGGAATAAGACACCAGCGCCACTCCGAGTTCCTGCGCTATCTGCTCCATTATGGCAGTTTTTCCTATGCCCGGAGGCCCCATGAGAAACGCCGGACGCTGCCGCTCTATCGGTATGGCATAGTTTCCAAATTCATCTCTTGTAAAATATACTGTCATTGCATTTTTAATTTGTTCCTTTGCTTCACTTATGTTCATGACATAGTCTCCGAAAATCAATTATTTCATTGTTAAATTAACTGTATCTTTATACTTCGTCGCTTTGCAGCACCAGCTTTATCGCCCATACCGGCACCTCGGGATTATTGTATTCATCATCCACAAAAACGAAGGCTGTCTGATATTCCGGCTGATGTGCCGGGAAAACCCCGTAGCCGTCCGTAAAATATATAAGCCCCTTGAGATTGGTAAACTCACGGTTCTTCTGAAGCTTATCGACATAGTCAAAGACAGGCCTGAAATCCGTGCCGCCGAAACCCTTAAGCTCCATTGTTTTTATATATTCGTCAAACTCATCGGGACTTGTAATTCTTTTATCCTCCTGAATTTCCGCATCGCACTGTATGATGTGAATATTTATCTTTGAAAAGAAGCTCTCTCTTTCACTCAGTATATTGTAGGTCTTTGTGACAAACTTCTGTACCAGAGGTCCGGATACCGAGCCTGAGGTATCTATTGCGATGACAAATTCCTTTATCTTCATCTCTTCCTTATATTCCAGAGGCTCTATGAGCGGCATTTTCCCGTATAACTGCATGCCGTAGGTATAGAAAATATAGTCGAATTCGTCATCATTGACCTTAAGAGTCTCTCCCAGAGCCGCGAAGCGCCTTAAGAAGGTCGTGTAGTCATAATGTTCACGATTTACGGCGCGAAGGCTCTGCATCAGACCACCCTTTTTGTCTCCTATTTCCTTTGAAAATGTCTCAAGATCCGTCTGCATTTCCCTGGCTACATCATCCCAGTGCTTTTCCAGGTCTCTGCGGCTCTCATCCGCATTGTCCGGCGATGATGCCTCATCCATGGCCTGCTTTTCATCTTCCCCGTCCTCAGGCTCTTTATCAGCTTCTTCAGTCTTTTCCTCTCGCTTCTGCCTTCGTTTTTCCTCGGAATTTTCGTCCTCCTCGCAGCGGTTTTCATCCGACATATCCTGCTTTTCCTTCTCGGTCTCTATATCGTCAAAGTCCTGCTTTGGCGCATACCAGTCAGTGTGGTCGTCATTTGTAAAAAGACCCATCATGCGGACAAATTCCTCTGTGGTCGGCGGCTCCTCCTTAAGCATGTGATAGATTTTTTCCGCACTCATGAGCTTTACCTTCTCCCTTATGCGGTCAATGTCTCCCTGCTGTTGTTTTTCTCTTTCAGCCGCAGTACAGCTTAAGTGAAGGTCGGTTATCGCATTTTCGGCAGCAATGTCACATGCCAGATTCCACAGCCCCTGATCCATTTCCGGCCCCACAAAGGCATGATGAAAAACACAGTGAAATATCTCATGAAGATAGTCTCTTGCAGGATTCTCACGACATTCCTTATAACGCTTAAGCACATAGGCAGGATCATAAAAAAGCTTCTCTCCGTCAGTTGCCATCGTGCCCTGATACTGCTCCAGCTTAAGACTTCCTATGGCAGAATCCAGAAACCTTAAATTCACCTGCAGGGTATTTCTTGCAAGTGTTATAACCTCTCTTCCGAGTCTGTCTATTTTTGCGTAAAACTCATCCGCGGCGCGTTCTGCTTCTGAGTAACTTCTGTGACCTCCCCTTGCTCCGCATCCTCTGAGATTAAGAAAGGCATTTTGAGCTTCATGACAGTCGAGAGTTACCCCGTCTCTGTGACCGCGTACTATACTCTCTTCTGCCTGATTTCGGGCTGTGTCTGCAAAAGCTTCTGACTCTCCGTTATTATCAATTTTTGAACTAAGCTCTGACATGTCTCTTATTTTACTATTTTGTCGGACTTCTTTAAAGAGAATGTTAAAGAAAACAGATAATGAAAGCCCGCCCCGTATATTTGACCTTTCCGGTACTGTGCTCTATACTAAGTGAGATGACAGGCTTTTGTGATAATAAATTGGAATTGTGAGGGTGTTTTATGAAGCAGGGACTAAGCAGACGGGAGTATATCTCCATTGCCAGTATGCTTTTCGGATTGTTTTTCGGAGCGGGAAATCTTATTTTTCCCGTACATATGGGACAGATGGCAGGCTTTAATATATGGTCTGCCATATGCGGTTTTCTAGTTACCGGCGTGGGGCTTCCGCTTTTAGGTGTGGCAGCTCTCGGAATAAGCCGGTCAAGCGGACTTTTTGAGCTGGGAAGCCGTATCAGCCGTCCTTATTCTATGTTTTTTACCTGCCTGCTTTATCTTACCATCGGACCCTTTTTTGCCATTCCGAGATGTGCAACCACATCCTTTACCGTAGGGCTTGAAAACATCCTGCCGTCAGGTTCAGGCACAAGCCTTTATCTTCTTATCTTTTCATTTGTGTTTTTTGCGGCGGCACTTTTCTTTTCTCTTCGCCCCGGAAAAATCCTCATATGGGTCGGTAAGATACTTAACCCCTGTTTTCTTCTGTTTCTGGGTATTCTTGTAGTTGTCGCCATGCTTAATCCGAGTGCATCTGTTTCTGAAGTCTCTCCCGAGGACGCATATTTATCTCAGCCCTTTTTTACAGGCTTTCTTGAAGGATATAATACTATGGACGCTCTGGCTGGACTTGCCTTCGGTATTGTTGTTGTCAGAGTTATAAACGGTTTGGGCGTGACTGAGCCTGACGCCGTGGCAGGAAGCACCGTGCGCGCGGGGATTTTCAGCTGTCTTATTATGGCTGTTATATATATTGCCGTTACTATTGTCGGTGTGCAGAGCCGCGGCCTTTTTGAAACCAGTGCCAACGGAGGAATTGCCCTTGCACAAATTGCACAGCACTATCTTGGCGGTATCGGGCTTTTAATTCTTGCCGCAACTGTGACTCTGGCCTGTCTTAAAACTTCTGTCGGTCTTATAACAAGCTGTGCGGAAACCTTTGAAGCTCTGTTTGCCAACGGTCCGTCATACCGCATCTGGGCTATTCTTTTCAGCAGCATGTCCTTTGTTTTTGCAAATGTCGGACTGAATGCAATTATAGGCTATTCTATTCCGGTGTTAATGTTTCTCTATCCGCTTGCCATTACCCTGATTTTACTGTCACTGTTCGGACGCTTCTTTGAGTATGACAGGGCTGTCTTTGTCTGGACAACTGCTCTTACTCTTGTTGCTGCGATTTGTGATTTCATCGCCGCGCTCCCCGAAGGTATATTTCAGTCTATGGGATGTGAGAGCCTCAGGACTCTTGCCGGAAGCCTGATGCCGTTTTCCGGTATCGGACTCGGATGGATCTGTCCTTCCGTTACGGGACTTATTATAGGCCTTATCATCCATTTCGTGCGCAAACACTCATAAATGCAAGCCCCTTTTTGCGGCTGTATTTCATTTATCGTGGTTATGCTGTCAGGTGGCAGCATATAAACCTGATTCAACTTATCGTAACCCCGTTTACCTCCAGCTGTTCGCCGTCAATGTCTATTACTATGCATTTTTTGCCGTCTATGGTCTGTTCGCTTACAAGATAGGCTTTTTCTGCATCAACCTTTATGCTTACAGAATCAGTTTTTACCTCAAATGTCTTTTTGGCGACTATATTATCCAGAAGAATAGGGCTTTCTTTGGTCGCTGCAGCATAGGCATTGACAAAATCCGTAAGCCTTTCCTCGCTTATTCCGGTGTCCTTCATGAGGTAGCTGAAGTCGTTTGCATCTACCTCTACCACGGCCTTATTAAATGCCATCTCCTCCTTCATCTGTATTAAATTATCGTTTAGCTCTCGGACAGCATCCAGTTTTAGTTCTTCTCCGAGAGAGCCTTCAAGTGCTGCCGTAAAGGTGTTTTTCTGCTCATGAGCCGGAAGAGGAGTGGTGCAGCCGAAAACATTCCGTATCATTTCGCTGCGTAGATCCTTTACATTTTTGGAGTAGAGAAGCATAGCGTGAATGTCTGTCTGCCTGTCGTTAAAAGCCGGAAACAGGAGCGCAAAGCTCGGCATTGCTACGACCCAGTCCCGAATACGGTGAGAAAACTCCCTGCTCTCTTCATTATAGCTCAAGCCCGCCTTTGAAAGCTCCACCGGGCAGATTATGCACTGCATGTAGCGATACACCTCCTCGGATGCATCGTCCATGGTTTTACCGTCAGAACTCTTTCCCGGAATATCATATGCCGCGCAGCTCAGCATTATAAGATAGTTCCCGCTTATCTCGAAATTATTTATTATTATATCGAAAAAGTCCTCCAGTTCTGCCTCGTCCTCAAGCCCCGAGTCTCTCAGCTTCAAAAGCCTTTCGTGCATGCTTCCCGCGTCCTCGGACGCACTCGGAAATTCCAGATTTGCAAGATTTCTTCCTATGCTTCCGCTTATGCCCTTTTTCAGGATTTCAAGATATTTAAAAACATCCTCTTCATCCAGAGAAAGAAGTGTTTCCTTGAAAATCGCCTTCTTATTCTTTTCTCCGTCCACATAACAGCCCGCTATACGGCTTATTGCACTGCTTTCCGGTTTGTACAGCCTTCTTAACTCCGATATTTCTGATTTATTCATGTTCTGATACTCCTTAAAATTACTGTGAGCCCTGAATTACCGATTCCAAAAGCTCTCTGCCGTATTCTGTAGCCGGTGCTCTGAAGAAGCTCTCTTTGTCCGTATACTCCACGATTTCTCCGTCCTTCATGACTGCCACTCTGTCACACAGATAATTGATAACGCCCAGATCGTGCGAGATAAAAAGTATGCTGAGCCCCTGCCTTTTTTGTATATCCTTAATAAGCTCCAGCATTTTAAGCTGCACGGTTACATCCAGTGAAGATGTCGGCTCATCTGCTATAAGTATATCCGGTTCCACGCAAAGTGCCCTCGCAAGTGCTATCCTCTGCTTCTGTCCGCCGGAAAATGACTTTGGGTATCTTTCCAATGCATCCTCCGGAAGCTCAAGGCTATGTATAAGCTCCTCGCATCTTTCCCTGATTTCTTCCCGTTTCATATCTCTGAAATGAAAGTGCATGGCATCATAAAGGATTTCTCCGATTCTGTACTTTGGATTTAGTGAGCTGTCCGGATTCTGGAATACCATCTGCATCCTGCGTGATGTCTCACGGCTGCGCCTTCCCTTAAGCAGTTTCCCCGAAAGATATATCTCTCCAGAGTCAGGAGTTATCAGCCCTGTTATCACCTTTGCTGTTGTAGATTTTCCGGAGCCCGATTCTCCCACAAGCCCCAGTATTTCATTTTTTTTAAGGTCAATGCTTATATTTTTTAATATCTGCCTTCCCCCATATGAAACATATATATTTTTTACTTCAAGTAACGCTGACATCCTGTATATTTCCGTATCCTTTTTTATGTCTGCCCATTCAGGCCGGAATTTCTGTTTTCTCTGTATGTTTTCGGTATAGTAAGCACAGAGCCTACCAGTGCCCTGGTATATTCTTCCTTCGGTCTTTTCATGATATTTTCGCTGCTTCCATCCTCTATAACTCTGCCCTGCTTTAATACCATCAGTCTGTCACAGACACCTGCCGCGGCAGCAAGGTTGTGCGAAACAAATATCATCGCAAAGCCATATTCTGACTGAAGCTCTTTTATAAGCTCCAGAGTTTTTTTCTGTACAGTCACATCGAGTGCCGTTGTCGGCTCATCACATAAAAGAAGCTCCGGCTCGCATGCCAGTGCCACAGCTATGCCTATTCTCTGACACTGCCCGCCGGAAAGAGAGTTCGGATATCGTTTTCTTTCCAGAATTTCCTCCGGGAGAGACAGTCGCCTTATAATGTTCTTTATCCATTCTGTCGTCTCCGCTTTATTTGTCTTATGATGTGCTCTGTATGCTTCTGCAAGAAGCTTTCCCGCAGGCATCAGCGGATCCAGAGATTTTACGGGATCCTGAAAGGTCATCGCAGTCCCGGGGCAGCGTTTCAATACCTCTGCTTCCATGTGCACGCCCTCAGGCATAAGCCCTATAATACTCTTGAGCGTAAGGGTCTTTCCGGAACCTGATTCTCCGACTATTCCCAGACTTTCACCCGCCTTAAGCTCCAGGTTGATTCCGTCAACTAAAATCGTACTGTCAGCTGTCTTATATATTTTCAAATTTTTTATTTCAAGTATCGTATTTTTCATCTCCACCTGTCCGCAAGCCCGTCTCCTATAAGTGAAAGACTTATTCCGGTATATACAACCAAAAGCCCCGGAAGAAGCGAAAGATAGGGGGCTGAGCTTATAAGTGTCTGTCCTTCCGAAATCATCATGCCCCAGTCAGGGTTGGGTGCGCTTATGCCAATGCCAAGATATCCCAGCGTTACTATAGCCGCTAACAGTGCCGCCATGTCATTCATGAGCACAACAACTGCCTGCGGGAATACATTGGGGAAAATCTCTCTTAGAATTATTCTCATATCTGAATATCCCAGAAGCCTTGCCGCCTGCACCCATTCACTGCTTTTCATAGACGCGCTTAAAGGTTTTGAGACTCTTGCGTAAATAAGCCAGCCTACAATCATGAATGTTACAAATATCCCTCTTATACCCTGTCCGGTAACAAATGCCACCACTATGACCAGAAGATAATACGGGAAAGCTATAAAGGTATCTGTAACAAGTGATATGAGCCACTCTGTCCTTCCGCCATAGTACCCTGCTATCATGCCTAAAAGCGTGCCGCTTATAAAGGGTATTACCTCTGCCGCCACCATTATGAATAAATCCGTACGGGCTGCATAAAGAAGTCTGCTCAATATATCCCTGCCCAACTGATCCGTGCCGAGAAGATGGCCTGAAGTCCCCGGGGCTTTCAGTGTGTTATACAGATCCTGTGTGTACGGGTCATGCTCGCATATATACGGAGCCAGTGCCGCGAGTATGATAAGCAAAATAAGCATTGACAGACCTATATAAAGACTTTTTTGCCTGATTTTCCTAAATATACGCTTCATCACTGTACCTCGTTACCTGTTCATGCGCGGGTCAGTCAGATGAGCGATTATATCGCTTGCAAGACTTATGATTACGACAAATATCGCGCAGTAAAGTGCCACTGCCTGCACCAGAGGAAAGTCGCGGTTTGAAATCGCATCGAACAAAAGCTTTCCGATTCCTCTTACTGCAAATACTCTCTCTATGACCAGAGTTCCGCCGATAAGATATGAAAGATTTACGCTTATCAGCATGAGTGTCGGTGCAAAGGCATTGCGAAGCACATGTCTTAAAAATATCTGGCTTCCGGGAATGCGCGCCGCCCTAAGCGTTACGACAAAATCCGCATCCAAAACCTCTATAAGCTGTTCTCTTAAGGATCTGACAAGGGGCGGTATCTGTCCGAATGCTATCGTTACCGCCGGCAGCACCAGCCCCCTCCAGAATTCCTTTCCCTCTCCGACGCCGCCTACCGGAAACCATTTCAGCTTTACCGCAAATACGAGTATCAGCAAAAGTCCCAGCCAGAAGACAGGCATGCCTTGTGTAAATGCCGGGATAATTCTTATGGCATGATCCAGCATGCCGTCTCTGTGTGTTGCTGCGAGGATGGCAAGAATGAGTGTCAGAGAAATGGTAATCAGCATTGCCATAAAAACAAGCGAAAGCGTGACCGGTGCGTATTGCAGCACCAGGTCACGGCTTGAAACATTGTATTTTATCGACATCCCCGTGTCGAAGCTTGTTAATATATTTTTTATAAAGACTGCAAATTGCTGCCCTGCCGAAAGATTAAGCCCGAGTCTTTCTCTCATTTCATGCAATGCCGCCTCATTTGCATGCTCTCCCAACACCATGACTGCCGGATCACCCGGAATCAGTCTTATTATAAAGAACACGGCAATCATTACAAGTGCCACTACCAGAAGCGATCTTGCCAGAGCTCTTATCAGCCATCTGCTGAAACCGCTTCCGGTTTTATTATTCGTTTTTTGTATTGCTGTGCTGTTCATGCTGTCAGGTTCGTCAGTCTGCTTTTGGGCCCTGTTTCAGCCCCTGGTTACATTGTTAAAGTTTGCGGAGCCGTTCGGAAGTACCTCAAGTCCCTTTATGTCATTTCTTATTCCTATTACCACCTCAGGATAGTAAAGCGGAATATACGGAACTTCGTCTGCAAGCAGTTGCTGAAGTTCTCCGTATACGGCTGCTCTCTCCTCTCCGTCGGGTGCGATCTGTCCCTTATGAAGAAGCTCTACAGCCTCATCGTTTTTGTAGCTTGTCCAGTAGCAGTTACTGAATCCCTCCGGATCTGCCTGGAAGGCAAAGATTGAATTCGCATCCGGATAATCGGCTATGGCAATGTTTATCATCATGGAATAATTGAGTGATTTAAAGGCATCGCGGAATGCTGCGCTCTCCTTTTGATCCACTGCAATATTTATACCTATGGACTGTCCTGCTGCCTGAATTATCTGCGCTTCCTGGATTGCTGAATTACTTCCTGCACTGACAATTATACTTGTATCAAAGCCATCCGGATAAGCGCTTTTCTCAAGCTCCTCCTTTGCTGCCTCGACATCAAATTTAAGTGCCTCCACGCTGTCGGTCGTGCAATATCTTATAGCTGCCGGAAGTACGGTGTTTGCTGTTATTCCATAACCGAAGGTCTGAGATGCTGTGAGTGCCTCCCTGTCTATGGCCATAGCCAGCGCTCTTCTGACATGAACATCCTTGAAATGCTCATCCAGAGTATTAAAGAAAAGTTCCTCTACATTCCATCCGTTGCTTGTTATCGTAGCTGTATCTTCGCCGTTTTTTATTTCCTCGGCAGCAGCAAATGCCATGTCCTCTATGGCATCAACCTCGCCTGTTTTCAGCTGATTTATAGCCTGATTATCATCCTCCACCAGCTTGTAAACAAGCTTGGAGACTGTAGGTACTCCCTGCCAGTAATACTCATTTCTTACAAAGCTTGTATCTCCGGTAGGATCCCAGTCCGTGACAACAAAGGGACCCGTTCCCACCGGTGCTTTAAAGAACTCCTCTTCGGTCTTTCCTCCGAAATCCTCAGGTATTATGCCGTTTGAAAAGTTGGCTATTTCCGAGATAAACGGAGTATACGCCTCTCCGAGCGTAATTACTACTGTTTTGTCGTCCTCTGCCTCAATACTCTTTATATCTGCCTCGAGCGGAAGTGCTCCGCCGACCTCCATATGCCTTTCAAATGAAAATTTTACATCCTCGGCTGTTACATCCGTCCCGTCACTGAACTTAAGGCCGTCGCGAAGCCTGAAAGTATAAGTAAGTCCGTCCTCGCTTATTTCGTGTGACTCAGCCAGGTAGTCATAGATATTTCCGTCTTTGTCAAACATGACAAGCGGTTCAAAGACCTTATCTATGGCAAAGGCGTTATTCATTGTTATCTCCTGATGAAGATCAAAGGATGTTGCAGATGCCGATCTTGCATAGGTCAGTGTAATTCCTTCCTGCGCATCTTCTTCATTCATTCCGTCAGCTTCCGATGCTTCTGACTCTGTGGCTTCAACTTCCGTATTTGCACTTTCAGCTTCCTTCTTATCATTTCCTGAGCATCCGGCAAGTGATGCTATTATTCCCAATGAAAGAAGCACTGCCGCTCCTTTTTTCATGTTTCTTAAAATGCATGTTCTTTTCATAGTCTTTCTCCCTGCAGTTCATGTTTCCCTGTGTGAATTTATCCGGTTTTCATATATCGTACTGTCGCTCTGAAGCGGCATGCATGCCTGATAAATATCAGCGCTGCCGGATAAAAATACACATTGCTCCGTATGGATTTTTCCTCCATGCTTTGCAATGCGTATGATAAGATTTTTTTTCTTTTTTATCAATGCTTCCAGCGTGTTCTTAAGGGATTATTTTATCCCCCGGGGAATATTTTCTGAATAATTGATAGTGTTTGAACACCCCTCGGCATATTTTTGCACTTTTTATATGTCTCTTTATTTGCAACTGCACTGCAGGCAGGCTGCTTTTTATGCCTGATTAAGCATACCCACGAAAAATTGCATTATAAGATTTTGATTATAGACAGCATGAAGCAGCGGATCCCGTAAAATCTGCGTAAGCACTGTCTTGCAAAAGCTGTAGGTCGGAAACGCCGATATGACGAACATGAAAATCCATATGTATAATATGCTCTCTGCAAAGCCAAATATCGCGCCAAAAAAACCATCTATCCAGTGAATAAAATGTATCTTCTTAAGGCCTCCCGCCAGGACTGAAAGAAGCTTTACCAAAAGCCTTACAACTATGAATATAATGATAAAGCACAGGATTTTGACTGCCGTATCACCTATCGCCGCCGCTGCATTGTCTGCAAGCTTATCCAGGCCCAAAAACTCATAAAGCGGTGAATTTATTATATCTGTATCTCCTGCCGCTCTCCCTGCAGCCCCTGTAAGAGCTCCTGTAAGAATTTTCATGCCAAGCTCTGAAAAAAAGCTGTTTATCGCCTCGTTATTTCTTATAAATGTCAGCACAACGGGATAAACCTTGGCTTCTATAATAAGCGTTGCCGCCACCGAACACAGCGAAAGAAGCTTTTCCATAAGACCCTTGCGGCAGCCCCAAATCATCATGAAAATAATGAAGCATATTGCCGCAAGCAGCGTGGCATTTTCCTTTAAAATATATAAAATTTCTTCTGTGATCTGATTATTTGCCATAGATATAAGATAATCAGCCTCCGCTTTTCAGGGTCTTACTTTAGCCCGGTTTCTTATAAAAAACGAAAACTCAGGGAATAAAGTCATCCTCCTTTAATATCAGACAGCCGTTCTTGTCATATCTGGAATGAAACATTCCCGTAAGTCTTTTTCCCATAGGCGGCTTTTCTGCCCGGTCTGCCGCTTCTTCAATAAGTGCTTCGGCATTTGCCTTGTTTAAAGGTATGCCGTCCTCTTCCATAAGCTCAACTCTCTCGTAAAGCGCCAGCATACTCTTTCCTGTTATGCTGCAGTCTATCTCGGTCGCATACTGTGAGCAGTATTGAACAAAATCGTCTATCTCCATCTGCTCTGCATCACCTGTCGGCTTAACAGCACGGACATTGCTGAACTTTTCCTTTACCTTGCCTGAAGAACGCTTCTGGGGCTTCTTTTTATCATAGCGCGGCTCATCAAACTCATCTTCGTCATCCTGCCCGTCACCGTCAAACTTATCATCGAAGTCCTCATCCGTATCGTCATCGTCATAAGCCTCGTCGTCCTCTGAGTCTTCGATATCTTCCAAATCATCCTCGACATCATCGTCGTCGTACGGTTCTTCGTCAAAGTCTTCATCCGCGCCAACTGCTTCCCGATGGTTAGCAGCCGGTTTTTTTTCTGCCGTCTCATCAGTTTCATCATCTTCAACATCTGAAACATAATCGCAGATATCGAAAAGCTCAGGCCTTATATCTTCAATATTGTCAAGACCGTCCGGAGTGTCTATAAGGACCACTATACTTCCGGATCTGTCAGTTTTTATAAATCTGTAAATGCCCTCTATAACATCATCGTCAAGGTCTCCTGCCTTTTCTATAACAAAATCCTTGCCCTTTATTTTACTTATAATAGAATCCGTAAAGCCTATGGCATTAAGCTTGTCGGCATTTGTTTTTACTGATGCATGCTGAATTTTGTTTTCTTCGTGTATGGCTTTAAGCTCATCTATGGCAATGCTTAAGCCATCCTCGATATTCTCAGCCTCTACTATCATGTCATACCTGCGGATATTTGCAGGTTTCTTTGCGGCATCATGTGCTGTCTGTTCCGCCTCGGGCTGTGGCTTTTCATATTCTTCTTTTTTCGCGGTCTGATACGCAAAGGCGTCATCCGCAGACCGCGCTGAAATCGGAGCCGGTGTTGGCAATGCCTGTGTCTGTGATACTGCCGGAATCGGAGCTGTCACCTGCTGGTTTGTTGTTTTGTTGAGTGCCGCTTCTACCGCATCAAGTGTCGACATAGGCTCTTCGATTACCTTTGGTTCTCCTTCGCCGTTTCCAAAGTCAAGCGTCAGCTGTATTCCGTCGGAAGCATCGTCTGAAGCGTCCTTTTCCTGAGACTGTTCCTCTTCCGCCTTATTTTCCGCCTGAAGCCTGGTCTGTTCCGCCTGCTTTTCCATGGCAGCCTGCTGAGCCTGTGCCTGGAATTTCATGGCTTCTGCACGGGCACGGGCTTCCTTTTCTTCATTTTCAGCCTTTATGGCTGCAAGCCTTTCCTCTTCCGTGCGGCGTGCCTCTTCGGCTGCCTGCTGCATTGCCCGCTCCATGCTTAATACATATGCATTAAAATCAGCATCCTCATTTTCGTATTTGGCAGCCGCCAGGGCATCACTGTTCCGTAAAGCTGCTTCACGGTTTGCCGAAACACTCTCATACTCTTCCGACGCTTCCTTTTTAAGCGCCTCAACACTTGATATATCCGGCTCCTGTGTAAGGCCGTACTCTGCATACGGATCCGAAGCTCTTCCTGCATCCTGCTGATATGCCTGATAAGTTTTCTCGCCGGTGTAAGCATTGCCCTGATAAGCGTCGTCGTACGCTTTTTGATATCCGTAACCGGCATCATCCGCCATGCTTACGGGAGAATCCTCCCTGCCGGATGCGGACCTCGGATAAAGCATATTTTTCTGCTCGTCCGAAAGATTTGCATATCTCATCTTGAGACGGAGCGCCTTAAGTCCGTAAGTGCTGCTTCCGTATAAAAGTGCAATTCTGTCGCAGGTGCGTACGCAATCAGTCGTGCGTCCCGCAAACTCATATGTGGTTGCAAGCTCATAAAGCCATTTTTCATCCGGATCCCGCTGGCAATAAAGCTCCAGAGGCTGAAGCTGTCTGTCATACGGAGCATGACGCGCCTTGAGAATCATATATTGAAGCACATAATTTCCGATATCTTCTGCGTCCACGGAGCGATACTCATAATAGTATTCCTCCGCCTGCTCAAGCTCTCCTGTCCTTACGGCAAGCTCCGTCAGCTTATAAAGAAGCCTCTTTCCCACAGGGGCTCTGTCCAATGCCAGATTCAGAATCTTCTTTGCCTCTTCAAGCCTGTCATTTTTCTCATAGACAGTGGCTGCCATAGTAAGAAGATTTATATTTCTGACGCGATTCCAATCTATGCTGTCGGCTATCTTAAACGCCGTAACATAATCTTCCTCGTGAATCAGCTTTTTCATCTGCTCCATTTTCAAACTGAATTCGTACTTGTCCATCTTAACTCCTTGCAGGATGATTTACTTTTGTTCCGGGTCTTGAAACTTCACCCCGGTGCTCATCAGACAGAAGCGTTTCTGCGTACTTCTGTATTTTCAAAATATGATGCCGCGGTCAATGCTACAGCTCCGTACGCCCCTTAAGCGCCCTTTCGAGCGTGACTTCATCGATATTTTCAATATCGCCGCCTACCGGCACGCCAGAAGCAATCCGTGTAATCTTTATGGGAAGCTCCAGAGTCTTTATAAGCTTTACGATATACATTGCAGTGCTTTCTCCCTCTACCGAGGAATTGGTTGCGATAATAACCTCATCGACTGTCGGTTCGCCGTCAGAATCCTGAAGCCTTGTAATAAGCTCCTTAAGCCTTATATCATTGGGTCCCATGCCTGACATGGGCGATATGGTTCCGTGAAGAACATGATACACTCCGTCATAGCGGCCTGTTTTTTCATATGCCGCAAGATCTCTTGAATTCTCCACCACCATAATCTGTCTTTTATTGCGCCTGCCCTTCTCTCCGCTTTCGCAGATAGGACATATCTCCCCGTCAGTGAGTGTGCAACATTTTTTGCAGAAATGCACATTCTCTCTGGCTTCGAGCATGGCTTCTGCTATGGCCTTTACTTCCTCCGCAGGCATTGCAATTATATGAAATGCCAGTCTTTGGGCACTTTTAGTGCCTATGCCCGGCAGCCCTTTAAACGCCTCGATAAGCTTTCCTATACTTGAACCGTAATAATCCAAAAATAAGCCTCCGCTTAATCTGTAATAATTTCTTCCTTAGAAACCGAAGCCTCCCATGGCTCCCTGTGAGGCTCCTGCCGCCTCCTCGATTTTAGCTGAGGCATCTTTATGTGCAAGCATGATAAGCTCCTCCAGAGTCTCAACATCCTCAGGGTCGCAGGCCTCAGGGTCAATCTTTATCTTTCTCATTTCCTTAAGTCCGGTAAGTGTGACCGTAACGGCTCCGCCTCCTGCCGTACCTGTATATTCAGTCTCAGCCATTAGCTTCTGCTGCTCTTCCATCTGCCTCTGCATGCGCTGTGCCTGCCTGAGCATGTTGTTCATATTGCCGGGCATGCCCATGCCGCCCGGAAAACCGCCTCTTTTTGCCATGTTTCAGTCCTCTTTGTTTTTAATATAAAATGCTGTCGGAGTCCAAAGTACCTGCCCCGACTGATACCCGGCGAAAATAACACGCCCCGGTATCATCCTTCAATATCTATGTGAAAATTTATTCTCGCAAGCTGCTCATCGGTAGCTTTATCCTCCATGGCCTTTATCTCGCCGGGATTTGCCACTCTTGCCATAAGCTTTACCGGGCGTCCGGTAATCTCCAGTGCCAGATCTCTTAAGCGCAAAATTCCGTTTTCATCGGCATTTTTTGCAGCCATCTTAAAGCTTACACTGTTTTTAAAGATTACGACGATACTTCCGTGCTCCTCCTTAAGAAGTGCCCCCGCAAAAAGCGGTCTGTTGGAAGGGATAAGCTTTCCCACAAGCTCAGCCCAGTGTGCCTTTATTATGTCAATGTCACTGCCGCCGTCACTTTGCCTTTCCGCGTCTTTTTTCTGAATTTCCGCAGTGCCAGCAATGCCGACGCTATCTGCGTTGTCTGCTGCTTCTTTGCTGACATTAGTCACTGTTTCTCTGATATCCGCTTCTGAATCGTCTGCATCAGCTGTCTTTGCTTCATTTATTTCGGCTTCCCTTGCAGTAATCATTATTTCTGCTGTCTCAGGTTTAGTCTCTGCCATAGAAGCAGAAGCATTGACCTGAACCTGTGACGAACGAACACTCGTTCCCGACATGAGCCTTCTTGCGGAAAGCCGCAGAAGCTCAACCTCAAGCAATACTCTCTTCTGCGATGAAAAGCGCATCCTGTTCGTAAGCTCGGAAAGCGAGCCCAGCATCATTATAAGCTCTTTTTTATCTGTAAGCCCGGCATCGGTCCTCGCCATTTTAAAGCGTTCCTCGGAAATATCCAGAATATCCTCTGCCCCCTCGCGAACGCTTCCGGAAAGTAAGACATTTCTGAGATACCAGATAAAATCATTTGTAAGCTGGCTTATATCGGCACCTGAATTTATAAGCTCATTGACCGTTTCCAGGGCTCCCTCTGAATCACCGTCTGTAATTTTGCGGTAGAGCCTTGAATAAACTGACGGATCTGAGGCTCCGATTATTTTAAGCACATCATCATAGTTCAGTCTGTCATGATAGTGGTAGGCCATACACTGATCCAAAAGGCTTAAGGCATCTCTCATAGAGCCATCCGCAGCCTCTGCGATATATGTAAGCGCCCGTTCCTCTACATCCATGTTTTCGCTGTCAGCTATCTTTCTTAAGTGCTCTGCGGCAGTTCTTCTGCTCATGCGCCTGAAATCATATCTCTGACAGCGGCTTAAAATAGTCGCCGGTATTTTTTGCGGATCTGTGGTCGCAAGGATAAAAATAACATATGCCGGCGGCTCCTCCAAGGTCTTAAGCAGAGCATTAAAGGCTCCCGTTGAGAGCATATGCACTTCGTCAATGATATAAACCTTATATTTACCTGTTACCGGCGGATATTCTACTTCATTGCGAATATCTCTTATATTATCTACTCCATTATTAGATGCCGCGTCTATCTCAAACACATTCATGTCTGTGCCGCGCTTTATGCTCTCGCATATCTCACATTCATTGCACGGATTTCCGTCATGCTCTGACGAATGAGGACAATTTACCGCACGGGCCATTATTTTGGCAGCCGATGTCTTACCGGTGCCCCGGGTACCGCAAAAAAGATAGGCATGACCTACCCTTCCCGAGTTCACCTGATTTTTAAGTGTAGTCATAACGGCATCCTGACCTACAACCCTGTCAAAGGTTTCCGGACGCCATTTACGATATAATGCCTGATATGACATCTGATAACAGCCTTTTTCTCTCTTCTGAAGATACCGATAATTATGACAATTATAGCACAGCTATGGTATTATTAACATATGAAACTTTCAGATGAAGAAAAAGTCAAAAGAAAGCTTGTTCGCAGAAATGAAAAATATATGCGTGCCGCCATAAGGGAAGCAAAAAAAGCTTATGAGCTTAATGAGGTTCCCATTGGCTGTGTCATTGTCCGTGATGATAAAATTATCGCCCGGGGCTATAACCGCCGCACCATAGACGGGAATACTCTGGCTCATGCCGAGATAACGGCTATAAACAAGGCCTGTAAAAGGACCGGTGACTGGCGGCTTGAGGAGTGTGAGCTTTTTGTTACACTGGAGCCCTGCCCCATGTGTGCAGGTGCCATAGTGCAGGCACGCATACCGAAGGTATATATAGGCTGCATGAATCCCAAAGCCGGTTGCGCCGGTTCAGTCCTTGATATGCTCCACGAGGAACGCTTTAATCATCAGGTTGAAACTGAAACAGGTATTTGCGGCGATGAATGCAGCAATCTTATGAAGGATTTTTTTAAGACCCTGCGGCAGGCACATCCTAAAAAGATAAAGTATGTCAGATAAAGCTTGCGGAGGGAAATGATTATGTATGACTATCTGGTAGTCGGTGCGGGACTTTATGGATCCGTGTTTGCGCATGAGGCTAAAAAAGCCGGTGCCAAGGTGCTTGTCATTGACAAAAGACCCCATATCGCGGGAAATATTTACACT
>CAVBSU010000004.1:0-4463 GCA_963598245.1 Lachnospiraceae bacterium | reverse complement strand
GGGCATAAATGTACATAAATATGGTGCGCATATCTTTCACACCAATCTCGAGCATGTCTGGAAATATGTAAATCAATTCGCTGCCTTTAACCGCTTTACAAACTCCCCCGTGGCTAATTATAAGGGTGAGCTCTACTCCATGCCCTTTAATATGTATACCTTTAACAAAATGTGGGACGTGGTGACTCCTGAAGAAGCCTTGAGAAAAATCGAGGAACAACGCAGAGAAATCACTGATGAGCCGAGAAATCTTGAGGAACAGGCTATTTCTCTTGTAGGGCGTGACATTTATGAAAAATTGATAAAGGGATATACCGAAAAGCAGTGGGGACGGGACTGTAAGGAGCTTCCTCCCTTTATAATTAAAAGACTGCCTGTACGGCTAACTTTTGACAATAATTACTTCAATGCTCTTTATCAGGGAATTCCCATGGGCGGATATACAAAGATGGTGAAAAATATGCTTGAGGGAATAGATGTGCGCCTTAATGTTGATTATCTTTCAGAGCGTGAGTATTTTAATGCCGAAGCCTGTAAGATTATTTATACCGGTGCCGTAGATGCCTATTTTGACTACAGATTCGGACATCTTGAATACCGTTCCGTGCGCTTTGAAAATGAAATTCTTGATATGCCAAACTTTCAGGGGAATACAGCTGTTAATTATACAGACCGTGAAACTCCCTGGACTCGCATAATCGAGCATAAGTGGTTTGAGTTTGGTAAGGATGAAAACGGAAAGGAGCTTCCGGGAACTGTTATCAGCCGTGAATACAGCTCTGAATGGAAGCCGGGTGACGAGCCTTATTATCCAATAAATGATGACCGCAACAGCGCACTTTATGAAAAATACCGCGCCTTAACAGAACGAGAGTCAAAGGTTGTGTTTGGCGGGCGTCTGGGCGAGTACAGATACTATGATATGGATCAGGTTATTGATGCGGCTTTAAAAAAATGCAGAGAGCTGCTGCCGTAAAGAATCCGGGCCTGCTCCTGATACTTACTGCTGTCAGTTTCCTCTCATTTATTGTTTTAACGGTGGTGGTTTTATCTTATTTTGATTAACTATCCCCGTTATTGTTGACAAAAGGGGGTATCCTTTGATAACTTATGTCTGAAGAGGTATAGCCATGGAGATCGAATTACAAAACGACTTATACTTTCGTGAAAAATATCTCAGGAAAATCAGAGACTTCTATCATGAAACAGAAATAATAAAAGTAATCACAGGCGTCAGAAGATGCGGCAAGAGCTCTCTTATGCATATGATTATGAAGGAGCTTCTTGACTGCGGTGTTTGCAAGGATAATATTCTGTACTTCCACCTTGATAAACGCCCTTATTATGATGTTTCAACGTCTAAGCAACTAGATAAGCTTATTGAGGAAAACGCAATCGCCAAAGGAAAAAAATATCTATTCATTGACGAAATCCAAAATGTAAAAAACTTCGAACCGGTCATCAATGCCTGGCGCGAAGAGGGCGACATGTCTATTTTTATAACCGGCTCAAACTCCTATCTTTTAAGCAGCGAGCTTGCCACCAAGCTGACCGGACGATACATTGGACTGGATATGTACCCTTTAACCTATGAGGAATATCTCGGGATGAAGCAATTTCTGCAAATACCTCTTTCAGATGATGCCCATGAACTCACAAATTTTATTTACGAGGGTGGCTTTCCTTATGCGCTAAAGCTTAGGACATATGACGCCAAGCAGCAGTATACCAAAAGCCTGATTGAGGAAATCTTCCAGAAGGACATTCATTCAAGACTGAAAATCAGGAACAGTGTTGCGTTTGATGCAATCATGGAATACTTTATCGCTAATTTTGGGGCCAGTACTAATCTGACTAACATTGTTAAGGATCTGAATAATCGCGGCTTAAAGCTTAAAATTGAAACAGCAGTCAAATATATTGATGCTCTTGAAAAAGCCAAAATACTGATTTGCTGCAATCGCTTCGATATGAAATCCCGAAAGGCACTGATGGGCGATAAAAAATATTACCTGTCCGATCTGTCGTTTTATTATTCAACAAGAACCGATCGAAGAATAAATTACGGTCCGGTGCTGGAAAATATCGTTCATAACTATGCACTGACTCACGACTATGGTGTAAGTGTCGGAAGATTCGGGAAGTTCGAATGCGACTTTATTTTAAGAAGTAAACAAAATGATTATGCCTATGTACAGGTTGCCTATCGTATTCTTGACAGTAAAGCAACAGAAGACCGGGAGTACAGGCCGTTAGAGCTGATATCCTGGGATAATTACCCCCGTTATGTTATGACCACTGATGAGCTCATCCAGAAAAGAAACGGCATCAGACATGTCAATCTTATGGAATTCATGAAGGCAGAAAAGGATTTTTAACAGTTTCCTTAAATGGTGTGTTCCGAAATTTGAAATACTTAAGCTTCTTTCATTATTCTTTTTCAGAATGGGAGAAGTATGATATTGTCATCAGAAGGTCTTTGATTTTGTTGATAATTTCCAGCATTATTTCATTTTTTAATGCAAGATTGACAAGGATATAGATTATAGCTCCACCGAGCACTTCAAGAATAATGCTTGCTGCTCCAGGCATTTCAATATGCATAATCAAAATAATACTGACGATCATTATAGCCGTGCTTAAACAGGCCATTCTGATGGCTTTGCTTTTTACTCTGATATCTAACTTTTTTTTCATATAAACAAACTGAACTGTATTGGTTACTAATTCACTGAATACCGAAGCTAAAACAGCACCATTTTGCAAAAGCACAGGAATAAATATCGCATTTGCTATAATGTTTATTACAGAGGCTGCCGCTGCAGCAGGAATCACTATTCTCTCATTTTTTGTGCTATAGGATAACTGGTAACAAAACAAATCTCCAAAGCTCTTTATTATTATCAATGGACACATTAGTCTTATTGACAATGCTGCCGGTGCAAATGCCTTTCCGTACAAAAGCTCTACAGCCTGAGTTGAAAGTAAAAATAAACCTGCTGCAAGTGGAAGTGACATAAGACAAATAGCCTCGAAACCAATATTCAACAGCTTGTAAAATTCTTCTTTGTTATTTTCATAACAAAAGCTCAGCCTCGGAAGCATTGCTGCTGTAACCGCATTGGTTACTGTAATTATGATATTGACAGTTTTTTGAGCATATGCATAATAACCGACCGCCTCATCTGAGGTCATGTAATTCAACATTGTCACATCTATCTTGTTGTATATATTAGTAAGAAATATGCTGCAGGCTATAATTGCCAACGGCATTATATGTCTGCGTATCTTTAGCCTTTTAAAATCAAGTCCAAAAAGCCTTCTTGCATGAATCACATTGACAACATAATTTGCTCCACCTGCCAGACTCGTAACCAACGCATAGTTTATATAATGCTCCCTTGTTCTTACCAGAAAAAAAAGTGAAATAAAGGAAATTACTCTAATAGTTAAGTTTCTGCCTGTAATAAATCCATACTCTTCCAGCCCGCGATATGCCCAGTCGATATTAAGATAGTTAAAGACGATTGCAAGACCACATACACTATAAAGCAACCAATCTCCCTTTGTGCCAACATTTAAATATATAAGAATATAAAAGCCGACAGCTATAATTGTAGTTGATACAAAATTGATGGACCACAGCTCCGTAAAAAGCCGGTTTCTTTCAAGCTTATTCTCTCTAACCTTAGCGACCTCTCTTACACCATATGAAGGTAGCCCTAAAGCTGCAATTGTTACAAAATATGAAACCAGATTTTGCGCTGCAGCTACTTTGCCTACACCGGCAGGCAAAAGAATCCTTGATACATACATCGATGTAAAGAGCGGAAACAATGTGTTTGTCGCCATGTACAGAATATTATAAATTGTATTTCTGGCCAGTGATTTTTGCATTATACTCTAACAGTGCCGAAAACTCTCGGCAATTTATACTTCTATATAATAGTGCCTGCAAAGATGCAGGCACGGTTGTTAACTTTGATTTTTCTCAGCTTCTATGCGAGGAAAAAAACATTTTGTCGTTTCCAAAGATTCCTTTGTATATAATAGTGAGGCCATCCATAAATATGTGAAATTCCAGTTAGATTTCAGCATCATGCGCTCGCCGCACATATGTATCATCATGCATAAAACCGCCAAATATGGCCCCAGTCTATGCTGTTTTCTGAATCTGCGAAGAAGAATCATCTCTCCGGCTATGAATCCGATTGCAGGTATTATTCCATATTCGAGTAACACTCCCCAATAACCGATATCAATGTAATCGGTCTCATTACGCAGCTCGGGTATATAGTTCCCTAGTGGTCTCAGAGAATAAACAGTAAAAAAGCGAAGGCCTCGGGTGATTCTTCCCGTGATAATTCTGTTTAATGTCTGCATAATGCTACTTTGTCCATTATACAGCAGTGGAATCAACACTATACCGAAAATCACTGCAAGCATAAATATATTTATTATAA
>CAVBSU010000003.1:68779-75591 GCA_963598245.1 Lachnospiraceae bacterium | reverse complement strand
AGAGAGCGTCGTCGCGTCAATGTCCAGAGAGGCACTAAAGCCGGTTGAAACCGCTGCCTCTATATCATCGGATGAAAACTCCCAATACGCTGCCGTGTCCTTAAGGCTTACCCTCACTGCATCTGTATCAACAGATTCCAGATTAAGAGTGAAACCGACGGAAGAGGAAGCCACTGTGGATACCGTGATGCTATTCTTAGGACTCTTAGTGGATACCTTGAAATAGTCATCTAAGCTCC
This sequence comes from Lachnospiraceae bacterium, assembly GCA_963598245.1. Taxonomy (GTDB): domain Bacteria; phylum Bacillota; class Clostridia; order Lachnospirales; family Lachnospiraceae; genus Avilachnospira. The sequence continues at coordinate 75,352 of CAVBSU010000003.1, read as the reverse complement.
TCTCCACCTCTAATGTATCTGCATTCTCGGCAACATGACCCATGACTACATAATAAGCTGTGCCGGGTTTCAAATCCGTGAAGGTATAGCTGTTCTCATAGGCACTCACCGATGCCCTTATATATGAGCCGTTCTCCCAATAATCGTCGTAGACTCCGTCTTCATTTTCATACAGAGCACGTATCGAAGCCGGCAGCTCTGCTGCTTCATGCAGCTCAAGATAAACCATGCCGAGTGATCCGAAGGGATCTACAAAGTAGTAATTAGCTGTGAGGCTGGTGCTGCTCTCTGCCTTGACGGTCTTAAGCATGACTATCTGAACCACGTCCTGATCCTCGCCTATGCCGCCGTTACCACCTGTGCCGCCTGCACCTCCTGCACCTCCTGCACCTCCTGCGCCGCCTGTGCCGCCTGCACCGCCGTTACCGCCTGTGCCGCCTCTGCCTCCGGTTCCGCCATCGCCTCCGGTTCCGCCGGTTCCTCCGATGCCGCCATCGCCTCCGGTTCCGCCGTCGCCTCCGATGCCTCCGTTACCACCGGTTCCTCCATTTCCGCCTATGCCTCCGGCACCTCCGGCTCCTCCGCGTATGGTAAGATCTATGGAATCCGGAGTCTGCGGATCATCTATAGCCTTATACACGCCTGAATCATAGGTATTGGTGCTGCCGATAAGCTTCTTGAGATCAAAGCTCTGAGTACCTATCCCGAGTATCTCATTTGCGATATCAAAGGTCATGGAGCCCGCCTCTATGGTGGTGGGCTGAGTTGTCTTGAGGCTCATATTGTTGGAATAGAGTCTTGCATTTCCTACCATATCCATGGAAATAAAGAGATAGCCCTCTGAGCTGAATACATGGTTGGTGTCGGAAATAGAGGAATATGCTATTACATACCGGCGATCGGCAAGTTTGAATAAGGCTCCCTCGCTGAGGTCTGTAAATATATCCTCATCAGTCACGCTGTGAACCGAGCCGTCTGCATCTATACGATAGCCTCCGCCAAAAATCTGTACTCCCGAGCCGTCATAGGCAAGGGTATGAGCACCGAGCGGAACTACGGTTCCGTCCTGCCCGAGGAAATAGCTGCCGTTTTCACAGGTAACCAAGGCATTTCCTGCAAGCTGGATCTGTGAGTCTGTACTGTCATAAATAACTGTCCCGGATTGCAATTCTATCCCCGGTGAACGTGCGGCGGCTGTCCTGTAGGCAGTCAATGCCATGGCAGAAAAAGCCGAAAGCACAACGAATGCAAGTACGGAGAAAAGAATCCATGTAGCTTTCTTAAATGATCGGATTGGCTTCATTTCAATAAATCCCTCCTCTCCTTATACACCGCTTCGGCAGGTAATGGTCCTTACCGGTGCCTCTGTTCCTTCCTGAGTACGGAATTGAAGAACTATGGTATAAACACCCTGTCCTAACTCGCACGGAATATCGTAGTAGTATCCGTTATAGCCGTCGCTGCCTTCTCTGTAGCAGAGCAGCGTGTCTCCCTTGGAATAGAGTGACTGACCGCTGACATTTACAGGAACTCCCGCTGTTGATCTGCCGCTTACATACCAGTCAATCTGCTTGAATACCGGCTCGTCTCCGAGCAGTCCGACGCTCTCGTCAAACTGAACTCGCAGCGTTGTCGGATTGTATCTTATGGTAAATATTCCGTCCTCGTTCAGTATCCAGCCGGATTCCGGCAGCGTATTCTGCTGCTTAGTTGCAATCAGCAGCTGCTTCTCAAGCTCACTTGATGCCGAGGTGGTATCCGTATTCCAGAACTTGTTTATAATCGCAAGGAATTTACTGCCACAGTCCTTGAGTGCGGAAACACTCTTATCAAAGAAGCTGTCCCAGCTTAAATTCTCGCCTCCAAGACTGATGACTCCGTCGTGGTCATCGTCCGGCACAGCATAGATGTTCAGATAGTACGGTGTATTCTGCTGCATCTGCTCGTTGACCGTGAGACCGTATTTATCGTTAAGGAGCGTTTCATCATCGAGGACAAATATCTTCCTCAGATCTGCGGCACTGTAGACTTCATCATCATAGGAAGTCTTGAGCACGCGTCCCTCTTCGTCAGTAAAGCGCACTGCATAAAGTGCGGCTCCGTTCTCGCTGCCTCCGTTTCTGCCCATCAGGGTGTACTGAGGGTCGTTAATGGTCACATTAAAGGTAATGCTGTCCTTGGACGCATCACTTACATATATCAGAGCATCATAGTTTCCTATGGCTGTGATGGTAAATGGTACAACCGTGCTTCCCGCATCCGTGCCGTTTGATTCACTTGCGCTTATCTTGAGCCAGTAGGTTGTGCCGGGCTTAAGCTTGGAGCGTGCGGCACTCGGCATAAGATTTATGCTCATGTGATTCTGATAAGCGACTGTCGTTGGAGCATTTAAGATAGCATTTTCGTCTCCTGTGGCCATTTCATCATTGGACAGAACAGGTGTTCTTCCGTTAACTGCATCCTCCTCGCTCGCATAGATGTCATAGCTTAGACTAAGGTTGAAAATACGGCTTATAGTGAAGTCTGCCTCTATTGCCTTATCAAAGTAGCTGTCGTTGTTGTATTCTATCTTGGTTACATTGATTACTGCATAATCGCTGGTTGTAACATCGTAAATAGCTGTCTGAGCATCCTTCGAATTCAGCAGGAGAATGTTCTTTCCGTCTTTGACATAGAAGAACGCAAGGTAATACTTTGTCATTCCTGTCAAATCGTTAAGAATTATGCTGCCCTCTCCTGTCGGCTTACCGTCAGAACCTATAGGTATCTCTTTATAAGTGGTCCATCCGTCGCTTAATTTCTCGGCACTGTCACGGTCCGTATATGCTGCCACACAGATAGTACCGCCCGACTCCGGCAGACCAGATACCTTTATGCTGCCAATAGCTATCTCCGAGCTGCTTACACCAAAGGATGGCTTATCTATGGTCGGAGTCATCGCACTTAAATTGCTCGTGTTCCCACCGCTGGGGAATTTCAAGCTGTAGCCTGCAAGCTGTTTTGGAACGAGATACTGTCCGCTAAGTATTGATACATTGGCACCGTTTCCGGCATCTACACCCATGCGGGTAGGATAAAGATAGCGGGCATAGACGTTTGCTGTTGTAACCTGATTGTACAGATAAAGTGTCAGCTTGGTATCACTGCTGCTGTCAGAGCCTATTACAGAGCGAAGCCGCGAGGCTGAAAAGCTCACGCTGCTTCCGAGAGAGAGAAGTGCTCCATTTGCAGGTACGTTCTCAAGTGTCGTGGCTCCTATATAATTAGAAGGAAGGAATTCCTCAGGTGCATTGCTGCTGTTTTTGTACTGCATCGCAAAGTACGTGCCCTGCTGCTCTAAAATATTCCATCCAAGCACGCCGGTATCGTAGAACATCGTTGCCTCTGTCACCTCAAAGTTCTTGCCTAGATATTCTGTACCCAAAAGTCCGGTTGCTAATTTTACATATTTATTTCCCGCCTCTGAGCTCATCGGAACAAGGAGGGTTTTCTTATTTTCACCGCCGGTGGTCTGGAAGGTAAGCCTCATGGCTACGGCTCTCTGGATGAGTGCGCTTGCTGCAGCATCGCTTTCATCAAAACGGAAACCGATATAGTTTTCCTCATAATTAGGAGTCATTGTCAGCGTTATGTCTTCATAACCGCTCGCTGTGAACTGCTTACCCCACGACCACTCGAGCGGAACCTTGCAAAGCTCATAGCTGTCAGAGTCTGCCTCTAAATTAAAGCGGCTTAGCATGTTGCTGTAATCTACCTTGTATTCGGTAATGTCAGCTGCCGGAGCAAGTGCTGTATCACTGCCCTTTGCAAGTACATAAGGTATCTTAGCCGAGTACCAGCCGGAAGCATCCGCTACTGCATCCTGCTGGATTTTCTGTTTCATTGGCTCGTTTGAGCCGGAATTATCACAGAAAATATTGGTGTTGTTATCTGTGTTGTCGGTATTTATGAGCTTATCCGGATCACGCCATGTATAGTGTATGGTGACGCTGCCTGTTGCAGTAGTCGCACTGGCACTGGGGAGTTCATCCTGATCCGAGCTGTATACATAGGTATGGAAATCAGGCATCACTGCCGGTGCCTCACACATACCGGAGTTGAGGATATATGCGACATTGTTTCCTATCCTTATGCCATTTTCCTTAACACCACCGTAAAGCTTGTTGTAACTATCGTATTCACGATGACCATAAGGATATAGCTTGGTCGTCTCGGTTTCTCCCGAGCTGCCTGAGGAATACTCCACCGTATAAGCAAAGATATATCTGTAGCCCCTGTCCATACCTGAGAGCAGTGAACCGCCAGGCTGATTTGCCTCTCCTGCAAAATAGGTGTAATAGCCGTTTATATAAGTTCCCGTGTCGGACTTTGTTCCTCCGAACAGCAGCGCCACCTTCGGCACCGTGTCGCTTCCGCTGTCAATATTTATGTCCATCTTCATAAGAGGCGCGTCATCTACAAGGAGCGGGTCCTGACTTGCAAGCGCATTGAAGAAGGTATTATATTCAAATGCATAGTAGGTTATGGTCTTACCTATACGCTGTACATTGTCATAGCTTGCTTCAAGCAGGTAACCTACTATAGCGTCATCCGGCAGAGTGTCATCAACACTGCCTCCGTAGGTCGCTGCATTCGTATTGTATATCGGGGTAGCCTTAACACCCTGAGCGGAGTCTGCCAGCAGATCCGGAGGTGTAGGCTCCGCAACTACAGCCTGTGAGGCATTAAGAACAGACTCGAAGGTATTGACATATCCAAGCTCGGTCATGCTGTAGGTACGATCCGTTACTGCACTTACCGTGAGTGTATAGCTTCCCGAGGCGCTAAGCTGCGGACTTCCGAAATCATCCTCGGTAATCTCAAGTCCCGAGGTAAACAGGCTGTTCAGCTCATCAGAGTCATTAAAGTTCTTCTGCGCTATACGAAGCTTACCTACTCCGGTGCCGCTGAATAGCTCTACTGTCACCTGACCGTCCTTAAGCTCCTCTATTGCATAGTCGCTGCGGATTGCAGTAGCCTTGCTGTCCTGCACACTCAGCAGCAAGGTGCGTGAGATGGACGAGCTGCTGTTATCAGTGGTGCTCCATGCAGCATTTAAGGTAAGAGTATCATAGGTGCGGAAGCTCACGGTTCCGATTGCACGGCTTACCTCACCATTGCCGTCTCCCACATTCAGATATCCGTATACGGTTATGGAGTAGTTTGTATTCTTAAAGAGGTTCTTAAGCTCCAGAGATATGTCAAGCTGGTTGGTAATAGTAGTGAGATCACTGGTATTTATAGTGATGGTATATCTGTTTCCGTCTTTATCACTTACCGGATTGCCGTCAGTCAGCGTCACGGACTCATTCTGAATCTGGTCAGCATAAATCTCGAGCCTCAGCGGGTGATTGGTGTCTACCGTCATGCTGCTTGACGCTCCGAGAGAGATGCTCAGTGAGCCCTTATACTTATTAAAGTCTACCCCGTACTCCTCCGGCGTAAGCGTAATCTTGGGCATGGTATCGCCCTCGGATTTCACGGCTGTGCTTCTTCCGAGGTCGTAATATACTGTTTTCTCATTGTCATCAAATTTAAGCTCCACACCAAACTGGTAGGTCTCTCCTGATTGCAGATGAAACTCCACCGGTTCTGCTGCAAATGCGTCAAGTTCGCGGCTGCTCTCCTTTACCCAGCTGCCGTTATCAAGCCTGTATGCAGTATAGGTGTAGCTTACGGCTCCTCCGTCTGTATCCGTCACGACAGGACGATATACCTCAAAGGCACCGGTGACGCGGTTGTAGCTTGCTGTCGGAACCGCACCTGTCTCGGTTGTCGGTACGCGCTTTAAGGTCTTAAGCTCAAGCGCCTGACTTGTTATGGTCTTAAGCCCGGCTGTCGTCTCTACATATACTCTTGCTACATAGCTGGTATTGGCTGTAAGTCCTGAAAATGCAGCCTCATCTTCAAGAGTATCCGTAAAATCAAGTGCGTAGCTTGCTATATAATTATCAGTGCTTGAGATGGAAGCGGTAGTAAAGCTCTCGTTCTGAGCCGGGGTCAGCAAATAGACCGTGGCATTTGCCAGGGTATCCCTGTAATCTGCCGATAGCGTTGCTGTGACTGTCAAAGCTTCCTGCTCTGCTTCGCCTGCGGCAAGACAGACTCCTGTGGAATCTGTATAGAAGGTACGGCTGATAAACTCTCTGGAATAGACCATGCCGGTCTGATCCGTCGCCTTATAATAGGCTGTAACCGACAGGCTGTACTGTGTGTCGGGCTCGAGTACATCGCCATTGGTCGAGAAATAAACCTCCTCTGCGCCTGTATAGAAGTCGTCAAAGGCTGTCGTATCTGTGTCCGGTATTGAATATCCGCCCGCCTCGTCATAGACCGCCTCATAACAGGCAATCTTGGCTCCGGTCGCTACATTGGTGATGGTTACCTTGCCGGGATATTTGGTCTGAAAATCTGTAAGCTCACTTATGCCCGCAAGAAATCCGCCTGAGTCAGTAACCGAGATAGTGCCCTTAAGTCCGGTCGCAGACACCTGCCAGTCAGTGATAGCCATGGTAGGCAGAGCACTGTTAACGG
>CAVBSU010000003.1:50902-68031 GCA_963598245.1 Lachnospiraceae bacterium | reverse complement strand
TATGCCGTCGCTTAATGCCATGACGCTGTTATCGTCAAAATGCACAAAGCTTTCCCTGGATACCATTTCCTCGTGCCCGTCCGTATCCTTAAACCTGACGGCTCCTGACAGGGTGTTTATATATTTTTCTCCGGACTCAAAAAAAAGCTGCTTTACCTCTTCCGAGTCACCTCCCCCGAGAATATATCCTCCGGCTTCAAATGAAGGCGTCTGGCTTCTTGCATGCCAGACACCAAAGCCTGTAAAGGAGGTGATTGCAGCAGCCCCCAACACCGTTATAATTATTGCAATTTTTTTCCACACAGCAAATTACCCCCCCCCGACTTAAAAATTGGAGGCTTGCTTGTCTGCTCAGTGAAACAGATAAATAGTAACCCTCTTAATATTTGCGATACAGCAGCTGAAAACATAAGCTTTTTTCAGCACTGACATGTCTGCAAATTATTGACTTACATTCTACCATGTTCAAGCAAAATGTTCAAGTCGGTAACTATTATAAGGTGCTGTCGGATTGATTTATTCGGTTTCCATCTCCTGCAGGCTTGACTGCATAAGGTCGATGAAGCCTGCTGCAAGCTGCGCTATGCTTCTTATGCGTATATATTCCTTTCCGTAAATGCGGTAAACATTTTCCAGATGAATGGTTGCACCATGGAAAACTGCTGCCGTATGTATCTGCCTTGATTTCAGTTCTTTAACTGCTGCCTGTGCAGCTTCAGTCGGGATAAGCCCCTCATAGTTCTGCGTTTTTGTACGCGCACCGCATGGATAAAGAGGTGTTGAGTCGTTGGGGCTTGCATCCGTAAGCACAAGGAGTATATGCCTTTCTCCGCTGTTTTTTTCAAGCTCCTCTCCTATCATATATCCCGCAGCCTTAATAGCCAGAGCATCCCGGTTCCAGCCCGACGCAAAGTATCCGAACACTCCCTTTGCATCGTCTTCGGAAAATGCTTTTAATCTTTCAATTATCGTATATCCTCTGAGACTTCGAAATGAGAGCACCTGCACTTTTATTCCGGCTTTCACCATACTTTCCGCAAGCACATAAGCCTCCGATGCAATCAGCTCCTGTGAGTTCATGCGTGACTGTGAGGCATCTAAAAGTATGTCGACACATATATTATTTTCCGCCTCATCACCGTCTCTTAAGAATATTCTGGTATCGTTAAAAAGTGCGATCCTGTAAGCCCTGCCTGCGTTTATCCTGCCGCTGTCTGCCCGCTCGGGAAGATGTTTTAAAAAGGTATTCATAAGCACCTCCAGCTCCGCCGACAGCTTCTTTATGCTCTCCCTTATCTGTAATGAGTTTTTCTCACAGTATAAAATATTTCTCTTTTTCTGTTCCTCCATGGATTTGTGAACATAGCTTATCTCTTTAGCCTCTTTGTTTTTTTCTTCTACTTCTTTATTTTCTCCCGCATTCTGTTTTTTCTTCTGCCTGTTCTTAAAATCCGTAAACCACAGCTTGCAGCCCGCATCCTCTTTTATGCAAAGCTCCGCCTCTGCTTCTCTCAGCTTTTCCCGGGTATAAATGCACTGACCAAAGCAGCCCTCGATATAGGCTCTGTCCGAGGCTTCTTTTCCTTCATCCTTCTTAAAGCCTGTCAGCTGATTAAGATGGACCGCATCCTTCGGATCTCCTGTTCCCGTACCGCTTCTTATGATAAGGCTGTCACAGTTTTTATATTTTGCCTGTACATGCTTTCCCCACAGGCGTCTGATAATACCCGGCTTATGATTCTTTCGATACTCTTTCTCATCGAATTCAAATCTGCAATAAGTTTTCAGAAAGCCTTTCAGCTTTGTTATGACTTCATCTGTTTTCAGCTCTCCCGACAGCTTAAGTGCCTCAGCCATGCCTTTTTCTCCGGCTGACATATTGGGAAGTCTGCGCCCGGTGACAAATGCCCAGCGTGCCTGCTGCTGAGTATATACACCCATGCTCATAACCTCCATCTGCTGCTTTGAAAGCTGCTGCTGAGCATGGAAGAATGCCTCCGCATGCTGCTTTCTGAGCTCACTCAGCATTGGCCTTTCCTTTAATTCTTTATCATACAGGCAGCTTTCAAGACCAAGCCACACATATTCCGAATATTCAGCCGCATCTCCTGCATATGAAAAGCTGTCAAAGAAGTCGGATATTTTTCTCATGTCCAGCCATTTTTCAGCAAGCCCTATGATAATATTAAAGTAAAAATCCGGAGTCCCGTTTGTCTGAAATGCAAGAAAGTCAGGCTCAAAATCATATCGTCCCGCAGCGTTCCATATCACATTAAGTACGCGCCGCGAATTCGGAGAGTAATGTCTTTTTATCATGCTTTAGTCACGCCCTTTTGTCTTAGTCACGCCCTTTTGTCACGGAGAAAAAACTGCCGTCCTGTCAAGCTCTCCCGGTATCCGTGCGTCTATCACATCCTGTATAAGCTTCCTCTCATACTGGTCAAAGGTCTTATTTACTATACACATGCTCAAGGCTGTTCCTGCCTTAAGCCCTGCTTCCATCAGTCCTATGGCATCAAGAAGTCCTCTTAAATCAAGCGCACGCTCTGAAATTTCGGCATTCTGTGCCTTATCATCTATCTCCCTGAAAAGCTTTGCAAATTGAGCCGCAAAGCTTTCCTTCATCTGCGGATATCGTCTTGTAATAAGCCTTATCAAATCTGATTCTTCGATCGGCTTAAGGCTTATCACTGCAAATCTGGAACTTAGAGCCTCGTTAAGCTCTCTTGTGCCTGCATATCCGTAGTTCATGGTTGCAATAAAGCGGCATGCCGGACTCACTTCGATTTTGTCATATCCCGGCACATCTATCATGTGACGATAGTCAAGTGCTGAATGAAGCACTGCCAATGCCTCGTTTTTTGCCATGTTTATTTCATCCAGGATACCGAAACCGCCGCTTACTGCCGCAAGGCATACGGGTCCGGGTCTGAAGATTACGCGGCTTCCGTCATAGGTATCTGTACCTATAAGATATGATGCATCCATGTTGATATGAAAGGAAACATTCCACTCGGGGCGCATGAACAGGGCTGCAAGGTTATCTGCAAGCACATTTTTTCCGGTTGCCTTCGGTCCTGCAAGAAGTATGTTTTTTCCTGCAAGCACGGATGCTATTGCCTGTTCCAGAGTTTCCCTGCCATAGAAATAATATTCGGGATCCGGAATACGCTTCCGGTATTCCTGAGACACCTGATTATTTTTTCTGAATGCCTCAATTCCCTCAATCAGCCCTTTATCTATGCCTTCTTCCTTTATATATTCCAGAATATCAGCCATTTTATAATCGCCTCCGTCTGCTTTAAAAGTTACTCATCTATTATGTCTGCATAATCGCAATTAAGAAATATGGGCTTAACCGCTGTTATTTCATCATATTCAAGCTGTGAAACCCTGACCGTATTATTTATTCTCTTAAGCTCCGCCTTCATAAGCTCGTAGCTTTCCTGAATACTGTTTGTCTTTCCCTCGCGAATAATCCTTATCATACGCGAAAGGACTGAGGGATGTGCATATTGACAGGGGACGGGGAATGCTCCGTCATATGCGGATATGTATTTTTTTATATTTCTGACTGCCGCATCAAATTCTTTTTTCGCATTTTTTGAATTATTGCGTCCGGTCGGAAGTACCTGCATGCTCACGGCATAGAATATGAGTGCAAATCCGAAGAGGAGAAAATATATTGCCATTCCCTTACCCTCCATGACTGCATATATGCCGTATGCACAGGCTGTAAGCGAAAAGAGCAGTATCAGACCGGCGAATATCTTATAGCCCGGCTTGATATTATCTATGATGCGCTTCTGCTTCGCACTTCTTGAAAGCTCCTCCGAGTATGCCGGTTCAGCCTTAAGATAGTCCATGGCGCGGTTCAGCTCTGCGACAGCTTCCGCAGCTTCCCTGCTCAGCTCCTTAAGATATCGCTCCTCTTCCTTTTTCCGCTCTGCCTCCAGTCTTTTTTCTGCCGCCGCACTGTGTATCGGGACAGTCGGATGCAGCGCATGAAATTTATCAATAAAGTTATCAACCTCGTATTCGTATTTAAAATTACATTTTTTCTCTGTTCCGTCAGAGAGCAGGACAACAAGGTATGCCATTGAACCGAACACGCCTTTTCCCGTAAATCCGCTTTTGGTCATGGCAACCAGCTTATATACTCTGCGCACATCACTGTTGCACACATAAAAAACTCTGTCCAGAAAAAATGAATTAAGATATATGGCCTTATCTCCTATGCCGCAGGGACCGATTTTCATGCAGCGTTTTTTATCTTTCTCAAGCTCATCCTTCGGCAGTGACATATTGCCTAATTGTCTCGGAGTAAAAAGCATCGTTTCTCCTCTATTCTGTCATTTAAAAGACCGGCTCCGGCACGCATGGGATACAGGCAAACTGCCATGCGATGCCTCAAAGCCGGCTCTGGTTTCTATTTTGCTGTTATCAGCTTTTTCAAGCATCCATCAGCTTTCATAATCTCTTATAAGCATTAAGTTTTCAGTCTTAAGCTGTGCGGTATTTCTTTGACTTTGTCATAAAGAGTGCAAGGAATGCAACTGCAGCAATGATTCCTGCCGGATATGCAACCGCGGTATTGTTCTTAAGGAACGGAATCATGCCAAGGCACTCACCTGCCATACAGAAGTATGTTATTGACACGGCACTCATGAATGTTGCCGGAACCGCACAGATCCAGAAGTTCTTCTTATTCATTGCAAGATACATTGCACCTGTCCAGAGAACAAGCATGGCAAGTGTCTGGTTGGACCATGAGAAGTATCTCCATACTACCTGATAGCTGAGTAATCCGAATGTGTTTCCGTATCCTAACAGCGCGCCTACTCCGAGCACAGGAATGCAGAGCTTAAGTCTTCCTGCAAATGACTCCTGCTCAATACCGAACCAGTCGGAAAGCGTAAGCCTTGCTGAACGGAATGCGGTATCTCCCGAAGTAATCGGACATACAACTACACCGATCATGGCAAGTATAACACCTGTGCTTCCCATTGTTCTGTGTGAAACATCGTAGATAGCTGATGACTGTCCCAATGCCAGTGCCTCTTTAAGTCCTGTATTAAGACCGTCTGTAACCTCATAGATCGAGCAGCCTGCCGCAGCCCAGATAAGAGCTATAATACCCTCTGCAACCATGGCTCCGTAGAATACGAACTGTCCCTGTTTTTCTGATGAAAGGCAGCGTGCCATAAGAGGGGACTGTGTTGAGTGGAAGCCGGAGATTGCACCGCAGGCTACGGTGATAAACATGAAACTCCATATCGGTGTGCTGTCCGGATGCATGCTTCTGAAGTTGCTCCAGATTTCAGGAGTCTGAAATTCCGGATTGACAAGTATGCCGCCTGCAACGCCTATTGCCATTGCGATAAGACATATTCCGAATAAGGGATAAATCTTTCCTATAATCTTATCGATGGACAGGAAGGTTGCAATGAAGTAATAGATAAGCACTATCGTAAGCCAGACGGTTGTTGAAGCCATGGGACCGGATACGCCCTTCTCGGTAAGAAGCTTAACGATAAGACCTGCAGGTCCTACTGCAAATACCGTACCTACCATGATAAGAAGTATAACCGAGAAGACACGCATTATGTTCTTCATGACAGGTCCCAGATACATACCTGTTACTTCTGCGATAGATGCTCCCCTGTTTCTTTCCGAAAGCATTCCTGAAAAATAATCGTGAACGGCACCTGCAAAAACAGTACCGAATGTTATCCACAGGAATACGATCGGTCCCCACAAAGCACCCTGAAGGGCGCCGAAGATAGGTCCGAGACCTGCAATGTTAAGAAGCTGTACCAGAAACATCTTCCACTGAGGCATGACAACATAGTCAACACCGTCATTGATGGCAATGGCAGGTGTCTCTCTGTCGTCCGGACCAAATGTGTCGTTAACTATCTTACCGTAGGTAAAATAGCTTGCGATAAGAATTGCAAGACAAACAAAAAAACTAATCATAACTATAACCTCCTAAAGCTTTTCGCCTGCAAAAAAGCCTTTGTACTGTATATACAACAAAAATACCCGAAATTCAATTATAAATAGATTAGATAATCAACAAATGTACCGGGACATTTCCTTTGGTTTTTTGGTGATTTTTAACAGTCCTCTCTTACCTTAAGTGCCGCATCCGTCATCAGCTCCTTCATGGATTTGACCTCGGCAACTATTCCTCTTTTTGTAAGTTCCTCTCTGGCCTTTTCAACCTGAGATTCCTTTACCTTTACAAAATAGATATCATGGTCAATTTTTCCTCCGGGACCAAAGTCTCTCGGATCCAGCTTTGCGCCGCAGCCTCCTGCCATGACGGAGTCCTGTAAATAGTGTCCTGCACTCACACCCTTTATGCCGGCTTCCTTAAGCGCCTTTTTTATCTCAAGCCAGGTTTTCCTGTCCTTTTTCCTGAATATGTCTGTCTTCTTTTCAAAGAGTCCCATAAAATTCTGTCTCCTTTCATCCCGTCTGATACCTTGCTGTTTTTCACTGCGGGTTCCATCAAAGCTTATTTTATCACACGAACACTATAAAAGCGCCCGAGCTTTTCGGACGCTTTTATAATTAAATATGATAACGGAAAGGATGGGATTCGAACCCATGTGGAGTTGCCCCCAAACGGTTTTCAAGACCGCCTCGTTATGACCGCTTCGATACCTTTCCGAGCGCATTACGCATGTGCTAATATATCGAAACTTCTGACAAATGTCAAGAAGTTTTTTTATTCTTACGGCTCTGTCGAAAGACCGAACATCCTGATGATACGCTTGGGACACTTGTCGGCGCAGGCACCGCACGCGATACATTTTTCATAATCTATGTGCGCTACATTTCCGTTCATGCTTATTGCATCATGCTCACAGGTCTTTACGCAAAGCGTGCAGCCTATGCAGCCTGCCGAGCAGACATCCATTACTGCCTTGCCCTTATCCTGATTCACGCACTGAACTCTGAATTTCTTATGAGCGGGAACGAGCTCGATAAGCTTCTTGGGGCAGGTCTTAATGCATGCCTGACAGGCTGTACATTTGGACTCGTCCACCTTTGCAACACCGTCAATGACATGGATGGCATCAAACTGGCACGCCTTTACGCAGGAGCCATGACCAAGGCAGCCGAAGAGGCATGCCTTGTCACTTGAACCCGGTACCGGAGCAAGTGCATTGCAGTCATCAGGTCCTGTGTAGATATATCTCTTAGGCGCTTTTTCACAGGTTCCGGCACATTTTACAAATGCTACCATCTTTTCCTGTTCACCGGCCTCTACACCCATGATAGCTGCTATTATATCCCATACGGGCTTTTGTCCTACTGGGCAGGCTGATACCGGAGCCTCTCCCTCATTGATGGCCTTTGCACAGCCGTCACAGCCGGGATATCCGCAGCCTCCGCAGTTATTTCCCGGCAGTGCTTCTCTGATTTCAGCCTCTCTCGGGTCTACCTCAACCGCAAACTTCTCCGAAAAAACTCCAAGTCCCACGCCGACTATTATTCCGACTATTGCTATGAGGGCGGCGGCTATAATTACTGCTGTAATGTTCATACATGAGCCTCCTTCTTACATAAGTCCGGCAAAGCCGATAAATGCGATTGACATAAGTGCAGCTGTTACAATAACTATCGGAACGCCCTGAAAGCTTTTCGGGATATTGTTTCCGGCTATGTGCTCACGAATGCCTGCCAGAAGAACAATAGCTATAAGATAGCCGAAGGCAGTCGCAAATCCGCTGACAACCGATTCGATAATATTGTAGCTGTTCTGTGCATTGGTAAGAGCTACTCCGAGAACTGCACAGTTAGTTGTGATAAGCGGAAGGTATATGCCGAGTGCCGAATATAATGCAGGCATACACTTATGCATGAACATCTCAACTATCTGAACCAATGCAGCGATAATAAGTATGAAGACAATAGTCTTCAGATACACCATGTCAAGCGGTATGAGTATGTAATTATAAACCACGCTTGCTACAAACGATGCCAATGTAATGACAAAAACTACCGCTCCGCCCATGCCGGCTGCAGTTTTGATATCTGTCGAAACACCCAGGAAAGAGCAGATACCGAGGAACTGGCTAAGCACGACATTGCTTACAAAGCACGAGCTGATAGCAATTACGATCAATCCAACCATCTTCTCTCCTCCTTATTCTTTCGTTCCGTGTGTTATTCCGCAGCTTAGGCAGTTTCCGGTACATCCGCTTTCACCCGCAGCTCCGTCTCCGTTTGTCGCACAGGGCATCTTGAGCTTGTTCTGAAGAGCCGTAAGGCAGGCAAATACAAGGAATGCACCGGGTGCCATGATAAAGATCGAGCACGGTGTATAGAATGAAGGCATTACCTGGAAGCCGAATATCTGTCCTGCTCCGATAAGCTCTCTGACTGCACCTATGGCAACCAGTGCCACGGTAAATCCGAGTCCCATGCCGAGACCGTCAAAAAGTGATACTATCGGACCGTTTTTCATGGCATATGCCTCTGCGCGTCCAAGGATAATACAGTTAACGACTATAAGCGGAATATAGATTCCGAGGGAAGAATAAAGGCTCGGGGTAAATCCCTCCATAAGCATGTCAACTATGGTAACCAGTGATGCAACGATAACGATTTCTCCCGGAAGTCTGAGCTTTTCGGGAATGATATTTCTCATAAGAGATATTATCAGATTAGAGAAAATCAGCACGGCTGTCGTTGAGAGTCCCATGCCTGCGCCGTTTACGGCTGAGGTCGTTACAGCTAAGGTAGGGCAGGTTCCGAGAACAAGAACGAACAGCGGATTTTCCTTCCAGATACCGTTATAAATTCTTTCAGTATATTTATTCACAATATCAACCTCCCTTACTCTGCATATTCGTGAAGGAATTTCAGGGCTGCATTGAGCGCATTTCCTACTGCCGATGAGGTGTAGGTAGCACCGCTCAGGGCATTAAACTGCGTGTCATCGGCTGTTCCGGTCTTTATTCTTGTAATTTCGCCGGAAGCATCCTTTCCCGTGAACTGATCCTTAAACTCCGGCTCTTTTGCCTTCATTCCGAGACCGGCTGTCTCGGATATGGAAAGAAAGCCCAGACCCAGAAGCCTGTTGTCATTGTCCACGCCTATGGAAATCCTGATATCGCCGCCGTATCCCTCCGAGGATGTGGCATTGATAACATGCCCGATAACATTTCCTGAAGCATCCTTTGCTTCAAAGAAATCATTTACCGTAACCTTTCCGTATCCCCAGCCTGATGCATCGGCATTGGCAGCCTCAAGCTTTTCATCTGTGCCTTCAGGTGCCGTAAATTCGGCTGCCTCCGGAAATACCGCTCTGTAGGTCTCATTGGCAGCCTTTGCCTGAGCTGCCGCAATCGGCTCTAATGTAACCTCATGAACAACGCCCAGTGCCACACCGGAAATGAGAGTTATAAGGAAAAGAATTATGGTGTCCTTTATGATAGTATTTTTCATTTCTTGTTACCTCCCTTTCCGAATGGTGCAGGGATGGAAATTCTGTCAAGAATAGGCACAAGCAGGTTTCCCAGAAGAATGGAGTATGACGCTCCTTCCGCTGTCGGACTCCAGGTTCTTATTATGCCTGTCATGATACCTATGAATATGGCATAGAGTATCTGTCCTCTGTGTGTAACAGGGCTTGTGACATAGTCATTTGCCATGAAGCAGGCACCGAAAATGATAGCTCCGGACAGAAGCTGAACCACCATATAATACGGGTCAAAGCCTCCCGTGATAAACATGAATATCGCAACCGTACCTATATATACTATAGGTATGCGCGGGGTGATGATGTTTCTTGCTATCATGTAGCATATACCGATGAGCAGGCACAGTGTGGATACCTCACCGATGGTTCCGGGAATATTGCCTATGAAAAGATCCCAGAGATTTACTTCCTCGCCTGCCCTGAGCATTGCAAGCGGTGTAGCGCTTGTCATGTTGTCGAAGGTGCCGTATGAGAAGTCATTCATAAGCCCCGAATAGGCTATGTGAAGGAAGCATCTTGCTGCGATCGCCGGATTGATAAAGTTCTGGCCGAGTCCGCCGTAGAGCTGCTTTACTACTACGATGGCAAAAACCGCACCCACCATCGGCACCCATATCGGAATAGCCGGCGGCATGTTTAACGAAAGTATGAGTCCGGTTACCACGGCTGAGCAGTCACCGATGGTTATCGGCAGATGCATAAGCTTCTCATATATATATTCTGATGCCACAGCCGCAGCTACGGTACAAATTGATATGAGCAATGTATAGCTTCCGAAATGATAGGCTCCCCAGATGATGATAGGTATCATTGCGATACATACATCGAGCATCTCTCTTCTTGTTGTAAGCTTGCTTCTGAAGTGAGGTGAGGAGGATACATTAGGAATTATTTTTTTAATCTCGTCCACTGATATTACCTCCTTACTTTTTTTCTTCTGCTGCCTTTTCATTTCCGGCAGCCTTCTCTGCATCAGCCTTTGCCTTTTCGGCAGCCTGCTTTGCCCTTGCTATAGTCATAACCTCTTTTCTTGCCTGCTTGAACAGCTGTGTCAGCGGTCTCTTTGCAGGGCAGATATAGGAGCAGGTTCCGCACTCGATGCATTCCATTCCGTTCAATTCCTGGAACTTGTCAAGATTTCCCTTTTCAACCTCTTTTGACAAAATCGGCGGGATAAGGAAGATAGGACAGGCGTCAACGCATCTTCCGCAGCGAACACAGTGAGTTCCGCTGCTCTCTGCAACCTCGTCATGCACGAACGCACAAAGAGCCGATGAGTTTTTGACTACCGGCACATCCGTATCGAACAGAGCCATTCCCATCATGGGGCCTCCGCAGATAATCTTCGCCGGAGTACAGTTATAGCCTCCGATGGCCTCAACTATTCTCTTGTAGGAAACTCCCAGTCTTATGCGCACATTTGAAGGGTCGCCAACAGCATCACCGGTAATGGTGATGTTTTTCTTCATTATAGGTGTACTCTTTATTACGGCATCATAGATGGCAGCAAGGGTCGCAACATTGTCCACGACACAGCCTGCGTCTGCCGGAAGCATTTTGGAATTGATCTGGCGTCCCGTTACGGCATATATGAGCTGACGCTCGCCGCCTTCAGGATATTTGGTGCGCATTACAACAACGCTTATGCGCTTTTCGTCCTGTATGAGATGCCTTATCTTATCGATAGCCGTCTGTTTGTTGTTTTCTATGGCAATGACACCCTTGGCATTGGGAAACAAAGAGAGCACGACCTTCATTCCTCCGACAACTCTCTCCGGCTCCTCAACCATAAGTCTGTGGTCATTGGTAAGCATGGGTTCACATTCCGAACCGTTGGCTATTACAAAATCGATGTCATCGTCATTTTTCGGAGCAAGCTTGACATGGGTTGGGAAGCCTGCGCCGCCCATTCCGATGATTCCTGCCTCCTTAATAATGGTTCTGATATCGTTCTTTGTGAGATCATCCAAGGCTCTCTCTTTGCCGATACCTTCAACCTCTTTGTACAGTCCGTCGCTTTCAATTACGATCGACTGAACATAGTTTCCCATGGTGTTAAGCCTGGGTTCGATTTTTTTTACGGTTCCCGAAACTGAAGATGTTACTACTGCGGAGATAAATCCGCCCGGCTCGGCGATCTTCTGACCGGCAAGCACATAGTCACCGACAGCAACGATAGGCTTCGACGGTGCGCCTATACCCTGGGACATGGGGAAGACATATTCCCCGTCAAATTCGAGCTCCTTAATCGCACAATACTCGCTCAAATTCTTTCCCTCATACGCATGGACACCGCCTCTGAATGTCGCAAGGCCCATAAAGTTAATTCCCCTTTCTATAATATATGCTTATCTGCAAAAATAATTCAGTCCGATTATAGAACAACAGATATAACTATTTCAAGAAAAAACTGTTTGCGCGCAAGTATTTTTTATGTTAAGTTTTTGTCAGCTGAGTTATATTTTTAACAACTATGTTTATTTTCTGCCTTTATTCTGCGCCGGTGTGATTTGAGCCAGTATGACAGCCGCAAAAACAAGCACACAGCCCGTAAGCTCTCTCGGGCTTAAGCTTTCATGCAGCAATATCCATCCTGCCAGTGCCGCAAAAACCGATTCCAGACTCATTATAAGTGTGGCTATCGTCGGATCTGCATCCTTCTGACCCAGAACCTGACAGGTATAAGCCACGCCTCCCGACATGACCCCGCAATAAAGAATGCTGCCAAGCGCATTTTTTATGGGTGCCATATGAAAGCCTTCCATGATAAGCATCGGGAAAAACAGCAGTGCCGACACCGTGAAAAATTCGGTACATGAAAGAATAATGGGATCTGCTCCTTCCTCCATGAAATGATCTATTGAATGTATCTGAAATGTAAAGGCAAAGGCGCTTAAAAGACAGAACATGTCCCCTTTTTCAATATGACCGAAGCCATCCTTCATGCAAAGCAGATAGAAGCCGATTATGGCAACTATTACACTGACACAAAGCATTTTTCCTGCTTTTTTTCCGAGGAATATTCCGGCAACCGGTACAAGTATTATATAAAGAGTTGTAAGAAATGCTGATTTTCCGGCACTTACCGTGACCAGCCCGTACTGCTGCAAAATCGAGCCTCCCATAAGTCCGAAGCCGCAGACAATTCCTCCCTTTATCGATAAAAGCTTCAAATCCTGCTTTTTTTCTTCTGCAAGCTTTTTAAATTCCGGCGACTTCGCATTTCTGACCGCTATGACCGGAAGCAATACCAGGCCTGCCAGAAAAAATCTGACTACAGAAAAGAGAAGAGGCTTTATGTCATCCATAGCCGTGCTCTGGAAAACAAAAGCCACTCCCCATATAAGTGCCGTAACAAATAATACAAGGCTGCCCCTTAATTTTTTGTTCATATAAACCTCAAATTTTGATTTATTACTTTTTTTCTTCTCTTATTTTATCCGCACTGTATAAGGCCTCTCTTGTCAGCTTCTCTATGCGGTCAAACTCTCCGTTTGAAATAAAGCCTGATTTGCACATCCATGATCCGCCTATGGCTGCTACGCAGTCCATCGAAAGGTAATCTCGCATATTATCCTTATTTATGCCGCCCGTCGGCATGAATTTGATGCCCTTAAGCGCAGCCGATATGGCTTTTATGGTAACAGCACCTCCAAGATCAGCCGCCGGAAAGAATTTGACTATTCCGAGACCTCTCTTTATGCCCTGCATGATTTCCGACGGTGTGGCACAGCCCGGATAGATCGGGATATTCTTTGAAATACAGTAATCAACTATTTCCGGATCAAAGACAGGAGAAACGATAAATTTTGCTCCGGCTGCCACTGCCTTATCCACATTTTCTTTTGTAAGAACTGTCCCCGCACCTACGAGCATATTCGGGAAGCTCTCGGATATAAGTCTGATGGATTCCTCGGCTGCTGCCGTTCTGAAAGTTATCTCCGCGCACTTTAAGCCTGCCCTTTCAAGTGCCTCTGCCGTCGGAACTGCATCCTTTGAGTCTTCTATGACAATTACGGGGATGACACCTATTTTTGCTATCTCTTCATTCATTCTTTCAAACATGACTTACCTCCTGAATTTTATCATTTTTACAGCGGCCTTCTGTCCTCCGGAAGAAGTTCCATGAACTGCTTCTCCGTAATAATCGGAATATTCAGAGCCTTCGCCTTCTGATTTTTAGACGAAGCACTCATAATATCGTTATTTATCAGATATGTGGTTTTTGCCGATACCGAGCCTGATGCCTTTCCTCCGAGAAGCTCTATAAGCTCCTGAACCTCTCTGCGATTTGCGAAATGCTCCACATCACCTGTTATGACAAATGTCATTCCGTCAAATATTTTTTCGATATCACCGGAGTCTGACTCATCCTGTCTTAAGCTCAGCTCCTCAAGAAGCTCCGAAGCCTCGGCTCTATGCTCGTCATTGCTGAAAAATTTTACAAAGTTTGCAGCCAGAACAGGCCCGATATCTCTTATGTTTAAAAGCTCCTCTTCGGTTGCATTCATTACAGCCTCCGGGCTGTTTTTAAAATACCTGCATACAGCCCTGGAGCCTGCAAGCCCTATTCCGGGAATGCCAAGCCCATAGAGCAATCTGTACAAATCCGTTTCCGATGCTTTTTTTGCGGCAGCAATGAGATTTTCCGCAGATTTTTCACCAAAGCCCTCCAGTGCCGCTATATCGTGTCTGTGCTGTTCAAGCCTGAATAAATCCGCATATTTTCTTATAAAGCCCTCATCTATAAGCTTTTCAAGCGTCATTTCCGAAAGCCCGTCTATATTCAGTGCATCACGGCTTACCATAAGCTCGAAGGATTTTACCTTCTTTGCAGGGCAGTCGGGATTAAGGCAATATAAAAGTGCCGCCGTATTATCACGCCTTACCTCGGTTTTTCCGCCGCAGACGGGGCATCTGTCAGGTATTTCTGCATTGCCGCTTCTGGTAAGATTATCATTTATCTGCGGAATAATCATGTTGGACTTATAGACATTTATCGTATCGCCTATGCCAAGCTCCAGCTCTTCTACTATGCTCACATTGTGTACGCTTGCTCTGGTGACTGTCGTTCCCTCAAGCTCCACCGGATCAAATACCGCAACCGGATTTATAAGCCCTGTTCTCGAGCCTGACCAGTCTATTTTTCTGAGTGTGGTTTCCGCAAGCTCATCCTGCCATTTAAAGGCTATGGAATTTCTGGGGAACTTTGCGGTTCGTCCCAAAGACAGGCCATACTCTACATCCTCAAACGAAAGCACAAGTCCGTCCGAGGGGATATCATAATCCGGAATTCTTTCCTTGAATTTAAGTATATCCTCCCGGACAGATTCACCGTCCGTAAAGATATGCTCCACCACCTCAAAGCCCTGTCCTTTAAGCCAGTCAAAGCGTTGTGCGAAGGAATTTTTAAAATCAGGAACCTCGGGTGCATCTTTTGTTCCCTCAGCTAAAACAAGGGCAAATACTATAAGCCTTACATGTCTTCCTGCCGTAACCGCAGGATCCAGCTGACGCACCGAACCGGAGCAGAGATTGCGCGGATTTTTGTATCTCGCGGCAGTATCTGCTACCTCTTCATTGATTTTATTGAAATCGCTGTAGGATATGACTGCCTCTCCGCGAACTACAAGTCTTCCCTTAAAGGGAATGGTTCCGGGCAGGTTATCAAAGAAGCGGGCATTCGGAGTTACTACCTCTCCTATTTCCCCGTTCCCTCTGGTAACCGCCTTTTTAAGCTTTCCATCTTCGTAGGTGACTACGCAGGTAATGCCGTCCAGCTTCCAGCTTAAGACGCACTTTTTTCCGTTCATCCAGCTGATAAGCTCATCCGCGGACTTTGTCTTATCAAGAGAAAGCATGGGCTGCTCGTGTCTTTCCTTCGGAAGCTCCGATATGATTTCATATCCGACATTCTGCGACGGTGAATTGGAAAGTCTGAAGCCTGTTTCCTTTTCCAATGCCAGAAGCTCATCATAGTACCTGTCATAGTCTATGTTGGGCATTATTTCTCTGCCCTCCTGATAGTAGGTACGGCCGGCAAGATTTAAAAGCTCCGTAAGCTCCTTTATTCTTTTTACCTTATCATCATTTTCCATGTTATCAGACTTTTGCTTCTTCTTCTATTCCCTTTTCGC
The DNA here is from genome assembly GCA_963598245.1 of Lachnospiraceae bacterium. Taxonomy (GTDB): domain Bacteria; phylum Bacillota; class Clostridia; order Lachnospirales; family Lachnospiraceae; genus Avilachnospira. The sequence goes on along the minus strand of CAVBSU010000003.1, from coordinate 52,395 downwards.
CCATGAATTTTTCAAGTGATGCAATCCTTACACATACAGTGAAAACCTTAATGGCGGCCTTTATTTCATCAAGTCCCGGGAAGGACGGCGCTATTCGTATGTTGGAATCTCCGGGATCTTTACCGTACGGAAATGTAGCTCCTGCCGAGGTCAGCTGAACTCCTGCCTTTTTGCACAGTGAAACTATCGACTTTGCACAGCCCGGAAGTGAATCAAAGGAGATAAAATATCCCCCGAACGGCTTGGTCCATGTTCCTATATCCATGCCTCCAAGCTCCTTTTCCAATATATTTTCGACTGCCTCGAATTTGGGTCTTAAAAGCTCGGCATGCTTCTTCATATGCTCATCGATTCCGTGAATATCCTTAAAGAAGCGCACATGGCGAAGCTGATTTACCTTATCGTGTCCTATCGTCTGGTATTTCAGGGTTTCCTTGATATCCTCAAGATTGTTAAGCGAGGCTGCAAGCATGGCTATTCCGGAACCCGGAAAGCTGATTTTCGAGGTTGAGGCAAACTTGTAAACCATGTCCGGATTTCCCGCTCTTTTGCACTCTGCCAGAATCTCGATGAGATGATCCTGATTATGCTCATAGAGATGATGAACAGTATAAGCATTGTCCCAGTATATACGAAAATCAGGTGCCGCCGGCTTAAGTCTTGCGAAACGGCGAACTGTTTCGTCCGAATAGGAATTTCCCGTGGGGTTGGAATACTTCGGAACGCACCAGATGCCCTTTACGGCATCATCCCGTGAAACCAGCTTCTCAACCATATCCATGTCGGGTCCTGTCGGAAGCATGGGGATGTTTATCATCTCAAAGCCAAAATACTCCGTAATCTTAAAATGTCTGTCATAGCCCGGAACTATGCACAGCCATTTAACCTTCGGAAGCCTGCACCATGGCGCAGCGCCCATGATACCGTGGCTGTAGCTTCTGGAAATGCAGTCAAACATGACATTAAGAGAAGAGTTTCCGAATATGATTATATTATCCGGATTTACTTCCATTATGTCAGCCATAAGCTCCTTTGCCTCCGGTATGCCGTCCATTACGCCGTAGTTGCGGCAGTCCGCACCGTCCTCGCAGCTTAAATCCGAATCGGAGCCGAGCACATCCATCATGCCCATCGAAAGATCAAGCTGTGCCGGTGACGGCTTTCCTCTTGCCATATTCAGGCTGAGCGCCTGATACTTATATTCCTTATAAATATTAAGAAGCTTTTCGTATTCCTTTTTAAGCTCCTCTCCGGTCATTTCAGCGTATTTTTTCATATGCGGTAAACTTCCTTTTTTGTTTTTTAAGTCTTAAATATACCATTGCATGAGAGTACATTCAAGGCTTTGGGACACTTTGTTTTTTTACAGGTTTCTGAGGCTTTGAACAGCTTTTTACTGTATGCAGCTGTTTTTTCGTCGCTCCCCGCAGTCTTTTTTCATTTCATGTTATCTATTTCATTTATATTGAATATCTGTAAATGTATTTTTTTAT
>CAVBSU010000003.1:0-50892 GCA_963598245.1 Lachnospiraceae bacterium | reverse complement strand
TTATAAATATTATACAAAGGATAGAGGCTGTTTTTGATGTTTTGATGTTTTGATATATTTTTTTTTAATATATATACTTCAATAATTACTAATACCGATGCAGCCTTTTGTAATGATATAATGTAACAAATGAAGAGGGGCTATGCACTGTTTTTTTGTGCAAAGAGACAAGGAAAATCATTTTTTATGTAACTGGAGGAAATTATGGATAATAAAACAAAAAAAGCCAGCGGTCTTGCACTTCTGCCATTTGTTGTCTTTGTTGTAGTATATCTCGGTGCCGGAATTTACTATCAGTCTCAGGGCGTAGAAATGGCATTCTATCAGTTCCCGAGCGTAAGTGCGATGTTTATTGCAGTTATATGTGCTTTTCTTCTGGGAAAGGGCTCCCTCGATGAAAAGTTTGCACTCTTCGCAAAGGGCGCTGCAAATCTGGATGTCGTAACGATGCTTATCATCTACATTCTTGCAGGTGCCTTTTCAGCCGTAGCAGCCGCAATGGGCGGACGCGACTCGACCATCAACCTTGGCCTGTCCGTTATACCTCCTCAGTTTCTGGCTGCAGGCGTTTTCATAATCTCGGCATTCATGGGTACCGCTACCGGAACCTCAATGGGTACCATCGGTGCTATCGTACCTATAGCCGTAGGTGTTGCCGATAAGGGCGGATTAAGCATTCCGCTTGTGCTTGGTGCCTGCGTAGGCGGTGCAATGTTCGGTGATAACCTTTCCATGATATCAGACACAACTATCGCCGCTACAAGATCTCAGGGCTGCGAAATGAGAGATAAGTTCAGAGTTAACTTCCTTATAGCATTGCCCGCAGCAATTCTGACTGTAATTGCCCTTCTTATTTTCGGAATGCCTGAAACAGCTCAGTCACTCGGTGACCTTGAGTACAGTCTTATCAAGGTTCTTCCTTATATTCTTGTATTCGTGCTCGCCATTATCGGTATGAATGTATTCCTTTGCCTCACACTCGGAATCTTTATTGCAGGCATTATCGGTATGGCTACATCCTCTCTTACGGTTCCGGAATTTGCTCAGCAGGTATGGGCAGGCTTCACCAGCATGGATGAGGTTTTCTACCTTACTCTTTTCTGCGGCGGTATTTCTGAAATCATCACTCACAACGGCGGTATCCTCTGGCTCGTTCAGAAGCTCAGAACCGTTATGAAGGGTTCAAAGTCCGGTCAGATAGGTATTGCAGCACTTGTTTCTCTTGCTGACTGTGCTACTGCAAACAACACCGTTGCCATCATCGTCAGCAGCTCCATGGCAAAGGATATTTCCACAGAGTATAAGATTGACCCGAGAAGAACAGCTTCTCTGCTTGATGTTTTTGCCTGCGTATTTCAGGGTATCATCCCTTACGGAGCTCAGCTTCTTGTAGCTTCATCACTTACCACAGCTTACGGCGTAATGATAAACCCTGTAGATATTCTTCCTAATCTCTGGTATTGCTGGTTCCTTGCAATCTTCGGAATTCTTTCAATCTACATTCCGTTTGCAGACGGTATCACCAGAAAGGATCCGTGGAACTGGGAGTATCATTGTGCAGAATCAGGCGTTGAAGCCAAGAAGGCAGTTCTGGCTGCTGAAAAGGCTGCCGAACAGGACGGTGCTGTCTGAGTATAAGCAGAACACGCTGACACTGCTTTTGCACAGCAATAGCTTTATATCAAAATAATTTATACTTATTATTAAAACTTAATATTCTGTTTACAGCCGGGTATACTTCCCGGCTGTTTTATTTCTGTTTTTTCATGTTTTTCTGTGTATTTTGACGACAATATAATATTCACTTTGTATTGATATTTTTTTGATATTTATTTTTGTGATAGCAAACAATGAATATTAGATATTAACACTGTCTCCGGTTTCTGTGTTATCATCCATAGTAAGAAGTGAACAAGGAAATTCAAATTCCGAATTCATTTTTGTTCAATAATCATAATGCTCCGATTACTGCCGGTCTGCATCCCTCTTCTTGGATCGCATAAAAGGCGCATTGTAACAACAATATTTTATTTATTCATAGCAAACCGTATATATTATCACATTGATAAATATCGGCCGCTGAAAGGAAGGACATTATGCATATCACAAAAGACATGGGATTTGCTACAAGACAGATTCACGCAGGTAAGCTTGAAAACTCAGCAGGTGCGCTCTGCAATCCTATTTACCAGACATCTACCTTCGAGTTTGCTTCAGTTGAGCAGGGCGGTGCCCGTTTTGCAGGCAAGGAAGCCGGATATATCTATTCAAGACTCGGCAATCCGTCCTGTGATGCAGTTGAGAAGATTGTTGCAAACCTCGAGGAGGGTGAGGCAGCAATGGCAGCCGCTTCGGGTATGGGTGCTATCTCTGCAGCTATCTGGAGCCTGGTTGAGGCAGGTGATGAAATCGTTGCAAGTGATACTCTTTACGGATGCACTTACGCTCTTCTCTGCCATGGATTATCCAAGTTCGGAGTAAAGGTTAAGTTCATTGATATGGCTGATTTGTCAGCTCTTAAGGCTGCTCTTTCAGATAAGACAAAGGTTGTATATCTTGAAACCCCGTGCAACCCTACTCTTAAGGTAATAGACATCGAAGCAGTTGCAAAGGCAGCCCATGACTACAATGACAAGATTTCCGTAGTAGTTGATAATACTTTCAGCACACCTTACATAACAAAGCCTCTTACCATCGGAGCTGATGTTGTAGTACACAGTGCCACAAAGTATCTCAACGGTCACGGAGATGTTATCGCCGGTGTTATCATAGGAAAGCAGGAATTCATTGATAAGTGCCGTATGTTCGGTATAAAGGATATGACCGGAGCTGTTATGAGCCCGTTCAATGCCTTCCTCCTTGCAAGAGGTCTTAAGACTCTTGATATTCGTATGGAGAGACACTGTAAGAACGCCGAGAAGGTTGCAAAATTCCTTCATGACCATCCGGCTGTAGCCAAGGTTTATTATCCGGGTCTTGAGGACTTTGAGGGATATGAGATTGCAAAGAAGCAGATGACTCTTCCGGGCGGAATGATATCCATCGAGCTTAAGTCCGACAGAGATGAGACATCGGCTATTATCAACAGGCTTCAGCTCTGCACTATCGCCGTTTCACTCGGTGATGCCGAGACTCTTGTTGAGCATCCTGCAAGCATGACTCATTCTACCTATACTCCTGAGGAGCTTAAGGCATCCGGAATTCCTGAGGGTCTTGTAAGAATAAGCATTGGTCTTGAGAATGCTGATGATATCATCGCAGACTTCAAGCAGGCTCTTGATACATATAAGGGCTGATAAAGTTTCTCCTTCATTGTTAAAAAATCCTATAAAGCTGCACTTCCCCCTCGCAGCGCAAGACAAACTATAAAAAGAAAAAGGCTTTGTTCCTGATGGTCAAGGCCTTTTTCTTTTTATCTTTACAGTTGTTTAAGGCATGGCTTAATCCAGCTGTGCCTTTCCCGTATACAGCTCATAATAACGGCCTTTCATCTCCAGAAGCTGTTCGTGCGTGCCTCTTTCTATGATTTCTCCATGCTCCAGAACCATTATGGCATTGGCATCTCGCACCGTGGAAAGCCTGTGCGCAATAACAAAGGTCGTTCTGTCATTCATAAGCTTATGCATTCCGTCATCTATAAGTCTTTCTGTCCTTGTATCGACTGAGGAGGTCGCCTCATCCAGAATAAGCACCGGCGCCTTTGATACTGCCGCACGGGCGATATTTAAAAGCTGTCTCTGCCCCTGTGAGAGATTTGAGCCGTCAGCATCTATTACGGTATTATATCCGTTCGGAAGGTGTCTTATAAAGAAATCCGCAGATGCTGTCTTTGCCGCTTCAATAACCTCTTCGTCCGTTGCATCCAGTCTTCCGTAGCGAATGTTTTCCATTATGGTGCCGCTGAAAAGATGCGACTCCTGCAAAACCATGGTGACATTTTTTCTGAGCTCAGATCTTTTATATTGTTTAATGTCTACTCCGTCTATGGTTATTGTTCCGCTCTGTATATCATAAAATCTCGGCAAAAGATTCATGACCGTGGTTTTGCCTGCGCCTGTAGAGCCTACAAAGGCTATCTTCTGACCCGGATGAGCATACAGGTCTATATGCTTAAGAATAAGCTTGTCTTCATTGTAGCCGAAGCAGACATCCTTCATGACTACATCGCCGCGCATGGGTGACGGTATATAGGCATTGACCGCATCCCTTTCCTCAGGCTCAGCCTCAAGCACCGCCTGAACTCTCTCGGCTCCTGCAAGCGCCGAAAAAATGGTGGTTGTAGTCATTGCAATCTCGTTTATGGGGCGTGAGAATTGTCTCGAATAATTAAGAAATACCGTAAGCCCGCCTATGTCAAAGCCTCTTAATACTGCCAGAAGTCCTCCGACCACTGCCGTAAGCGTGTAGCTTATCTGTGACGAGCAGTTCATGACAGGCCCCATCACGCCGCTGTAAAACTGCGCCCACACCTGATCATCCCTGAGATGTTCATTTAATATTCCGAATTCTTCGCTGACTGTGTCCTCGTGATTAAATACCTTTATGACCTTCTGACCCGTTACTGCCTCTTCAATATATCCGTTCAGTGCGCCCAGTGCCGCCTGCTGTCTTCCGAAATAGGTTGATGATTTCAGTGATATAAGCTTTACCACGGAGAGCATCAGGGGCACTACAACTATGGTAACCAGCGTCAAAACCAGATTTGTATACAGCATAAGTGCCAGAGTTCCTGCGAGCGTAAGCATTGCCGTAAAAATCGATATCAGCGAGGATGAGAGCATGTTTCCCACATTATCGATATCATTGGTAAAGCGGCTCATGAGATCGCCTCTGGTATTTCCGTCATAATATCTTACCGGCAGGCTCTGCATATGATTGAACAGATCGGTACGCATGGCCTGCAGGCAGTTTTGCCCGATTCTTGTAAGGAGTCTGGACTGAATATATGTGGCTATGATACCTGCTATGTATATGAGAAACATAAATATTACGGCTGAAAAAAGCCCTGACAGATCTCCCCGTGAGCCGTCAGTCGGTGCTATGTAGGTATTGATAATAGGTCTTAGCATATAGGATGCCGCAAGCGTTGATGCGGTTGATACCAGCACGCAGACAAGTGCTCCCGTAAGCCTGAGCTTTTCCTTAAGGACATAGCTCATTATATATTTGACAGTCTTTTTTACATCCTTCGGTTTTCCGCCGCCTGTTCTGCCGCCGGGGCCTCCCGGTCCGCCCGGTCTTCCTCCGGGGCCTCTTCCTGCGGATGCTATTTTTCCGCCGTAGCGTCTTTTCAGTGATTCTTCAAGAATATCTCTTCTTGTTTTAGCTGAGGCTTCCTTAATCATCATACCGCCTCCCCTGCTTTTTTCTCTATCTGACTGTAGTAAATTTCACGATATTCCTCACAGCGCGCCATAAGTTCCTCATGAGAGCCTATATCTGCGATCCTGCCGTCATCCATGACGATTATCCTGTCGGCATTTTTTACCGAGCCTATGCGCTGTGCTATTATCAGCTTTGTGGTGTCCTTAAGCTCGTCGGCAAACGCCTCGTTTATGCGCTTTTCCGTAGCCGTATCTACAGCTGAGGTGGAATCGTCCAGTATAAGTATCTTCGGCTTTTTGAGAAGTGCTCTTGCGATACACAGTCTCTGCTTTTGTCCGCCGGAGACATTGGAGCCCCCCTGCTCTATCATGGAGTCGTAGCCATCCTTAAATTCACTTACAAATCCGTCAGCCTGTGCATACTCTGCATATTTTTTTACCTCCTCGTCCGAGGCAGTCTCCGAGCCCCAGCGGAGGTTTTCATAGATTGTGCCGGCAAAAAGCGTATTGTACTGCAATACCATGCCCACGCCGTCTCTTAAATTTTTGAGCGTGTAGTCTCTTACATCTGTCCCGTCCACCAGCACGGCACCCTCTGTTGCGTCATAAAGTCTCGGGATAAGCTGAACCATTGAGGTTTTTCCGCAGCCTGTGGCTCCGAGAATTCCCACCGTTTCTCCCGGTGCAATGCTGAAGGATATATTTTTAAGCACAGTTTTATCTGTATTTGCAGTGCCCGGCTTTTCTTTTTCGTCAGCTGCCGGAGCATTGACATCCTTATCTGCATCAGAATAGTCAAAGGATACATTTATAAAGTCAATGCTTCCCTTTTCCACCTTCTTTTCAGGCTGTTTTGCTCCGTCATCGCCAAGGCTCGGCACAAAGTCCAAAAGCTCCGAGGTTCTTTTAAAGGATGCCATGGAACGGGAGGACTGCAGAATAATCATCGCCAGCATCATAAGCGACATGAGAATCTGCGTCACATAGGTGATGAACGCCGTAAGGTCTCCAACCTGCATGCCGCCCGCAATAATTCTGTTTCCGCCGAACCATACGACCGCACAGCTTGTGACATTCATGAAAAAGCTCATGACAGGCATGATAAGAATGACCACATTCATGGCATTCAGTGTCTTTTCCTTTAAGTCCTCATTAAGCCCTGCGAATTTTTTCTTTTCAAAATCTTCTCTTACGAATGACTTTACCACGCGGACATTGGTAAGAGATTCCTGTATGCCGTTATTAAGGCTGTCAAGCGATGTCTGCATTTTTGTAAACATTGGATAGGCAGTCTTCATTATAAGAAAAATCGAGACGGCAAGCAGCGGTATGACCACCAGCAGGATATTTGCGAGGTCGCGGTTTAATCCCAGCGCCATAATAAATCCGCCGACAAGCATTCCCGGGGCCCTCAGTGCCATGCGTAAAGACATTGCAAGCATATTTTGAATCTGCTGCAGGTCATTTGTAAGCCTTGTCACCAGCGAGCCTGTTGAAAATCTGTCCAGATCCGCAAAGGAGAATTTCTGAACCTTTTTGAAAAGATCCTCTCTTAAATCAGCTGAAAAGCTCACTGATGCCTTTACCGAAAAGAACGCCCCGAAGGTTCCGCCTATGACCATGACAAGACAGGCTCCTATCATCAGCATGCCAACTTTTATGATATAGGCAATGTCCCTTTCTGCCACGCCGTTATCTATGATGAATGACATGAGTCTAGGAATCCAGATCTCGCCGAATACCTCGGTAAGCATCATTATCGGTCCCAAAATAAAGTATGTGAGATATGGTTTTATATATTTAATATACTTCTTCATAACCCCTGAATTTTACAGGCAAACTGTGTCGTTAGTGTGTACTTTTTGCCGCTTTATCGAAACTTTTTTTATTATAACCTGATATGCCCGCATTGACTTTCAGGTGGCATCATGATAGAAATATAAGGTATGACTTTTTTAGGGCCATAGCCAAGCGGTAAGGCACAGCACTTTGACTGCTGCACTCGAGGGTTCGAATCCCGCTGGCCCTGTATACTGTATATATGGCGGAATTTAATTCCGCCATATATAAGCTTTATACTGTTTACATTTGCGGATATGGCGGAATTGGCAGACGCGCCAGATTTAGGTTCTGGTGGGAGACCGTGCAGGTTCAAGTCCTGTTATCCGCATTCGTAAAAAGAGCACCGAATCGGTGCTCTTTTACTTTATTCAGACTTTTCAGTTGCTGTCTTCTTTTAGTATTTTTTATGACACACCCTCTACATACCATTTGTACTCATTTATGGCACTCAGAAGACCTATGCGTGCATTCTCATACTCTGCTTTTCCCGACAGATAGCTAAGCTCGGCACTTAAGTATTCAGCGCGGCTGAGCATTCCCATACTGTTCTTTTTCCCGGCTAAAGACCAGCTTGCTTCGGCATTTTCTCCGGTAAGCTCCGCTGCATCATAGGCTTTTGCGGCTTCTTCCATCTCGCTGTATAGCTTTTTGGCTTCTATTCTTACTTCATTTTCCGTTTCTGTAAGTGAAGCCTCCTTTAAGCTCTCGGAAATTGAGCTTTCCGTGCTCTGATGCCTCAGATTTTTTACCGCAGAGCTGTTATTTACGGCATTTTGAATATCAGCCTCTCTGTCAGTCGAGGTTATATAGGTGCTGTCCGGCTCCGGAAGCTCAGCTACCGCATATCCTGCATTTTCATCAACTCCGAGCATTATGCAGAGATTTTTATAGACCTCGGTTTTTCCGGCTGAAATCTGCTCAAGAGAGCTTACCGCGCTGTCTTTCTGTGCCTTTGCAGTCTCTGTATCCGTGGCTGTCGCACTGCCTGCGGCCTGCATGAGTACGGTATTGTTATATGCCGCCTCGCTTACCTCCGCCGTTTTTTTAAGGCATTCCTCCGTAAGTTTGAGCGTATTATATGATATCATCAGACTCTGCGCCGCCTTTGTAAGGCTTTTTTCAATACTTGCAAGGCTCTGATTGGTCCCGTAGCTGTTAAGATTATCTATGACCCTATTGTAGCTTTTTACGGCGGACTTGTATGTGTTTATATAGCTTTTATATGTACTGTATGCGTCACTGTCGCCGCCGGACTTTGCATCCTTTGCCTCCCTTACGGAATCCTGCAGCTCGCCCGAAAGCTCCTCTCTGAGCTTTTTATACTGATTTTTCGTACTGTTTATCGAGGTCTTTGCATTTTGGACTGTCCTGTTATACTTATGAATAAAGGTTCCCAGCTCGTCATATTCTATTGTATTGTCTGAAAGTCTCTCGGCATTCACCGAATTTCCGTCAGCGGTCCAGTTTTCTTCTGCTTCCTCGGATATTTTTTCAGAATCCGGCTGATATATTGTCGTTCCCTGCGTGTCTGAAATTCCTGTATCCTCAACCTCGTCTCCGCCCATTATCACGGTTGCGGCGCATGCCGGTACAGCTGATGTCAATGTCTGCGCAGCCACAGCCATACAAAGCACTGCAAACTTCCACCCTGCCCTGTGCCTGCACAGCATGATTTTTTCATATTTTTCTCTTATAAAGTATTTTTTCATCTTATATCCAACTTTCAGCTCTTTTATCCGGAGTTTTTCATACTTATGCATGCATTTGAAAAATTTCCCAAAACGAGACGGCAGTGCTCAGCCCGCATTTGCAAGCCCGTTCACATATGACTCATAGCTCATGTATGCACTTACAAGATTATACTCAGCCGTCTTTACTGCCTGTTGCTTTTCCGAAAGCGTATACTGCTCACTGCTGTAGTCATATCTGGTGGAAAGCCCCGCCTGATAGTGTTTTTCCGCCGTATCCATGTTCTTTTCTTCGGTGCTCAGAGAAAGCTTTGCCGTATCAAGATTCATGAGCGCATTCTTAAGTGTCTGATATGCGCTGTTTACGGAAACCGCAATGGATTTTTCATTGCCCTCAATCGTTGAATTAAGAACGCTTATATTGTCACTGTCCTTTGCATTGGAAAGCTTCTTTTTATTTATGCTCAGGGTATAGTTATTTTCCTTTGCCTTTGTAATATCGCTTTCAAGGTCAATGCTGTTTACCATTTCAGCTGTCACCTCAGGAAGTGTACCTATTTCCGGAGTGTCCGATGCCGACCAGCCCAGCATCACAATAAGCTTCTGTCTTGCTTCCTCGACGGCTTCCTCCGCCTTTTTCACACTGCTTTCCTGATCGGAAACATTCTTTTTTGCAGTCCTCAAATCAGAATCCGTAAGAATTCCGGCATTCACCTTTGCATTCGTAAGCTCCAGACTGCTTTGCAATGATGAAAGCCTTGTCTTTGCTGCCTCAAGCTCGTTTTGTGAGGAATAATACTGTATGAAATACGACTTTGCCGTCATGACAAGCTGTGCCTCTGACTGCTTATAGCCTAAGGACTTTGTCGTACTGTCCTCTGTATTATTATCCGCCTGCTGATTAAGCTGCTTTGCCGAAAGCTCTGCCTGGGCATCGCTCATGACAGACTGGGCATCATCCGAGCCGGATATGTTATTGAGAATGTCGGAAGCTTTGCTTCTGTACTCGCTTGCAATTTCCTCATTTGTACTGCCGTAGGTGTCAACAAAGTTCTTGTACTCATAGTTATTATTGGCTACAGTCGGATTGTATTCATGAATAAGGTCTTCTATTTCACTGTATTCAAGCCTGTTATCCTTCAGTGCCGCCCACTCCTCACTGCTTCTTGAAAACTCGGGACTCTGCGCCGCAAACGCACACATATATGCGTTTGCGCTGAGTATTCCCGAAAGAAGTATGGCTGAGATTTTTATCATTTTTTTTCTCATATCGTCTTTTCCCTGTTCTTCTTAAAGCCTATCTCATCAATGATGCTGTAGAATACCGGCAGCATAAGAAGGCTTAATATCGTGGATGCCGTAAGTCCTCCTATATTTACAAGTGCAAGTCCCTGCGTGGTCTTTCCGGAGCTTCCGTAAGCTAACGCCATCGGTATCATTGACAAGATCGTAGTAAGCGTAGTCATGAGTATGGGCCTCATTCGTGTAGCGCCTGCCTCTATGAGTGCCTTGTCTCTGTCCATGGTTTCACGATACTGATTGACGGTATCTACATAGAGTATTCCGGAGTTGACTACCGTTCCTATGAGCATCAGAAATCCTACAAGTGATGTCATGCTTATTGCCGAATCTGCCAGCCATAAAAGTCCGAAGGAGCCTATAAGGCTGAAAGGTATGGTAAACATTACCATGAGCGAAAACTTCGGTGACTCGAACTGGGCGGCCATGACTACAAATATAAGGAATACTGCCGTAAGTATGGCCTTGAATATCGACTGAAATTCCTCGTTCATGCTTCTGTCTCTTGAGTTCATTCCAATGCCTACAGTAGATGTAAGATTCGGGTTTACCACCTCTGACTGAAGTGTCATTCTTGTGCTTTCATCTGCTTTTTCGGTATAGGATGCACTTATTGTTACGATATACTGCTTATCTTCCTTTCTTATGGACGACGGCGAATCGGCAAAGCTGATATCTGCAACATCCGAAAGCAGTACCTGCCCTTTATTAGGGGTGGTGAGCAGGAGTCCCTTTATCTGAGAAAGTGTATCGTAGGTTCCTTCCGGATATTCTACCTTTACATCTATATCCTCTCCGTCAATATTTAAGGATGTAGCCGTGATACCGCTGTTTATCTGGCTTATTGTGCTTCCGATGCCTGTCGCCGTAAGCCCTGCTGCCTTCGCCTTTATCGCGTCTACGGTGATTTCAACTATAGGCGTATCATTCTCGATATTGGAGTGTACCTTTGCCACCTCATCGCGGCTGCTCAGTTCACTTACAATGTTATCGGTGACCTCCTTTACTTCATCATAATCCGTACCCTTTATTATGGTCGAATAGCTGTTCCCGAAGTCACTCATCATGCTCATGGAGCCGCTTACGCTTACATCAATGTCACAGTTATCTATGTCTGCGACAGCCTCCTTCCATGCGTTTGCAACATCCTCGGTGGAGTTTTTTCTGTCATCCTTAAGATATGCCGTTACGGATGCCGAACCTCCGCCCATGGGTCCGCCTCCGGAGCTTCTTGTCATATATGACTCAACATCCTCATTTTGTGCAACTATTTCCTCAACCTTGAGAAGTATTTTATTTACTTCCTCTGTTTTAAGACCCGGTCGGGTATCTACGGATATTGAAACCTGTCCGTTATCATCTGATGCCATAAGCTCCGTATCAAGACTTTTTGCAAGGAAAACGGAAAATACCATAAGTCCTACCGTAACCAGCATGACGGTCTTTCTCTTATAGAGAAGCTTGCTCATGACCTCTCTGTAATCATCCTGAAGGTTTGCCACCGGCCTTGAAAGCGGTGCTTTTGTTCTCTCCACGGGCTTATAAAGCATATAGCAGAGCGGTACTATGGATATGGCTGATATGAGCGATGCAACCATGCAGAATACTATGGTATATCCCAACGGAGCAAGCATCTGTCCCGACATTCCCTTGATAAAGGCAAGGGGCAGAAAAACAACACAGGTTGTAACCGTGGATGCCATAACCGAGGCTCCTACGATATTTGTACCCCTCAATGCCTCCTTCATGAAATCTCCGAGGCGTTCATCGGCTGTTACTCTGAAGCAGCTTTCCAGAACGACTATGGAGTTATCAACCATCATTCCCACGCCCAGTGCAAGAGCCGCCATGGTGATTATATTAAGCGTTTGTCCGGTAAGTCCCATGCATATTAAGGCGGCGAGTATCGAGATGGGGATAGAACTTCCGACTATGAGTGATGCCTTCATATCACCGAAGAAAAGCCAGATGATAACCATGGATATGACTACGGCAAGCACTACGGTCTGCGCTATATCATAGAGCGAGGATTTTATCTGATCCGCGCTGTCATTTGCAATAATTATTTCGAGTGCCGGATCCTCTGCCTTAAGACTTTCTATTACACTTCTTACAGAGTTTGAAAGCGCTATGGCATTGGATGACTGCTGCTTTGTAATGCTTACTGAAACAGTGTCCTGTCCGTTATATCTTGCAATACCGGAATCATCTGACCTGTAGGTATAAACATCCGCAACATCACTCAGATATACAGTTCCTTCTCCGCCGGAGGTTGTAAGAGGAATTTCTCCCAAAAGCTCCTCAGTGTCATACTTCATACGGGTTGAAATCGTATATTCCTGACTTCCGAGCGAGGTCGAACCACCCGGTATCTGAGAATTGGCGGCTGAAATGTCACCTGCTATCGAAGACATTGTCACACCGTACTGCTTCATCTTTTCCTGACTGAGTTCAACTCTTATATAAGACTGAGAGCCTCCCATGGTGGTGACATCCGCAACCGAGGATATCTTTTCAAACTCAGGCACTATTTCATTTTTTACATAATCGTAAAGCTCCTCCTGCGATGAATTATTTATCGCAAGCATCATTGAGGAGTTCTGATTTGAGTTCATCTCCACTACCGTGGGCTCGTCCACATCGTCCGGAAGCTGCATTTTGATTGAATCCATCTTCTTCTTGAGGTCGTCATAGGCTTCATCCATGTCTGTGCCGTATTCGTACTCAAGCATGACTGTTGAGCTTCCCTCGCCGGATGTGGAGGAGACTGATTTAAGTCCCGAAAGTGAACTTACAGAATCCTCAATAGGTGTCGTTACAAGCTCATCCATGTCCTCGGGAGATGCACCTGAATACTGTGCCATAACTATAAGCATGGGTGAGTCCATATCGGGTGAAAGCTCCAGGGTCATTCCGGTGACGGAGCTTATGCCGAATACTATAAGACAGACTACTGCAAGTATGGTTGTTACAGGTCTTTTGAGGACAAATTTAGTTATTCCCATTATCTACAGTCCTCCGTTACTGTGCATCCTTTGTCTGTGTACTGCCCTTAAGCCTTACCTTTACTCCCTCATAAAGCTCTGAGCTCCAGGTGATAAGAACCTCATCGTCTTTTGTGATTCCTGATTTTATTTCAATATATTCCGAGTCATAGGTGCCTGTTTCCACCTGCATCTTGTGCAGACAGCTTTCATTTGCATCATAGGTATATACATATGAAAGACCTCCGTCATAGTAAACAGCATCTACAGGAATTCTCATGACATCCTCTGCCTTTTCCGTGACAACATAAAGCTTTACCGAGGAGCCTGTCGGAAGCGAGCTGTCGTCCTCTGTTTTCAAGAGCTTTGCCTTTACCCTGAAAAGTCCGGTCTGACTGTCTGCCATGGAGCTTATCTCATAGATATTGCCCTCATATTCGACGCCGTCCTTTTCAATGCTCATTTCATCACCGACGGAAATATTTTTTGCAACCTTTTCCGACACGGAAAAATCAACCGTCTTTGCATCACCGCCTGAGATAACGCAGGCTTGCGTCCCCTGCGAAACCGAGGCCAGCTTTTCTATATTTACAAGCTCTACGGTTCCGCTTATGGGAGCCGTAACATTGCTGTAGGAGAGCTGATTATCATAGTTTGTCTTTGCGCTGTCATAGGATATCTTTGCGCTTGTTACCGCATCCTGATACTGCTTATAAGCCTGCTCTGAGATTCCTCCGCCGTCATACAGCACCTTTTGCCTTGAAAGCTCATCCTGTGCCTGCGAGAGTTTCAGGGACGCTGAATCCATGCTGCTTTTTGCGCTTTCAACCTGCTTTGTATCAATGTCAAAAAGCGCATCTCCTGCCTCAACATGGTCTCCTGCCTTTACATAGACCTCTGTCACATCTCCGCCGGCTTTAAGGTTTACCGAGGCATATTCCTCAGAGCTGATGGTGCCGACAACAGCCGATTTTACATAGATATTTCCCGTATCCGGTTTCTCAACTTCAACTACGGCATCCTGTACCGGCTGGGCAAACTGTTCCTTTTTCATAAGTCTCGGCACCATGGCAGCTATAATCACTGCCGCAACCAATCCCGACGCAATGTAAACTCTCTTCATTTAGCTTTACTCCTCACGCTTTTACATGCTGCTGTACCGTCCCCGGACGGCATTTACATTTAACAAAAAACCGCAGGCTGTTGTAGCCTACGGTTTCGAATGCTATCATCGATTTTTGAATGTTTTGTGAAGCATGTTCAAAGTATGTGTGAATTCACAAAAGCTTCACAGCTTCAGGCTCGTATTTTATCAATAATACTCCTCTGACGGTGTATCGTAGTAGTGTCTTATAAGCTCGGGCACATAGGTTCCCTTATCTGTAACAAGCCCCGTTATAAGATGCGGCGGCACTATGTCAAAGGCAGGATATAATCCATGAACCTCCGGACGGCAGTTTCTTATGCCTCTTGCCGAAAGCACCTGCTCAGGATCCCGCATCTCTATGTTAATGTCGTCCCCTGACTTTTTTTCCGCATCGGGAAGCCCTGTCACATAGTAAGGAATACCGAAATATTTCGCAAGTATTGCTATCTGGAAAGAGCCTACCTTGTTGGCTATATATCCGTCAAGAGCCATGGCATCGCAGGCAGATGTAAAAAGATCTATGCCTCTTGTCTGAAGCGCCCAGGCTATCATGTTATCGGATACAACTGTGGTATCTATGCCCATTTCGGCAAAGCAGCTGGCCGTAAGCCTTGCTCCCTGAAAGAAGGGTCTTGTCTCCGCACAAAAGGCTTTGAAGGTTTTGTTTTTCCTGTGAGAAGCACGGATAAGTGTTGCTATAATTGTTTCTCCGTAGCACTGTGTAAGTATGGTTCCGTTATCCGGCACAATATCACAAAGATAATCTCCCACTGTCTGCATGGTGGAATACCTGCGGTTTAACGACTCTATCGTTCTGTCTGTGCAGGCCTTTACGGTATCCTCTCCGGCATCGAGAGCTTTAAGTGCCGCCGTGAGACAATGCTCCGTGATTTTTTCGTAGCGATGTGCCGCCGTAGGTCTTGAATGTGAAAGCTCGTACGAGGCTTTCCTAAGAAAAGCCTCCTGTTCCTTTTCGGTTTTATCTCTGCATTCACAGGCAGCCAAAGCCATGCCCATGCCTACCGCCGTGTATGGTCCCGTGCTCTGCGTAACCATGTCCTGTATGCATTTTATGACTTCCTTATATGTATTGCAGACAACAAATTTCACCTCTGTAGGGTAAACCCGTCTGTCCAGTATTCTTACCTTTCCGTCCTCATACCACGCAACATTTTCATATTTTAAAAGAAACGGCATGTCATCATCACAGCGTTCAAAGCTTTCCATATATTTTTTATATCCTCCGTACTTTCATATTCCCGGTTCCGGTAGAAATCATACCATAACAAGCTTTAATTTTTCCACTGATTGTGCGATAATAATTCCGACCAAGGTCATATATGTTTTCACGGAGGATGACACATGATATATACTAAAGAAGTCGAATTGATGTGCCCTGTGGCTCAGGGTGTCCGTCACGGAGCCGCCCCCATACCTGAGGAGGGAAAATGGGTTCAGGCAAAGGAGATTAAGGACATCTCCGGATTTACCCATGGTATCGGCTGGTGCGCACCGCAGCAGGGTGCCTGCAAACTTTCGCTCAATATCAAGGACGGTATTATTCAGGAAGCTCTGGTTGAAACCATAGGCTGTTCAGGTATGACTCATTCAGCAGCCATGGCGGCAGAAATCCTTCCGGGGCTTACTATTCTGGAGGCTCTTAACACCGATCTGGTGTGTGATGCCATAAATACCGCGATGAGAGAGCTTTTCCTGCAGATAGTATACGGTCGTTCACAGTCAGCATTCTCCGCTGACGGACTTGCAATAGGTGCCGGATTAGAGGATCTCGGAAAGGGTCTTCGCTCACAGACAGGAACCATGTACGGAACTCTTGAAAAAGGTCCCCGTTATCTTGAAATGGCAGAGGGATATGTAACCGGTATAGCTCTTGATAAGGATGATCAGATCATAGGATACCAATTTGTTTCCCTGGGCAAGATGACTGATTTCATTAAAAAGGGCGATGACCCCAATACCGCATATGAAAAGGCCAAGGGACAGTATGGCCGCATAGATGATGCCGTAAGAATAATCGATCCGAGAACGGATAAGGAAATAGAAAAGAAGTAAGAAAGGCAGGACTAAAAATGGCACTTTTTGAGGGTTATGAGAGACGAATAGATAAAATAAACTCAGTCCTTAATTCTTACGGAATAAAGGATATCGATGAGGCAAGAAAAATTACAGAGGACGCAGGTCTTGATATATACGGCATGATAAAGGGTATTCAGCCTATCTGCTTTGAAAATGCATGCTGGGCTTATATAACAGGCGCTGCCATTGCCATAAGGAAAAACTGCCGCAATGCTGCCGATGCTGCCGCGGCTATCGGTGAGGGACTTCAGTCCTTCTGCATCCCGGGTTCCGTTGCCGATAACCGTAAGGTTGGGCTCGGTCACGGAAATCTGGGAAAGATGCTCCTTTCGGAAGAAACAGAATGCTTCTGCTTTCTTGCAGGTCACGAGTCCTTTGCGGCGGCCGAGGGCGCTATAGGCATTGCAAACAATGCCAATAAGGTTCGTAAAAAGCCGCTCCGCGTCATATTAAACGGTCTCGGAAAGGACGCAGCCTTAATCATTTCCCGCATAAACGGCTTTACACATGTGGAAACCGAATATGACCCTTATTCCAACACCGTGAAAGAAACAGGACGCAAGTCATACTCTGACGGCCCGCGCTCTAAGGTAAACTGCTACGGTGCAAACTCTGTACCCGAGGGCGTTGCCATCATGTGGAAGGAAAATGTCGATGTTTCCATAACCGGAAACTCTACAAATCCCACCCGCTTTCAGCATCCCGTTGCAGGCACATATAAGAAGGAGCGAACCGAGGCAGGAAAGGCGTATTTTTCAGTTGCTTCGGGCGGCGGTACTGGACGCACTCTTCACCCCGATAATATGGCGGCAGGCCCTGCTTCCTACGGAATGACCGACACACTCGGCCGCATGCACTCGGATGCACAGTTTGCAGGCTCCTCTTCCGTTCCGGCTCATGTTGAGATGATGGGACTTATAGGCGCAGGCAATAATCCTATGGTCGGCATGACTGTTTCAGTCGCTGTCGCCATCGAGGAAGCCGCAAAAAGCAGCAAATTCTGATATTAAATAATCCCCGGAATCCTGTACCGGAAGCCGGGGACTTTCTTTGTTCTTTGTTCTTGTTTTTCTTCAGTCCTTAGTCATTGACATTTGCAGTCTTTTTATCAATCCCTGAAAATTATTTTTTCTCTTTAAATGAATACATATTCACCGATTTTATAACCGCGCCTGTAAGCGCAAAGAGAGCAATGGCATTAGGTATAACCATGAGCTGATTAAACATGTCCGCAAGCTCCCACACAAGATCATTCGAGGCAAGTGTTCCCATGAAAAGGAAGATGAGCGCGATGATTGAATAAACAACCACAGCCCTGTCACCGAAAAGATACTTGACATTGATCTTTCCGAAAAGATTCCAGCCGAGAATTGTCGAATAGGCAAAGAAGAACAGACATACGGCTACAAATGCAGCTCCGAGCTCCGAACCCATGACAGAGCCGAAGGCTGTCTGTGCAAGGTTGGCCTTTCCGATGCCGTCCGGTATGATTCCGCTGTTTAAAATTCCGTCGCTTGTATAAAGTGTCGAGATAATAACAAGAGCATTAAGAGTAAGCACTATAAAGGTGTCGATGAATACTCCGATCATTGCTACTATGCCCTGCTCATGAGGTGTTTTTACATCAGCGAGTGCGTGTGCGTGAGGTGTTGAACCCATACCTGCTTCATTTGAGAACAGTCCTCTCTTTGCGCCCTGGCTTATCGCTATTTTAAGTGCCGAACCGAAGCCGCCGCCGATAATTGCCTGAGGAGCAAAGGCATATCTGAATATCATGCCGAAGGTCTCAGGTATATATCTGATGCGCATTATAAGCACAAAAAGTCCGCCAAGTATAAACATAAGAGCCATAACAGGCACCAGCTTTTCAGTAACTGCCGCAAGCCTTTTTGTTCCGCCTATGAAGATAAATCCGCTGAATATTACAAGTGCAATACCGGTAATCCATGTCGGAATGCCGAAGGCTGTCCGGAATGTTGAGCCTATGGAATTTGACTGCACCATACAGCCGAAAAATCCCAGTGCAAGAATTATTGCCACTGCAAAAAATACTGCGAGTGCCTTTCCGAAGCCTCCCTTAAAGGCTGTTGTGATATAGTAGACAGGTCCTCCGTGAATATGACCGCTCTCGTCTGTTTTTCTTGTAAGTATCGCCATGGTTGCCTCTGAATAGATGGTCGCCATGCCGAAAAAGGCTATTATCCACATCCAGAAAATGGCACCCGGACCTCCTGTCAGTATTGCGCCGCTCGCACCTACGATATTTCCCGTGCCTACCTGTGCCGCAATAGCAGTGGACAGTGCCTGAAAGGAGCTCATGGAATGCTCCTTTTTTTCGCCGCTTAATGAAAGCTCCCCGAATGTCTTTTTTATACCCTCGCCGAAGCAGCGTATCTGTACAAATTTTGTCTTTACGGTAAACCAGAGACCCATACCCACGAGCAGAATGATAAGGATATAATCAGAAAGATACGAATTGATGGTTTGAACGATACTTAACAGCATGCAATGTCCTCCTTAAAACAGTTAAAGTCTGAGCTTTTTTGCTCAATACCTGCAAAAAAATAGAACCTGAAAGCAAGGTTCCGGAAAAAGGTCAGGCAATGTATGCCGTTTACATTTACTCTGTCCTTTTGCCTGAGAGTTTCACCGTCATAAACGGCTTGCACCTTCGGCACTCAATTTAATGAGATTCTCCAGAGTTTCCTCCACACTTAGTTTCGAAGTCTTTTCATTCGATTCAAAATGATTCGGCGGAAACATATTAAACTTTCTATACACTACAACTATAACAGAAAAAATGCAACCCCTCAGAGCTGCATTTTTGTACAATTTCTGCATATTTATTTGTGCACTTTAACGCTCCGGCCACCACATTTATTACGGTTTTTCCGGATCCTCTCCGCAAAGCTTCGAAAAGCTCTTTAAAGCCTCCTTCTGCTCTCTGTTTAAGGTCGTGGGAATGCTTACCATGAGCGTAACATAGTGATCTCCGCGAACATTTTTATTATTCACATACGGAACACCCTTTCCCTTAAACCGCACCTTTGTGTCTGTAGGTGTTCCAGGCTTTACCTGATACTCTACCTTTCCGTCCACGGTATTTATATGAATAGGTCCGCCTAAAACCATTTTTGCATATGGTACTGCTACCGTAGAGAAAATAGTAGTTCCCTGTCGCTTGAATTTCGGATCCTCACTTACGGCTACCTCTACCAGAAGATCACCTCTCGGACCTCCGTTTGCTCCCGGCTCACCCATTCCGGAAAGCCTTATGGCCTGACCATCATCTATACCTGCCGGAATATTTACCTCTATCTTCTTTTTGGTCTGTATATATCCTGTTCCGCGGCACGACGGACATCTTTCTTTTATTATCTTTCCCTTACCCTGACAGTCCGGGCATGTCGTAACTGTCTGCATCTGTCCGAAGAACGGGTTGCTCTGAGTTACCGTAATCTTGCCTCTGCCTCCGCACTTGGGACAGATTTCCGGAGCAGTTCCTGCCTTTGCTCCCGAGCCGCCGCAGGAAGAACAGGTCTCCTTATAGTTTATCTCTATTTCCTTCTTGCAGCCGTTTATGGCATCAATAAAGGAAATTCGCACTACAGCTCTCAAATCCGCTCCGCGTCTTGCAGACGAAGCACCGCCTCCGTAGCTTCTTCCGCCGAAGCTTCCGAAACCGCCGAAGCCGCCTCCGAACAGGTCGCTGAAAATATCGGTAAAGTCCATTCCTCCGAAATCATATCCGCCAAAGCCCGAAGCTCTTCCGGCAGCTGAATTGGGATCGAAGGCAGCGTGACCGTATCTGTCATATGCTGCGCGCTTCTCGGCATCCGAAAGAACGGCATATGCCTCTCCCGCCTCCTTGAATTTTGCCTCGGCTTCCTTGTCACCGGGATTGGCATCGGGATGGTATTTTTTTGCAAGCTGTCTGTATGCTTTTTTTATTGCGGCATCATCGGCATTTTTGTCAACGCCCAATACCTCATAATAATCTCTTTTTTCAGCCATTGTTTCTCTTTCTCTTTACAAGCCTCATGGCGAAGCTCTGATGACCTCGCCATGAAGAAAAACATATTTAACTAATCTTACGACACACGCCGCGTGTCCTCTTAAGACGCGCGGCATGTAACAGTTTATACTTCCTTATAGTCTCCGTCAACTACATTATCATCATGAGCTGCACTCTGTCCGTCAGCTGTATCAGCTGTGCCTGCACCTGCAGCATCTGCCGAAGCTCCCTGTGCCTGCTCGTACATCTTTGTAAATACGCCCTGTGCCGAATTCATGAGCTTTTCCTTGAGGGACTTGATATTTGCAACCTGCTCATCAGTAAGAGTACCGTCCTGAGGAAGTGCATTAAGTGCGGCCTTAAGCGCATCAAGGTCTGTCTGTACTGCGGCCTTATCACTGTCGGAAACCTTATCTCCGACCTCCTTTAATGCCTTTTCTGTCTGGAATACGAAGGAGTCAGCCTCGTTCTTAGCCTCAATGCCCTCCTTCTTCTTTTTATCCTCTGCCTCGAACTGCTGTGCTTCTCTTACTGCCTTATCGATGTCCTCCTGCGACATATTTGAGCCGGATGTGATGGTGATATGTGCATCCTTGCCCGTGCCGAGGTCCTTTGCTGAGACATTGACAATGCCGTTTGCATCTATATCGAACTTAACCTCAATCTGCGGGATTCCTCTCGGAGCCGGAGCGATTCCGTCAAGTCTGAACTGTCCGAGTGTCTTATTATCCTTTGCAAACTCACGCTCACCCTGTACGATGTGAATGTCAACTGCCGTCTGGTTGTCAGCTGCTGTTGAGAATACCTGCTGTGCAGATGTCGGGATAGTTGTATTTCTCTTGATAAGAGGAGTTGCAACTCCGCCGAGCGTCTCGATTCCGAGTGTAAGCGGTGTTACATCGAGAAGAAGAACATCGCCTGCTCCTTCTGCTCCGGAGAGCTTTCCGCCCTGAATTGCTGCACCTATGGCAACACATTCATCAGGGTTAAGTGTCTTTGAAGGCTCCTTTCCTGTGAGCTTCTTTACCTCATCCTGTGCACAAATCATACGGGTTGAACCGCCGACAAGAAGCACCTTTCCGAGGTCACTGTTTGTAATGCCTGCATCCTTCATTGCATTCTTGACAGGTGTCGCCGTTCTTGCTGTAAGCTCAGATGTGAGCTCATCAAATTTGGCTCTTGTAAGCGTCATGTCAAGATGCTTTGGTCCGTCCTGTGTTGCCGTAATGAAAGGCAGGTTGATATTTGTGGTAGTTGCTGAAGAAAGCTCCTTCTTTGCCTTCTCTGCTGCCTCCTTAAGTCTCTGAAGCGCCATCTTATCCTGTGAAAGATCTACACCCTCTGCATTCCTAAACTCTGATACAAGCCAGTTCATGATGACATTATCATAGTCATCACCGCCGAGGTGTGTATCTCCGTTGGTAGCCATAACCTCTACAACACCGTCGCCGATATCGATTATGGAGACATCGAAGGTGCCGCCGCCGAGGTCGTATACCATTATCTTCTGTTCCTTCTCATCCTCAAGACCATACGCAAGTGCGGCTGCTGTAGGCTCATTGATGATACGCTTTACATCAAGACCTGCAATTTTGCCTGCATCCTTTGTTGCCTGACGCTGAGCGTCATTGAAATAAGCAGGAACAGTTATTACAGCCTCTGAAACAGTCTCTCCGAGATAGCTTTCCGCATCAGCCTTGAGCTTCTGAAGAATCATTGCCGAAATCTCCTGCGGAGTATATGACTTTCCGTCGATCGTTACTTTATAATCCGTACCCATATGTCTCTTTATGGATGAGATGGTTCTTTCCGGATTTGTGATAGCCTGACGCTTTGCCGGATCACCGATAAGTCTCTCGCCTGTCTTTGTAAATGCCACTACTGACGGAGTTGTTCTCTGTCCCTCGGCATTGGGGATGACTGTCGGCTTTCCGCCCTCCATAACTGCCACACAGCTGTTTGTTGTACCAAGGTCAATACCTATTATCTTGCTCATGATTTTATACCTCCTGAAACTAAAATTTAGTAAAATGTCTTTTTATGTTTTAAGCTAGTTTGCTACCTTTACCATTGAGTAGCGAAGCACCTTATCTCCGAACATATAGCCCTTCTGGAACTCCTCTACTATGATATTTTCGCCCTGCTCTTCATCCTCTATGTGCATTACCGCATTGTGAAGATTAGCATCAAATTCCTTTCCCACTGCCTCTATCTCGGTGACTCCAAGACTTTTGAGCTGGTCGGTAAAGGCTCTGTATACCTTTTCTATTCCGTCTGCAAAGGCTGAGCTTTTTTCATCCTCCGGGATGGTATTCAGCGCTCTTTCAAAATTATCTATGAGAGGCAGTACCTTCAGCAGTACGGTCTTCTCGCCCTCTGCAAACATGCCGGATTTTTCCGTTTCGGATCTTTTTCTGAAATTATCGAACTCCGCAAAAAGCCTTACATATCTGTCATTAAGCTCTGCGATTTTTTCATCCTTCTTATCCGGCTTTACCGTGTTCTCGGATTCCCCGTCTTCAGCATCAGCTTCTTTTGCTTCTCCGGATTTTTCCTCGCCGTCTGCCTCATCCCCACAGCTTTCAGTATCAGCTTCGCCATCAGCAATTTTTTCTTCCTTATCCGAGATTTCAGATTCAGTCTCTCTTGCCTCGGCCCTTTCAGCATCGGCAGCCGCCTCTTTCTTCTCATCTTCTATTTTAACTTTATCGCCGTTTTCTGCCATATCAGCCTTCCTCTTTGGTCTCCTTTATATTCTTTGTCTTTTTTTGAAGCTTTCCTTTCGTCTCCGGTTTTTCCCCGTCGGGCAATGCTCCGTCCAGCTGAGCTTTCAAATTGTGAAGTGTCTGAACAACCTTTTCATAATCCATACGCTTAGGCCCTATGACACCTATTATGCCCTTCATGCCGTCGCCCAGCTCGTAATTTGCAGTGATAAGCGAGCAGTCCTTCATATCCTTTATAGGTCCCTCACCGCCGATATAAACCTGTACATTCGTACCGCCATTGTCACCGGCTGTAAGTGATGTGACCTCACTCACCATCTCCTGCAGGGCATCCTTTTCCTCAAATGCCGAAATAAGCTTGGCAGCCTTATCAATCTCCGCAAGCTCCGGATACTTGAAAAGATTCTTCGCACCGGAGGTGAATATATCGCGGTTGCTTTCGCCGCTTTCCAGCATCTCAGTCACTGCATCCAGAACCAGCTTTATATTTCCCTGCTGCTCGCCTGCCTGAACCATAATCTCAGTGATAATCTTCGGGGATATCTCTCTTAAGCTTAATCCGCTTAAGTGATTATTCATCATGACAGTGACACTCATGGCAGTTTCATAATCCATGTCCTCGACGGCCTCGAGAACCTCGTTCTTTATGACATTACCGTCCAGAACAAGAATCAGAAGAATCTGGTGCTCAGCCGGAATGCTGAGCTGCAAATACTTTATCTTGGTAGTCGAGGTGCTGGGTCCGCTGATGAGCGCAGCGTAATTGGTGTCCACGGCAATCATCCTTACCATGTCCTTTAAAAGCATCTCAAGCTTATCGATACGCTTACCCATCTGAGTAGTGACTGCCGTGACCGTTTCGGAATTCTCCTTCATGATGCAGTCCACATAAAAGCGATAACCCTTATCACTCGGAATTCGTCCGGCGGAGGTATGAGGCTGAATAATATAACCCATATCCACCAGATCACTCATCTCATTCCTGATCGTGGCAGAACTGAGATTAAGACCGCTCAGCTTGGAGATAGTTCTGGAGCCGACCGGCTCACCGGTCTCAAGATAATTCTTAATAATCGCTCTCAGAATAACAACTTTTCTCTCATCCAAAACATCCAAGTCAAAACACCCGATCAAAAAAACTGCTAAAATAATCATTTTCTGTTAGCACTCAATCCTCTCGATTGCTAACGACATAAATATACTCCACAGCCCGGCAAAAGTCAAGCACACAAAAAAAGAAAAATGACGAGCTTTTATCATCATTTTCTTTAATCGTGTCTGATTTTAATATCGGCCTCAGCCCAACAAAAACTCACTCAGCACCACATTGCTCACCTCTATGCCTCTTTCAGTAAGCCTGTACCTGTCCTCGACTCTTTCTATAAGTCCCTTCTCCATGTTGCTTTTAAGCGGCTTTTCAAAAACAATATCAAACTCCGCCGCAAAGTTTTTTCTGAAATCCTCTGCGGAAATTCCCTTAAGCATCCTCATTCCGAGAAAAACAAATTCCTCCATACGGTTTTCTCTCGTAAGCCTGACAGTCTCAGTCATGAGTTCTTCGCATACGCCTTCGGCATCACGGCCAAAGTCAATTTCCATATATCTGTTCATATCAGTCGTGTTTTTCCATCTCATGCCCTCAAAATAAGACGCCGCCCCTATTCCGAAGCCCATGTAAAAAACTCCCGTCCAATAGCCTGTGTTATGTCTGCATTCATGCCCGGGCTTTGAAAAATTACTGAATTCATATCTGTTGAAGCCGTATCGTGACATGCATTCCTTCGTAAATCCGTCAATTTCCGCCTGCTCCTCTTCCGTAGGCATCAGCAAAAGCCCCTTTTCCCTCATATCATAAAACGGAGTCCCCTCCTCAATTATGAGATTATATACAGACACATGCTCCGGCTTAAGCATCAGTACATTTTTAAGAGTCCTTTTCCATGTCTTAATGCTCTGCATGGGAAAGCAGTTTATCAGGTCAATGTTTATGTTATTAAAGCCTTCCATTCTGGCGGACTGATATGACTTCAGAAAGTCTTCAAAGGTATGTACACGCCCCAGCATCTTAAGCTCGGCATTGTCCGCGGACTGCAGGCCTATGCTCAGCCTGTTTATTCCTGCCTTTTTATACTCTGCAAATCTGTGCTTCATGGCAGATGCAGGGTTGCATTCAATGGTCACCTCCATATCGGGCTTTACATAATAATATTTATCAATGGTCTCCATAATCCCGGAAATGAGCTTTTCTGAGATTACGGAGGGTGTTCCTCCTCCGATAAAAACAGAGCTTACAATATATTCTCCGCATAGTGCGGATCTGAATGTAAGCTCTTTTATCAGCTGTGCTGCATACTCTGCCTGTTTTTCAGTTCCTGATGGAAATGAAAGAAAATCGCAGTAGTTACACTTTTTTACACAAAAGGGTATATGGATATAAAGTTCTATTTCCTGTTTCATTCTGTCGGTTCAGCCACCCATGCCTCTGCATAATTCCATCCGGCATCGGTGACATGCGCTGCCTCCGCCAGAGTATTAAAGTAAATGTCTAACCAGCCGTCGGACTCGATATGTACTCCGCCTCTGTCCTCCACAACATAAAAGCCGTCATAATCAGAGCTGTACGGTCCGGCACTTCCTTTTAAAAATATCACCGTGCCGAGAGGAAGATCCGATGCGCATGCAATCGTGTGCCCTGCCTTTGCGGTTTTTCCCGAGCTTGTGGCAGCGCTTCCCGTTTCTTCGGCGCTGTAGCCTGAAAGCTTATGAACCCCGTAGGAGGCACCAAGCTTATAGTTTTTTCCATCAAATGTATAAACCGTATCGCCGTCAACGGTCGAGACCGTATATTTTTTATTATCACTGCCGCCTGTCTTTGCCTCGGCATTTGCCGCATCAGGAGTATTATCAACGACCGAATTACTTACTAAAACATTGCCCTCTGAATCTACAAGAATTTCTCCCGAAAGCGATACTATATTTCCTGTGGCATCCATATGGTCTCCCGGTCCCGGCTTGTAACCGCTTAAATTGTTATAATCCAGTGCGGCGGCGGCAAAGGAGTTCATCGTGAGCATCACGATGCATGATATTGCCAGCATTGACCATACTATTATTGATTTGTATATTTTTGCCATGTATTCCGTTACCTCTCTGATTATCAGAAATGATTTCAAATTCGTTCAAAAATGGCTGCTTACATACGCATAATAAAATTCTGTCTTCTTTCCGCTCCTATGGATGTGCTCGGCCCGTGTCCCGGAAGCACCATAGTCTCATCCGGAAGCTTCATAAGCACATTTCTTATGCTGTTTATAATGTCCTGCATATTTCCGGTAGCAAGGTCTGTTCTTCCGCAGCTTCCGGCAAAAAGCGTATCTCCCGAAAAAAGCACAGGTGCTCTCTCCACAAAGTAGCAGCAGCTTCCCGCCGTATGCCCGGGTGTTGCGATAAGCTTCCATTTTTCCTTTGCAAGCTCTAATTCAGCACCGTCACCGAGATAAGTAACTCCGTCCAGAATCAGTTCTTCCGTGCCCATTGAAGAGCTTTCATTCAGCTCTGGATCTCCCAAAATTACCTTTTCCTTTTCGTAGGCATAAACCGGAATATCAGGATATTTTTTCACAAGTGGTTTTACCGCCCCTATATGGTCAAAATGTCCGTGAGTAAGAAGAATGGCTTCCGGCTTTACATTAAGCGCTTCCAGCTTTTTTAAAATCCTGTCCGGCTGGTCACCCGGATCAATAATAATGCAGTCTCCCGAATCATTATGTACTATATAGCAGTTTGTCTGCACCGGACCGACTACTGTTATTGAGACATTAAGCATGATTTCTGTACTCTTCCTTTCTGAGCTGTTCTGCTTATTTTTTAATCTCCTCGTCATTAACTGATGTTAAATTGCGAGTATTCGCAGAGCAATCCGTTCTTTTATGATATGTGATGCCTGCAAAAACGCTGACATGGGCGTTTACTTTATAATAACATCTCTTCCCAGAGTGACAAAGTTTCTCTTTACCTTAAGTCCGGATATGCATATCTTTGTCTTTGTGGTTTCAAGTCCGCTGTTATTTACGCTTAAAGCATTATAAATATAATCATTTGTAGGCCATATGCAATAGCTCGGATTCAGCTTGTTATAAAATGCATCGCTTACGCCTGTCTGTCCGTGGTGGCTGATCTGCACAAAATCACAGCTCACACCGTCCAGCACGCCTGCTGCCATAAGCTTATCTCCGACATCCTTTGCCATATCGCCGAGAATAATAAAATGCTTTCCGTTAAGCATTATATCATACATAAGCCCCGCACTGTTTCCTGCAAATATACCGGTGGATTTCTGCGGTGAATTCATAACTCTGAAGCTCAGATTATCTGAAAGCTTAACTGTGTTTCCCATAGACATATCAGAATGAAGCCTGGACTGGTCATACTGTGCCAGATTTTCGTTAAGAGTTCTTACCATCCCGCATTCATCAGAATCATTTTCGTCATACCATGCCTGCTCAAGGAAATTACAGTAGATTCCGTCAATGCTTATATCGCTTCTTTTTTCCCTGAGTATCTTATTGAGTGCGCCCACATGATCTGTCTGCGGGTGCGTAATAAGCCATGCATCTACATTGCCGCCAAATTCCTTTATGACACTGACAAGATGTTCGGTATCTGCTTCCTGTCCTCCGTCTACAACTATAACCTTACCGTCACTGCTTTTTAAAACTGCCGAAAGCTGCTGAGCTGCACTTCCGGTATTTGCAAGAAATCTCACTTCTCCGCCCGAAAGAAGCGGTTCGGAATCCAGATTATCATAGCACTCGCCCTGAAGCTTAAAGCCCCCGGTGCTTAAAACATTGCCCGTTCCGTCAGATGTGCTGCTCTCCGGGCCTGTAAGAGCCGCACTTATTTTTTCCGCATCTACTGCAGAGGCCGTGCCTTTACTGTCAGTCTGTGCCTGTGCCGTCCCGGATTCAGTTTGTGCCGCATCAGAAGTCTCTGCACTGCCCTGTGCGGCAGTTTCGGTAATAATAATTACAGCAGAGCTTTTTCCATCCGTAGCCTTGCTCGTAATTATTCTTGTGCTGACATCCGTTGCCTGTATTTCATCGCTTATAGTCTCCATAGGCTTTTCTGTCGCTTCCGAAACAACGGTTCCGTCAGCCATTGTCTCTGATATCGTCTCCGTTTTTTTCGGTGCTATAATTGTAGCCGTGGAGCTTGTGCCGCTGCTTTTTGCAAATGTATCCAGACCGGATGCCTGCAAGGCAATAAGGTTTAATATAATGACTCCGACAAAAAAGGAAATCCTCTTTACTGTCTCTGTCTCTGTTTTTATTATGCTTTTATTTTCTTTTTTCTGTGATAATCCTGCTGTTTTTTTCAGTATTCTCATATCCTTTAATGCCCTGTGTGCGAATACCCTTGTATCTTTTGTATCTTTTTACAGCCCTGCACTCTGAGCTATCCGCAAAGTACAACAGCAGGACCCGCTTGCATTTTTCAGCAGTTATGACTTTAACATATATATTTTTTTGCCTCAATACAGTTAATGCTTTTGTAAAAAAATCGAAATTTCTGTGTTTATCCCTGTCTCACCGCCCGATTAAAAAGATTAGATGCAAAGTTACGGATATTAAACTACTGCCCTTGCAACCGCGTCCTTCGGTATGGGACAGGTATATCCTGACCTGGTGCGTTTTTCAAATTCATCTTTTGCTTCCTTTAAAAGCTCCTCATTCCGCATAAGCTCAACAGCCGCAGCCGCTATCAGCTTTCCTGCATGAAGTGCGGCTTTCCTTCCTATGCTGCTCCCTGCCGAAGAGGTACTCTGCCAGCTGTGGGCCGGACATCCGTTCGGCCATGCTGCAACATGCACCTGCGCTGTCGGCGTGCACCAGCTGACATCTCCCACATCCGTAGAACCCGGTTCAAATGTCTCCTTATCATAAAGAGGAAGCAGAAAGTCATTAAGCAGTCTGTCGCCTCTGAGCCTTTCCGCATTTTCCGCATAATCGGAACTGAACGGACTTGCAAGCCCCGGAATTTCGCCGGAAGTTTCATATGTCTTTGAAAGTTTTTCCGCGAATGTCTTTTCCCCGTCCGTATAATGCGGCACTCCAAGTTCTTCAAAGCATCTGTAGTAAAGTTTTTCCAGTACATGGTTCGGAACCAGCTCCGAAAGCCCGTCCACAAATGTACAGTCATATGTTGTATCAGTCATAAGTGCCGCACCTTTTGCAATTCTGTCCACTCTTTCCTGAAGCTTAAGTGCCTCTGAAACCTTATCACAGCGCACCATATATAAAACCGATGCTTCTGACTGAACCACATTCGGACTCATTCCGCCTGCATTTGTTATGGCATAGTGTATGCGTGCCTTATCGCTCATATGCTCCCGTAAAAACTGCACTCCGACATTCATAAGCTCCACTGCATCCAGCGCACTTCTTCCTGCATCCGGATGTGCACTGGCATGAGCTGCCGCGCCGTGGAACTCATACAGCTTCTGTATGCACGCGTTGGAGCTTCCTGTTGCAACCTCATTGCAGCTGTCCGGGTGCCAGGTAAGAGCGGCATCCACATCATCCCAGATGCCGTCTCTTGCAAAAAATGCCTTTGATGCCACTCCCTCTTCTCCGGGACAGCCGTAAAGAATCACCGTGCCCTTTTCCTTTGTATTTTCAAGATATGCCTTTACTCCCAATGCTCCTGCCAATGCTCCCGCGCCCAGAAGATTGTGCCCGCAGCCGTGCCCGCAGTCCGAGCTTAAGTCTCCTGTATCACGCGGCTTTTTTTCCGCACAAAAGCTCTTTTGTGAAAGCCCTGAAAGAGCATCATACTCTGCAAGTATGGCTATTACGGGTCTGCCGCTTCCAAATTTTGCCATAAAGGCTGTTTCTATGCCGGATATGCCCTTTGTAACCTCAAAGCCTTCCTTTTTAAGCACATCACAGAAAGCCCTGCAGGAATTATATTCCTTAAGCGAAAGCTCCGGATGAGACCATATTTCGTCCGCAAGAGCGTATATCACATCCTTCTTATTCTCTACAGCGGCTACCGCTATTTCTTTTTCCCTGTCCATAATATTTGCCAATCCCTTAAATCTTTATTTCAAAACTGCCATCCAAATCTTCCCTGAGCTTTTTTTGTACGGCATACCTTTTTGCAGCTTGAAAACCCATTGAGGATTTTTTCATAAATAAAAGGGCTGAGCCGCTAAACTCAGTCCTTACACTTATGCCTTACAGCACCTTGCTCAAAAATTCCTGTAATCTTACATTCTGCGGGCGGTCAAAAATATCCGTCGGCGTTCCTTCCTCCAAAAGCTTTCCGTCTGCCATAAACAGCATTCTGTTCCCAACCTCTCTTGCAAATCCCATCTCGTGGGTGACTACCACCATGGTCATACCCTCTCTTGCAAGCTCCTTTATAACATCCAGAACCTCTCCTACCATCTCCGGGTCAAGTGCAGATGTCGGCTCATCAAAAAGCATCACCTGCGGCTCCATGGCAAGCGCCCTCACTATGGCAACGCGCTGCTTCTGTCCGCCCGAAAGCTGAATGGGATATGCACTCGCCCTGTCTTTAAGACCTACTCTGTCCAGAAGCTCCAGAGCCTTTTTCTCCGCATCCTCCTTTGAAATCTTATGCACCTTCATGGGCGCAAGCGTGATATTGTCCATGATGGTCATATGCGGAAACAGATTAAAATGCTGGAACACCATGCCCATCTTCTGTCTGTGTTCATCAATATTAAGCTTCACCCATTTTCCGTCAGGCCCCTTTATCTTCTCCTTCGTAATGTCTACGCCGTCAAAAATAATAGTGCCTCCTGTCGGATGCTCCATGAGATTTAGGCTTCTTAAGAATGTTGATTTTCCGGAGCCGGACGGTCCTATTACTACCATCACATCTCCTCTGTTTATGTCAATGCTTATGCCGTCGAGCGCTCTGATAGTGCCTCTGTTGTAATATTTCTGAAGTCCTCTCACAGAGATCAGGACATTATCTTTTATCTCCACGCCTCATTCTCCTTTCACAATATGCGATAACCTTAGATGTCGGGAAGGTCAGACAGAAATATACAAGCGTCGCTATGATAAGAGGCTCGGCTATTCTGTAGGTCGCGCCCTTAGTGGCATTGACAGCATACATAATCTCCTGAACACCGATGGTATAGCAGATAGATGACTCCTTTATAATTGTTACAAACTCATTGGCAATAGGCGGGAGTATATTCTTTATTGCCTGAGGAAGCACGATATAGCGCATGTTTTCAAACTGAGAAAGTCCTAATGACCTTGCCGCCTCAGTCTGACCGCCGTCTATGGACTGAATTCCTGCGCGGATTATTTCCGAAAGATATGCTCCTGAATTCATTGCCAGAGCTACAACGCCCGGAATGAAGCGATCGGCTCTTATAAAACCGAAAATTTTATATGCCGGGAAATTCACATTGGCAAATACTACATAGTAGATAATAAAAAGCTGTACCAGCATGGGGGTTGCTCTGAATATCTCCACATACGCAGTGGCAATAAAGCTTACCGGATTAAAATGACCGACCATTGCCTTAAATCCCTCGTTAAGCTCTCTTCCGTCTGACGAGAGTGCCAGCGCCTTAAAAGGACGCACATCGGAAAGCCTCATGACAGCCAGAATAAGTGCCAGAATAAAGCCGAAAATAACTGTAAATAAAGACAGAGATATCGTACAGATAAGCCCCTGCTTGAATAAGTCGATATATTCAAAGGTTTTTTCAAATCCGGTAATGCTGAACACTGTAAAATACCTCCCCGGCTAAAAATTTCAGGTTTCTCAAGATTGGTCTTTTAAAACACAACTTCCTCTCCCGGATAAATCGGGAGAGGAAAATATGACTTTAAAATTCCGCTTTCATATTCGTTTTCGGTTTTCTGATATCTATGGCTACGGTATCATTCTGCCGTTGTCTCTTCTTCTACAAGACCCTCGATGATATCTCCGCTTGCAAGCTCATTTGCTTCATATACATAATCGTCGAACTCACCGCTTTCCTTACACTTTGCAATGGCTTCATTGACAGCCTTTAAAAGTGCCTCATTGCCCTTGTTTACGCCTACAACAGAGCCTACTGCATCATAAGGAACCTCGAGAACTATATCCAGCTCAGGATAGTTCTTGGCATAGCTTTCTGCAACCATGGTCTCTATATAAGCACCGTCCATCTTTCCTGCAAGCAGCTCTGCGATAAGATCTGTTACCTTTGCCATCTCTATGATGTCTGCATCTGGTGAGTTTGTCTTTGCAAGTTCAGCCTGTATGGAGCCTGTCTGAGCACCGATGCTGTACTCTGCATTATTTGTATCC
The DNA here is from genome assembly GCA_963598245.1 of Lachnospiraceae bacterium. GTDB lineage: Bacteria > Bacillota > Clostridia > Lachnospirales > Lachnospiraceae > Avilachnospira. Next base: position 18,428 of record CAVBSU010000003.1, on the reverse strand, counting down.
TCAAGGCTTGTGAACTTGTCGGCATTATCCTTTAAGCAGACAAAGGACTGTCCGCCGGTAATATAAATGTCTGAGAAGTCCATAACTGCCTTACGATCCTCGGACGGTGAGTATCCTGCCATTCCGAGGTCTACATTGCCCTGTGAAAGCTCCATGATGGTTCCGTCGAAATCCATGGGGATGATTTCAAGCTCGAGTCCCATATAGTCAGCAATGTAGTGAGCGAGTGAAACATCGAAGCCTGCAAGCTGCGGATCACCGTTCTCGTCGATTGCATAGAACTCATACGGTGCAAAGTCAGGGCTGGTTGCTACTGTGAGCTTTCCCGGATTTACGGTCTCGACAGCTACTGCCTCCTCCTCTGTTTCCTCTGTGCTCTCTGCCTCAGCGGCAGCCTCTGTCTCTGCTGCTGTTTCCTCAGCTGCAGTTTCCTCAGCAGCAGTTGTTTCTACTGTTTTTGATGAGCATGCTGCGAGTGAAAGTGCCATAACGGCTGCAGCTGCTACTGTGTAAAATTTCTTCATAATGTTACATCTCCCTTTTTAAACATTCGGCATATAATGTCAATGCTTCTTTTGCCTTAAGCATCTCATGCCTTACGATTACTATTGCATTATACTCTGCGTTTATGCAAAGTCAAGAATAATTATGCATCACCCGTTATTCGTCATCCAGCTTTAATACGCTCATAAAAGCCTGCTGCGGGATTTCCACATTTCCGAAGGTGCGCATGCGCTTCTTTCCTTCCTTCTGTTTTTCAAGAAGCTTCTTCTTTCTTGAAATATCTCCTCCGTAGCACTTTGCAAGGACATCCTTTCTCAATGCCTTTACAGTTTCTCTTGCAATTATCTTTCCGCCTATGGCTGCCTGAATGGGTATTTCAAAAAGCTGTCTCGGTATCTCATCCTTAAGCTTTTCGCACATTCTGCGTCCTCTGTCATAGGCACTGTCTGCAAAAACTATAAATGAAAGTGCGTCCACAGTCTCGCGGTTTACCAGTATATCCAGCTTCACAAGGCTCGATTTTACATAGCCCTTAAGCTCGTAATCAAAGGATGCATAGCCCCTGCTTCTGGATTTAAGTGCATCAAAGAAGTCATATATTATTTCATTCAGCGGCAGCTCATACTTTAAGAGTGCTCTGGTTTCCTCCATATACTCCATTCCCAGATAAACTCCGCGTCTTTCCTGACAGAGCTTCATTATGGGACCTACAAACTCTGTCGTCACCATTATCTCGGCATTGACAACCGGCTCCTCCATATATTCTATCTGTGACGGGTCCGGAAGATTGCTCGGATTTGTCAGCTCCATAACCGTACCGTCAGTCTTATATACCTTATATATTACCGAAGGAGCTGTCGTCACAAGATCCAGATTGTATTCTCTCTCAAGCCTTTCCTGCACAATATCCAGATGCAAAAGCCCTAAAAATCCGCACCTGAAGCCAAAGCCCAGTGCTGCCGAGGTCTCCGGTTCAAAAAACAGTGACGCATCGTTCAGCTGAAGCTTTTCAAGTGCATCTCTAAGCTCCGAATACCTGGCATTATCCGACGGATAAAGACCGCAGTATACCATGGGTGTTACCTGCTTATATCCGGGAAGCGGCTCTGCTGCCGGTCTTTCTGCCTCCGTGACCGTATCTCCGACTCTTGTGGTTTTAATATTTTTAATGCTGGCTGTGATATAGCCTACCTCACCGGCTCTGAGCTCCTCTGAAGGCTTGAGCATGCCTGCGCCCATACAGCCTACTTCAACCACATCATACTCTGCGCCCGATGCCATCATTTTTATCTTCATACCGCGTCTTACGGTTCCTTCCTTTATGCGGCAGAAAACGACTACTCCGCGATATGAATCATAGACAGAATCAAATATGAGTGCTTTTAGCGGCGCATCTGCATCTCCCGTCGGCGCCGGTATCTTTTTCACAATCATTTCAAGCACATCTTTTACATTCTGGCCTGTCTTGGCTGAGATTCTCGGAGCATCCATCGCTTCGATTCCGATGACATCCTCTATCTCCTGTGCTACTCTCTCCGGCTCTGCACTCGGAAGATCTATCTTATTTATAACAGGTAAGACTTCAAGATCATTATCCAGGGCAAGATAGACATTGGCGAGAGTCTGAGCCTCTATCCCCTGAGCGGCATCTACTACCAGAATGGCACCGTCGCAGGCATGCAGCGACCTAGATACCTCATAATTAAAGTCCACATGACCGGGGGTATCTATGAGATTAAATATGTATTCCTCTCCGTCCTCTGCTTTATATACAGTCCTTACAGTCTGAGCCTTTATGGTAATGCCTCTTTCTCTTTCAAGTTCCATATTGTCAAGGACCTGCGCCTGCATCTCGCGCTCGGTAAGAAGACCCGTCATCTCTATGATGCGGTCTGCCAGTGTGGATTTGCCGTGATCGATATGAGCTATTATGCTGAAATTTCTGATTTTTTTCTGATCGAAATGTATATCTGCCATATTTACCTGCTTGAATTTTTCCTGAAAGTCCTAAATAAAGCCCTCGGGTGGGTTATTCCCGGGGGCTTTTTAAAATATCTATTAACAAGTCCAAGATTACTGCATGGCAGCAACGCACTTTGAAAGTCTGGCTACCTTTCTTGAAGCTGTATTTGCGTGATAAACTCCCTTAGCCTGTGCCTTATCAATCTCTGAAACAGCGACCTTAAGCGCAGCCTCGGCAGCAGCCTTATCACCGGCTTCAACAGCAGCGAGCACCTTCTTCACAAAAGTCTTAACCTTAGATCTGATAGCCTTATTACGCTCTGCACGAGTCTGTGCAACGAGTACTCTCTTCTTAGCTGATTTAATGTTTGCCAATGTGTGACACCTCCTTCTTGAAATTTTAGATGTTTCCACTAATCCCGGACACGGACAGTTTTGTGCAAACATAAGGATTTTATACACAAACTCCGCTTATGTCAAGTCTCATAATTAAATTAGCAGGGTTATTTCATGGGGACACGGCAATCATTCTTAGCGCAGTCATTACAGCAAAGTATCCGGTTAATTTTGTCCTTCTCATACATATTCTCCTTAGATAAAGTGCAAACTATTGTGCTCCTTCAAAATCATTGAAATTGTCGTTGAATATATCTGTGCCATATTTGCGGTATAGCTTTGCAGCAAGCATATAACAGAAATCATCAGTGCGATCAGAAATAACAACTATATTCATAACAGCTTCGCGCAGTGCCAATGTATAGACAACTCTGATACCGATTCCTTTATATTTTATCTTGAAAAATCCTGTGAGATTATTGCCATTCTTATTGCCAAGCGGCCTGCCATAGCCGTTTGGGCTCGGGAGTGGTGCCTTTGACACCTTTCTGATGCCGGCGAGAACCTGTTTCCTCAGGCTGCCTTCAAGCTTGAAGTAATCCTTTTGTGCTTCGTCGGTAATCTTAACTTTCCATTCCATTTACTCGATTTCCACGCTTTCGGAAAGTTCATCAATTTCCTGCATTGAAAAGCCCTGTTCTCGGACAAAACTCTCAAAATCTGTTGAAACAGAGTTATCCCGGCTCGATGCCGCATCTAAAAGATAGGCGTTTTCTGCAAGCTCAAGTATTTTTTCCAGCTTTGTAAGCTTCTCCTGCGTTTCCTTATATTCACGCACAGACAGCACTACCGCAGTCGGCTGGTTATTCCTAAGCACTATATATTCCCTGTTATTCTGAAAGACATCATTGAATATCTTTCCAGCCTTGCCCTGACTAAAATCAGAGATTGGCACAAGATTATCTGTCATATTTGCCAAAGCCAAGCTCATAGCTGCACCTCCTTGTCATGGCTGTTATTCAAGTGCTTTATTGTATCATCTTTCTTTAGCAAAATTATATTGTGTTTTTATTATTTAAGCAATATTTTCATTAAAATATTCCAATAAAATTTGCTACTTAAGATTTTTGCGGTTTCCTGCAAAAGTCTTTAATAGGATTGCCGTCCATTGTAAAAGGTGGTTTATGTCCGTCCATTTATTGCTCCGTCACAATAAAATCAAAATATCCATTAAATTATCAACAGCTCCAGTGCAAGACGATCCGTCATGTTTCCGATCTTTACTCTGTACTCCATATCGGCGCAGGCTTCAAGAGCATTTTTTATATCTTCCGATGAAACTCGTGCCGTCTGTTCCTTTATGCGCCTCAGCTGCCAGTCCTTAAGCTCGGTCTTTGCCATGATTTCCGGATCGCTCATCCTCAGTGCCTGAAGCTCCTTTACCGAAAGCGCCTGATTATACTGGCGCACGAGAAGATACAGTATCTTCATGGGCGCAACCTTTAAGGAAAAAAGCTCCTCCAGCATGGCTGTCGCCTCCTGCAGGCTTCCCTTCATCTTCGCCTCAAGCATGGCAAAAACCTTGTCCGAAAGCGTTCTTGAACAGATATCGTCTATGTGCTTTATTGTTATTTTTTCGTTCACAGGCTTATCCAGCATGAAACAGATAAGTTTTTCTATTTCATTTGAAAGATTTTCCATGTCATAGCCTGTCATCTGCACAAGATAATTGAGTGTTGCTCCGTCTATCTTTCGTCCTGCCGCCTTAAACAAATCGAGAGCCCAGCCTCTTATGCTCTGCTCAGTATTTCTTTTCTCCTGACCCTTTTTGCTTTCGGCAGTCTCGTACTTGAATACCGCTCCGCTTTTCTTTACAAGCTTATACATGGGGCTTTGTGCCGAAACATTGTTTTCCAGAAATAAAACCACCGTGCTCTCCGGCATATCGCTGAATACTGCCGTTACATCCGAAGAACCCGTCGGCACCGCAGCCTCTGCAGAATCCGTTTTTTCTTCTGATTTTGTGCTGTCTTCCGCTCCGGTCTCCTCCTCTGCATTCTGCTTTCCTGTCTTTTTAAATAAGCCCGAGTTTGTAATAAGAATCTTTCTGTATTTCTCAAACATGGGCAGCGTCTCTATAAGAGCACGGATTTCCGTAAGATCCAGATTTTCATCCGAAAAGCTGTTGAAGTTTAAGCTTCCTGATGCTCCCAGTTCATTTAAAAGCTCCTGCTTTTTTTGTTCCTTCAGATATTCTTCATTGCCGTATATAAGGATCAGCTTTTTCATGCTTCAGTCTTTAATGCATAGTTTCGCTCGCCGAAAATGCCGGTTCCCACTCTGACAAAGGTTGCGCCCTCTTCTATGGCGACCTCATAATCTCCGGTCATGCCCATAGACAAGGTATCCATCGCAACACCATCTATATTTTCTGCATTTATTCTGTCCTTAAGCTCTCGTAAGCCTCTGAAATAAACTCTGTTGGACTCGGGATTTTCCGTATACGGTGCGATGGTCATAAGTCCCTGTATCTTAAGATGCTTCAGCCTTGAAATGCGCTTGACAAAGTCCATGGTTTCTTCCGGCTTAAGTCCGAATTTCGTGTCCTCTCCCGCCATGTTTACCTCGCAGAGCACATCCATCACCGTATCATGCTTTGCCGCCTGCTTTTCTATTTCCTCTGCAAGCTTGTCATTGTCCACAGAATGAATCAAATCCACAACGCCTGTCAGATACTTTACCTTGTTTGCCTGCAAATGTCCGATCATGTGCCAGTGAATGCCGTCTGTGCCCATAACCTCAACCTTGTCTCTTATTTCCTGAACCTTGTTTTCTCCGAAGATATTCAGCCCGTAGTTAAGTGCCTCCATAAGATCCGGGACAGGCTTTGTTTTGCTTACGGCTATAAGCGTCACCTCACTGCGCTCTCTTTTGCTTCTTTCGCAGGCTTTTACTATTCTTTCTTCAACATAATCTATATTGTCTGTGATATGACTCATCTTTATCATCTCCGTATGCTTGTAAATATAATGACAAAGCCCTTCCGGCAAGTCCTTTTTCCTAACAGTTTATACCACATCCGACTGATTTTTTCCACCTTTCAGCGGCGTCTGAAAAAGCTCAGTATGGCTGAAATAAATCCGTCAGGCTTGTTTTCTTCCGGAATTTTTTCGTTATCGGTCTCTTCCGTTCTTCTTCCTTTAAGCACTCTGTGTGCAGAGCTTTTTTCCGTATTTTCACCCGTTTTGCCGTTCATGCTTCTTTCAAATTCAGGCTGTTCCCTCATGAAAATATCCTGTGCAGATATTTTTTTCTCGGCTGCCGGATTTCTCTCAAGACGCATCTCATATTTTTTATCCTTCAGGACGAGTTCTTTTCCAAGGGAGTCTGCATCATCAGTGTTTTCTTCCTCTTTTACTTTGTCAACAACCTTCAGTCTGTCGCTTTCGTCTTTTGTGAGCTTTCGATAATTTCCGTCAGACAGCATCAGGCGCGCTTTTACATTGTCCGAAAGATAGGTATTTATAATCCAGAAAATCTTTTTTCTTGCCGCCTCATCTTCTATGGGGCATGCCACCTCTACGCGTCTTTCCATATTTCTCGTCATGAAATCGGCCGATGATATATAAAGATTTGCATCCTCTCCGCATCCGAAGCAATAAATTCTTGTATGCTCAAGATATCTTCCCACTATGGAAAAAATCGTTATATTTTCTGTATGATCTTCTATTCCGGGAAGCAGACAGCAAATTCCCCGGATATTCATAACTATGCGCACACCGGCTCCTGAAGCCTCCGCAAGCTTATCTATGACCGTCCTGTCCGTGAGTGAATTCATCTTAAGGAAAATGTATCCGTCACTGCCCTTTGCTATTTCCCTGTCTATAAGCCCGGAAATTTTGTCCCTCATTTCAAACGGAGACGCAAGAAGCTTTTTATATTCTACTCCGAGATTTGCAAGTGCCAGATTCTGGAAAAGCTCGGCAGCATCGGAGCCTATTGCCTGATCTCCCGTTATAAGGCAGAGATCAACATACAGCTTTGCTGTTTTTTCGTTATAATTTCCCGTTCCTATCTGCGTTATATAACGAAGCTGTCCGTCCTTACTGCGTCTTGTGATAAGACAAACCTTTGAATGAACCTTTATACCGTCTATCCCGTAAAGCATGGTACATCCCGCTTCCTCAAGACGCTCCGCCCACTCGATATTATTCTGTTCATCAAATCTGGCTCTCAGCTCCATAAGAACCGTTACGCTTTTGCCGTTTTCCGCTGCCGCGCACAAATATTCCACAAGCTTTGTCTTTGCAGCCATTCGATAGATGGTTATCTTTATCGCAGCTACTTCCGGATCCTGCGAGGCTTCTTTTATAAGCTGAAGAAACGGTTCCATGCTTTCATACGGATAATGTATAAGAACATCATGCTCAAGTACCTGCGGGATAAGCTTTCTCTTGATATCAAAGCCCAGACAGCCTGAGGTCATTTTTTCCGTATAAGGATAATAACAGAGCACTGCCGCACTCTCTGCCGTAAGCTTTTCCTGAATTCTGTATACATACTTTAAGTTAAGCGGAGCCTCGGAAAAAAATACCTGTTCACTCTTTAACTGAAGCTGCTTCATGAGAAAGCCGGTCATGCGTCCTAAACTTCCCGTTTTCAGCTGTGGCTTCTGCGGCTGCCCGGGCTTTTTTTTGTCTGTTTTCTTTCTTGGTTCACAGGCGTTTATGGCGATTTCCTCCGCATCGGCTACAAGCCCGTTTGCGCTTTCACCGCCTTTTCTCTGTATCTCCAGACGCACGGCCTCAAGTCTGGTCCTCTTTTTTATTACCTTTTTCATGAGGTCGCGGTAGTCCTCGTCAATATCAAAGACTTCTTCTTCAGGAGCGATATCGGCATTTCTGGTGATGGAAAAAACTGCCTTATCCAGAATCTGCACCTTGTTAAAGACCTCACCTGCAAAATGCAGCAGCACATCCTCCAATAGCACAAAGCGCACTCCCGGTCCTTCAAGATACAGCACCGGCGGAAGCTCTGCCGGAATCGGGATAATGCCGAAAGACTTTGTACCGTCCACTTCAATATAGAGTATGATATTCAAGCTCTTGCTTGCAAGGTGCGGAAACGGATGATGCGTATCTATAAGCTGCGGTGAAAGAAGCGGTCTTACGTCATTCAGGAACCAGTCCCTTACAGTATCCATCTGCCTTGGCATAAGCTCCTCCAGCTTAAGACGGCATACATTACATGAGCGAAGCTGGCACTCCGCCTCTTCATAAATAAGATCCCTTTCCTTATAGAGCGGAACACAGGCCTTGAAGACCTCTCTGAGCTGTTCTTCCGGGGTCATGCCGCATTTATTATCTATATGCCTTTCGCTGAGAAGCGTCATATCCTTAAGAGAACCCACGCGAACCATAAAAAATTCGTCGAGATTATTGGTAAAAATCTCCACGAATTTAAGCCTTTCAAGAAGCGGTACGGATATGTCCGACGCCTCCTCAAGCACGCGATGGTTAAACTTAAGCCACGAAAGCTCTCGATTCTGAGTATAAATGTACTTTTCGTCCTCCAGCACTTATCTGTCCTCCGAAGCAAAAATCTTTTTCAAAAGATAGCCCTCTCTTACACCGGCTGCGCTGACTGCGACTCTTTTACTTTTAAAGGTTTTCATTATGGTTCTTAATATCACCATGCCCGGCAGTATGGTATGCAGTCGATCCGGCACAACCTGTAAGAGCAGCTTTCTTCTTTCGTCACTGTCTTTTCTGATTATATCATAAATGGCATTAAGTTCAGCAAAGGAAAATTCCCTGTATTCATCCGGTTTTTCATAATATTCGTTTACGAGCCTGCAAACTGCTCTTATTGTGCCGCCCACGCCGCAAATGTCTTCAACACAGGAAAAATCATTTTCGTTAAGCTTAAGCTGTTCCTTAACCAGAGCCTTCATCTGCTTAAGCTCTCTTTCCGTCGGAAAAATATCTTCCACAGAAAGCTTATAGAGTGAAAGCGAGCCCAGCGGAATGCTGTAGGATTCCTCAATTACCGAACCGAAGAAATGTACTATCTCCGTTGATCCTCCGCCAAGGTCTATGAGCATACCGTCCTCCATGTCAACATTCTGCATGGCTCCGTAAAAGGACAGCTCTCCCTCCTCTTCTCCGGATATGATATCGACCCTGGTCCCGACAGCCTCCTCTATGGCCTTTGCGGCTATACAGGAATTACTGACATTTCTTAAGGATGCCGTAGCCAATATATGCATTTCTCTTACATCGAGATTGTTTAACAGCTGCTTAAAGGATCTGACCGCCGAAACAGCCTCCTTTATTCCTTCCCGTGTCATGGCTCCGTTTACAACATACTGCGCCAATCCTGTCATCTTCTTTTTATTTAACAGAAGCTTTGTGCTGACAGCATCGCCCCTGTATATAGAAAGTCTTATACTGTTTGAGCCGATATCCACAACTCCTATTGTCTTCATTTTTATTCTCCGAAAAGTCTGTATTTTCTGCCGTATTCCCTGAATTTTTCGCGGAAGCCTTCATCGTCTGCACGCATTTCCCTTAAGGCCTCATGCATATCCAGCTTGTTATCACGGCTTTCTATTATACATACTGCCACATTTGAGCAGTGATCCGCAACTCTTTCCAGATTTGTGAGTATGTCATTGAGCACGAAGCCTGCCGCAACCGAGCAGCTTCCTCTCTGAAGCCTTGCTATATGTCTCGTCCTTATTTCTTCCTTTAATATGTCAATGTTTTCCTCAAGCGGTTCTACATTAAATGCAGCATTTATATCGTTTTCCGTGAAAGCTTTGTCCGTAAGAGCCATAATCTCCGCAACAGCATCATACAGAACCTTAAGATCACGGTTTGCATCCAGAGAAAAGCTGAGCTTTTTGTCCCTTATTTCCTCAGCGGTTTCCGCCATGTTAAGCCCGTGATCGGCTATGCGTTCAAAGTCTCCTATTAGCTTGAGATACTCAGCCGCAGTGGCGGAATCATCCTCATTTATCTGCTTTGAGCTGAGCTTGATAAGATAATTATAAAGAAGATCCTCATACTGGTCGGTTTTATTTTCAAGCTTTTTAATCTCGGCTATTCTTTCGCTGTCATAGCTGTGCAGACAGTAAAGTCCGTCCTTCATTGCCGTAAAGGAATATCCTGACATTTTTACAAGCTGTTCTCTGCAAAGCTCCAGCGCAAGGCTTGGCGCGGAAAGAAGCCTGTCATCAAGCTTGGTGATTGTATCCGGCTCATCTGTTTCCGGAACAATAATATAAACAAGCTTTTCCAGAAGTCCCGAAAGTGGAAACAAAAGAATCACACAGAGGCAGTTAAAAAGTGAATGCGCTACAGCTATTCCGAACATGCTGGCGCTTTCATCTAAAATCGCGGGTGAAAGCACTGCCTTTATTATGCAAAAGCAGCTCAGCCATACAACAGTTCCCACCACATTAAAGGAAAGATGTACAAATGCTGCTCTTTTTGCATTCTTATTTGTTCCGAAGGACGAAAGTATTGCCGTAATGCAGGTTCCGATATTCTGCCCCATTATAATCGGTACTGCCGCGCCGTAGCTGACCTGCCCGGTTGTTGCAAGTGCCTGAAGAATGCCGACCGAGGCTGATGATGACTGGATAATGGCAGTAAGTATGGCTCCTGCCAATACGCCGAGAACCGGATTTTTAAATAGCAGGAATATATGGGCAAACTGCGGAACCTCACTAAGTCCCGACACGGCAGACGACATGGCATCCATACCGTACATGAGCACTGCAAATCCAAGCATTATCATGCCTGTGTCCTTTTTTTTCTCATTTTTGCAGAATATGTAGTAGATGATGCCTATGAGAGCCAGCACCGGAGTAAAGGATTCGGGTTTCAGCAGTGTCAGAAATAAATTGGTGCTTTCTATTCCGGCAAGGCTTAAGATCCATGCCGTCACGGTGGTTCCGATATTAGCTCCCATAATGACATTGATAGACTGCTTCAGCGTCATTATGCCCGAGTTTACAAAGCCTACTACCATAACGGTGGTGGCCGAAGAGCTCTGTATTACCGCCGTTACGGCAAGGCCCGTAAGAAGTCCCGCCAGCTTATTGGTAGTGATTTTTTCTACCAGCATCTTAAGAGAATTTCCTGCCCGTCTTTCCAAAGCCTGTCCCATTATATTCATTCCGAACAGGAATAATGACAGTCCGCCGACAAGATTTAAAAAGTCAAAAATATCCATAAATTTCCCTCATACTAATCATAAAAGTACTGATTGCTTCGCGCTTACGGGCTATCGCCCTGCAGGCTCATACATGGCAGGCGCCAAATGTAAAATTATCCCTGCATGCAAGCATGCAGTCTGCTTTTACATTCGTCAACACCCTTAAAGTAAACAACCATGCCAGCGTTTTTGCAGGCACCATATATCATAAAAGTGCGGATTGCTTCGCGCTTACGCGCTCCCGCAATCCTGCATGTATTCGTAATCCGCGCTGTCGCGCTACTTACTCATACATGGCAGGTTGCCAAATTCAATAGCATCCTTGCATGCAAGCATGCAGTCTGCTCTTGCATTCGTCAACGCTTTTAGAGTAAAGTCTATGTAAAATCTTTGTAAAGTACTGTGCTGGTGTCAAAAAAATGCAAAATCAGGGTGACATCTGCCGCCCCGATTTTCAGTAAATTTCAGTAATACCGTATTTTTCAAATCTCGTCTGCTATCGCCTGACCCATTTCTCTTGTTCCGACTCTTGTTGAATTTTCATCGGCAATATCTCCAGTGCGTATGTTTTTATTAAGCACCTTTTCTACTGCATCCTCTATAGCCTTTGCCTCCTCTTCAAGCCCCAGTGAATATCTTAACATCATTGCACCGCTCAAAACAGTCGCTATGGGGTTTGCCAGATTCATGCCTGCGATATCCGGTGCGGATCCGTGTATCGGCTCGTACAGTCCGAAGGCACCGTCCGAGAGGCTGGCTGACGGGAGCATGCCTATGGACCCTGTTATCTGGCTTGCCTCATCCGAAAGGATATCTCCGAAGATATTTGAGGTCAGGATAACATCGAACTGTCTCGGGTTTCTTATAAGCTGCATGGCGGCATTGTCCACATACATGAAATCAAGCTCAACCTCCGGGTAGTCTTTCGACATCTCTGTCACAACCTTCCTCCAGAGCTTGGAGGTAAGAAGAACATTTGCCTTGTCTACACAGGTAACTTTTCTGTGTCTTTTCATGGCAGACTCGAAAGCAAGCTTGGAAATGCGTTTTATTTCGAATTCACTATAATTTTCCACATCATAGGCTTCCTCGCCATACTTACCCGTACGGGTGCCTCTTTCTCCGAAATAAATACCTCCGGTAAGCTCTCTTACTATAAGTATGTCCAGACTGTCTCCTATTATTTCATGCTTTATGGGACTGGATGAGGCAAGTGCCCTGTGAATTATCGCAGGACGCAGATTGGCATAGAGTCCGAGTGCCGCGCGTATTTTAAGAAGTCCCTTTTCAGGTCTTTTTTCATCGGGAAGCGCATCCCACTTCGGGCCTCCGACGGAGCCGAAAATCACCGCATCGCTTTTTTTACACACATCAATGGTTTCGTCCGGGCACGGCTCTCCTGCGGCATCTATGGCCGCTCCGCCTAAAAGCGCCTCTTTATAATTAAATGTATGTCCGAATTTTTCAGCCACCCTGTTTAAAATTTTAATTTCCTCATCAACGATATCCGGACCGATACCGTCGCCCCTTATAACGGCAAAATTATATACTCCCATACCTTCTCCATTTCTTCCTCTCGGCAAACTTTTCCTGCTCATCCGTCTTTGGCATTTGCCGGTGCCTTTACGCATATGGTGTCATTTTTTAAACTGACTTTCCCTCTAACTGATTTGAAACATACTTTACAAGTCCGCCCTGATCTATGATTTTCTGCATAAATTCCGGGAATGGCTCTGCCTGATAGGTTTTTCCTGTGGTTTTATCCGTAATAACGCCTGTTGTAAAATCTACGCAGACCTCATCTCCTGCATTTATCTCGGCTGCCGCCTTTTCACATTCCATGATAGGCATTCCTATGTTTATGGCGTTTCTGTAGAATATTCTTGCAAAGGACGGCGCTATTACGCAGCCCACTCCCGCGCACTTTATGGCAAGCGGTGCATGCTCTCTGGATGAGCCGCATCCGAAGTTTTTGCCTGCGACTATGATATCGCCCTTTTTAACATTGCCCGCAAAATTTTCGTCAATATCTATCATGCAGTATTTTGCAAGCTCCTCCCCGCTTGAGACATTAAGATATCTTGCAGGAATGATAACATCTGTGTCTACATTGTCACCGTACTTAAAAACCTTACCCTCTGTATTCATTGTTTTCCTCCAAATTTAGATATCCTCAGGACTGCATATAAATCCGGCAATCGCGGATGCTGCTGCCACTGCCGGGCTTGCAAGATAAAGCTCCGAATCCTTTGCTCCCATGCGGCCTACAAAGTTTCTGTTGGTGGTTGATACACACTTTTCTCCGGAAGCAAGAATACCCATGTATCCACCGAGGCACGGTCCGCAGGTAGGAACACTGAATACTGCACCTGCCTTTATAAAGTCCTCAACATAACCGCGCTTTATGCACTCCAAATAGATTTCCTGTGTTGCCGGAATGATTATCGTGCGCACACCCTTATGGACATGCTTTCCTCTGAGTATATCGGCAGCAATCTTCATATCTGAAATGCGTCCGTTGGTGCAGGAACCTATTACTGCCTGATCTATGACCACATGATCCTTTTTGGCCTCATCTATGGTCTTTGTGTTCTCCGGAAGATGCGGATAAGAAACTGTAGGCTTAAGCTGTGAAAGGTCTATGGTGACAGTCTCCTCATACTCTGCATCCGGGTCAGCCTCAAAAATCACAGGCTCCTTTGCGCCATGCTCTCTGCAGTATTCTACAGCTTTCTCATCGGCCGGGAATATACCGTTTTTGGCACCTGCCTCGATAGCCATATTTGCCATGGAGAAGCGGTCATCCATAGAAAGGTAGCTGATGCCGTCGCCGACGAATTCCATGGACTTATAGAGCGCACCGTCCACTCCGATCATTCCTATAATGTGGAGGATTATATCCTTTCCGCTGACCCATTTTGCAGGCTTTCCGGTAAGAATGAACCTTATAGCTGACGGAACCTTGAACCATGCCTTTCCCGTAGCCATGCCGATAGCCATATCTGTAGAGCCTACGCCCGTTGAGAATGCTCCCAGCGCTCCGTAAGTGCATGTATGTGAGTCAGCTCCTATGATAATCTGACCTGCGGAAACTATGCCCTTTTCCGGAAGCAGTGCATGCTCAATTCCGACCTCGCCTACATCGTAAAAGTGCTTTACATCCATGTCATAGGCGAAATTACGGCATGCCTTGCACTGTTCTGCCGCCTTTATATCCTTGTTAGGCGTAAAGTGGTCTAAAACTATAACAACCTTATCCTTGTCAAAAACGCCCTTTGCGCCCGTTTTTTCAAATTCCTTAAGAGCAACTGCCGTTGTGATGTCATTGCCCATTACTATGTCAAGCTTTGCCTCCACAAGCTGTCCGGCTCTTGCCTGGTCCAGCCCGGCGTGTGAGGCTATGATTTTCTGTGTCATTGTCATGCCCATGATGTTTTCCTCCTTCTTACTGCTTATGTCAATGTCTGCTTTCCCCTTAAGACCTGTCAGCGTGATCTCTGAAATATTTATTTATTGCGCTTACGATTCCCCGGTAAGACGACTTTGTGATATCACTGCTTGTACCGGCTCCGAAATATTCCTCGCCGTTTACCATTATCTGAATGTATGAGACGGCACGCGCCTTTGTGCCGTATTCCATTGAATGCTCGCTGTAATTTACCACCTCAAGCTTAAGTTCGAACTTCTGCTCCAATGCGTGACAGAAGGCGTCTATAACACCGTTTCCTTCACCCTCTACAGTTATATTCTCACCCATGAACTTCATATCGGTGCTGTTTTTCACCACACTGTCCACCGTAGACTGCCTGTAGTAAATGAGCTGAAGCGGCTCTGTGATATTTACATACTCAGCTTCAAAAATTCCCCTTATATCATCAGGCGTAAGGTCTCTGTGCTTTCTGTCTGAAATGCCGGTGATGACATAGCTTAAATTCTGCTGCATTGCCTTTGGCAGATAAAGACCGAAGTTCTGCTCCAAAACAAAGGCTACGCCGCCCTTTCCGGACTGGCTGTTTATGCGCACAATAGGATCGTAGCTTCTTCCGACATCCTTGGGATCTATAGCAAGATAAGGAACTTCCCATCTGTCAAGATGCGATTTCATTGCCTCCATGCCCTTTCTTATAGCGTCCTGATGCGAGCCTGAGAAGGCTGTATAAACCAGTGAGCCTGCATAGGGATGTCTCGGCGGAACATACATGCGTGTAGATCTCTCGAATATCTCGACTGCCTCGTCGATATGGCTGAAATCAAGCTCCGGATCCATGCCCTGAGAGAAGATGTTAAGTGCAACGCAGGCAATGTCAGTATTTCCCGTTCTTTCTCCGTTTCCGAAGATGGTTCCCTCAACTCTGTCTGCGCCTGCCATTATCGCAAGCTCTGTTGCAGCAACAGCACAGCCTCTGTCGTTATGTGCATGGAGTGAAACTATCACATTCTCTCTGTACTTAAGTTTCTCGCAGCAGTACTCAATCTGGTCTGCATAGACATTGGCAGTAGCCATTTCAACTGTGGACGGAAGGTTGATGATTATTTTGTTTTCAGGCGTTGGCTGCCATATGTCCAGAACTGCGTTGCATATTTCTACCGCAAAGGGCATTTCGGTGCCTGTAAAGCTCTCCGGCGAGTACTCAAACCTGAAGTTTGTTTCCGGCTGCGCCTTCGCATATTCCGCTACAAGCTTTGCTCCCGAAACTGCAAGTTCAATGGTCGCCTCCATGGAATTATGAAAGACAACATCTCTCTGAAGCGTAGAGGTTGAGTTATATAAATGAACTATGGCATTTTTGGCTTCCTTAAGTGCCTCGAAGGTCTTCTTTATTATGTGAGGTCTGGACTGTGTAAGCACCTGAATAGTTACATCATCCGGTATGAGGTTATTCTCTATAAGATAGCGTGTGAATGCAAATTCGGTGTCGCTTGCTGCCGGAAATCCTATCTCTATTTCCTTAAAGCCTGTTTTTAAGAGGAACTTGAAAAACTCGATTTTTTCTTCAAGACTCATGGGGATCTCCAGTGCCTGATTTCCGTCACGGAGATCTACGCTGCACCAGATTGGCGCGTGTGTGATGACCTTATTCGGCCACTTTCTTTCCGGCATATCCATCGTCGGATATGGTCTGTACTTCTTATAGTTCATCATCTCTTTATTCTCCTTCTTATCCTTTTCCTGACTTTGCTGCTTTCATATTTTACCACAGATTGCCTGTCGCTTTATGCTCCCGCAGGAAGAGCCCCGGAATTTCCGAATTCTGCTCGCCGGTATAACAAAAAGCCCTCCGCCCCTGCTGTCATAAGACAGAAGAGACGAAAGGCATTATCTTCCGCGGTACCACTCTTCTTTATTCCCAATACGGGAATACCCTCACAGGATACTAGCATATCCCTGCTCTGTGACGGGAGCTCCCGTATACACCTACTGTGAGTTCAGCATATCCGCTCGGCAGTGAGTTCAACAGTCCTGTCCTGATGCCTTGCAGCAACCGGCACTTCTCTAAAGGCCCATTTCTGTCTACTATTCTGCGTCCACGCGTTATCTATGCGGGATTATAAATTTGAAAGCCTGATGTGTCAAGTTTTTTACAGGTGCTGTTGTCGTCTGATGAGATTTTATCCGTTTTTATTACTCTGAGTAATGGTTGTTATGTTTTATTTTTATGTTTAAAAGTCTTTTTATCACTTTGAATTTCTGTTCTGTGCCACAAATAAAAATCACACATACCATGCAAGATATATTATTATCACGCCAAGAATCAGACTGATGATTGAGTACACCATGCCCGCAGTTGCAAGCTTATGCTTTCCAGCCCTTTTTCGTCCGATTGCACCAAATATAATTCCCATAATCGCCAATATGACCCCAAGGCAACCGAAGAATCTGGTCAAAATACTGACCAGCAACGCAAAAATCCCAAGAAACAATGATGCCACGCCCATCTGTTTTTCCTCCTTCAAAGTCATATCTGTGTAGTTCATGATTAGTCTTTCTTTCAAAACCACAGCAAATCAAATGTATCATTTTTTCGTTATCTTTTATCTATACATAAATAACACATTAGCCACTGCTTGACAAATAAAATCATGGTTGATTTATCTGAATATTATAAAAAATGTTATCTATCATAACGACCGCCACCGGAGTTTCACGATATTTTTTTCTCTGCGCCTCATTTTTATGCTATACTCCTAAGGTGTTGCATATCTCTGCAATAAGAATGCCTGCTCCTGTAAAGCAGGCTGTAATAATCAGATTGAGAGGCTTTTTATGAATATAAAGGATGCACTTGATAAGCTTTCCTCACAGGAATTTGTTTATATGATTTATAACAGGAGCTCTTTTGTTCCTTATGTCTGCTGTGATACTGCTGACACCATGCTGGACTATGCATCACTGTACTTTGATGAATCCACTGCCAAAAAAAAGGCCGAAAGCTTATCCGCGAACGGACATCCTGTCGCGCCCATGAAGATTAAAAAGGAAGCCTTTCAGGCCATGCTTACCGACATGCTTTACTATGGTATAGACGCTGTCAGATTTTATGACGGCGATGAGACTGTTCTGGTAGAGACCGACAATATGGTTCGCATGAACGCTGACGCCAGGGATGCCAAGGGCCATCCGTTCCTTATGAACACCTCGGCACAAATAAGCATGATTTATCTTGTTCAGGAGCTCTGCCAGGGCGAGGAACATATAAAGGCTGACAGAGAAAACTTTCAGCGTATTCAGACTGAGGTGCTTGCCAATATAGCAAATGCCGACTTCTATATTGCGTTTACAAAGGTGAATGATACAGACGATAATTCTGTCAAGCCTTACGCTGCCGGAAACATTGACAGCGATAAAAAAGCTTCCGGGGGCGAACGCTTCGCGCCTGCGCTTTTAAAGGATAAGGCGGGAAAGCTTATGCTGCCTCTCTTTACTGATATGAACGAGCTTAAAAAGGCCTTTCGTTCTTCTGCAAACCAGAAAATTCCCTATAAGGGCTTTAAATACAGAACCATCGTTGACACAATGCTTCCCGACGGTTCCAAAATTGACGGCATAATCATAAACCCTGCCGGAGTAAAGCTTCCGCTTTTAAGCAATGCAGCGAGGGCTCTTACAAAGGACTCACGCTTCATACAGCCTGAACCAATCGCGGCACACTGACATGGAAGTTCTGACGGTTTTGTCCTAAGTGCGAGGTGGAGTGACCTTTTGGGGTCGCTCCTTTTTCACACCAATTCTTTATGAATCCCAAACATAAGAAAACCCTTGAAATATCGGATTTCCAAGGGTTTTGTGTTCTCTTTGTATTCTGTTTGAAGCTCATCTCTTTGAGAACTGCGGAGCCTTACGGGCTTTCTTGAGGCCGTACTCTATGAAATCCAGCCTCGAAATGTCCTTATTTTTCAAGGCT
>CAVBSU010000002.1:78065-81657 GCA_963598245.1 Lachnospiraceae bacterium | reverse complement strand
GTAAATCGTTGTAATTGTAACTGCACGATATCAACGTGCATTTAAATTTTCAAATAACCTCACTCTGAAAGTGTTGACGAATGCAGGAGCAGACTGCATGCCTGTTTACTTATTTTTGTGATGCCGAAAAAGCTCTTTTTGTCACAGGCAGCAGGAAAGGACGAAATGACGATATCAGATTACAGTGAAAAATTGGAGACTCACAATGCCGCCATAAATACTTACAGTAAAGAGGCTGTTAAGGCTGACAGCAAGGATCGACGGGTGCGAAAGACTCGTACCGCTCTGAAGCATGCCCTCACAACTCTTATGCTCCAGAAGAATATAAACTCCATATCCGTTAAGGAGCTTACGGATCTTGCTGATATAAACAGAGGCACCTTTTATCTTCATTACAGTGATGTTTCAGATCTTCTTTCACAGTCTGAGGATGACCTTTTGGATGAGCTTAAGGAAACTCTTGACCGTTTTTCCGACAGCAGCTTTAAAAATGAGCGTACCAGACTTTTTACCGAGCTTTACAAGCTTACGGCTGCCAATGCTGACATGGTGCGTATACTTATTTCCGAAAATGGTGATATCAAGTTCCTTAATAAGCTTAAAAAGCTGCTTCGTGATAAATGCTTAAGCGATTGGAAAGCTGCTCTTCAGGAGGAATTTGAACATTTTGATGCCTATTATGCCTTTATCGTCGGCGGATGTTTAAGCCTTATCCAATACTGGTTTTCTAACGGCATGACGGAGACTGCGGCAGAGCTTGCGGCGATAACTACGGCATTCCTTGACCACAATGTCAGACCCGGTACAAAGTTTGAAAAAGCATATTGACATAAACTGATTTTTTTTGTATGATAGCGATGTTCTGTTTAAGCAATGGGATCTTAGCTCAGCTGGGAGAGCATCTGCCTTACAAGCAGAGGGTCATAGGTTCGAGCCCTATAGGTCCCATCTTTTTTCAGATATCATATGGCGGAATAGCTCAGTTGGCTAGAGCATACGGTTCATACCCGTAGTGTCGAGAGTTCGAATCTCCCTTCCGCTACTTCATTCTCCAGGATGATTTCATGATCATTTTGGAGTTTTTTTATTACGAAAAATGCTGTATATTTTCAGTAAAGGGAGGTATTTATGAGACATATCCTAAGTATGTTCGCAGTGTTTTTTGGTGATCTGTTCCTGAAAAACAAAGCAGAGCATTCACTTATACCGGGCTCTGAGATTCCCGTATTTAAAAATAAGCTGAGGCTTAAGCTTTATCATAACAGAGGGGCAATGCTTAATGTCGGAGAAAAAAGACCTGACGATGTTGTTTTTATTTCCTTAAGTCTTTGCATACTGCTTACCGCGGTTTTTCTTATAAGCCTCATTACAGGGCGAAGCTCCCGCTTTAAGACTGCATTTTCGCTTCTTTTAGGCGGTGCCTGGTCAAATGCCTATGACAGACTTACCCGTGGCTATGTAGTTGACTATGTAAGCTTTCCCATTGCCGGAAAGCTCGTTGCCGGTTTTTTTGGTAAAAGAGCAGGGCTCTTCGTAAGCAATATAGTTTTTAATATTTCTGATCTTTTCATAATAAGCGGATGTCTTCTCACAGCGATATTCGGCAGTGATTAAGATTGGAGATTCCGGGGTATTTTTGATATGAAAAAGGAAGATAATATAAAGCATTCCAAAGTTATTTTGATTTCCTGCAGGGATTATGAAGAGGCTCATGTTTATGCCGCAATAAGGTCAGGCATAGAGGCACTTGGCGGCATAGAAAGCCTTGTAAGGAAGGATGAGAAAATTCTTATTAAGCCCAATTTTCTTGTTCCTGCAGAAGAAGACAAAGCCATAACAACTCATCCTGCTGTTATAGCCGCTGTATTCAGGCTGCTTTTCGAGCATGGTTATGCTTATGTAAGCTATGGTGATTCCCCGGGACACGGCAGTATGAAAGCTGCCGCAGAAAAGCTTAATCTCAATAAATATGCTGCAAAATACGCCATAAAAGAGGCAGATATGCAGACGGAAATACTCACTCCGGTTCCTGACAGTATGACTGCAAAAAGCTTTTATTTTACAAAGGGCATAACTGAGGCTGATGCTGTAATAAGTCTTTGCAAAATGAAAACTCATGCCCTTGAAAGGATAACCGGAGCCGTCAAAAATGTTTACGGATATATCTGCGGCATGCATAAGGCGGCAGGTCATGTAAGCTTTCCCAACGCAACGGCGTTTGCAAGACTGCTTTGTGATATCCACAGATTCAAGTCTCCGAGACTGAACATCATGGACGGAATTGTGGCTATGGAGGGAAACGGACCGGGTTCAGGCGATCCTGTAAAGATGAATCTTATTATGATTTCAGCCGATCCGGTGGCATTAGACACCGTTTTTTGCAGGCTTATAGACCTTGATCCGAAAACTGTTCCGACAAATGTGCAGGGTGCAAATATGGGCATAGGAAATATGGATGAGTCACTGATTGATTTGGAGTTTATCGATACAGATTATGATTATGGCGGAGAAAATATAATATATAAGGCTTTGCCATACTCAATGGAGGAGGCTTTTAAGCATTTTGGAAAACCTGATTTTAATGCAGACCGCGAAAAGGTTATGAAAAGCATGTTCAGCAGAGCTCTTTCTGTACTTACCGGCTTTACGAGAAAGCCTTACATTGATAAGAGTCTGTGCATAAAATGCGGTATTTGTGTTTCACACTGTCCTGTTCTGGGAAAGGCTGTAAGCTTTAAGAACGGAAAAACCGAGATTCCGGTCTATGATTATAAAAAATGCATAAGATGCTACTGCTGTCAGGAAATGTGTCCGCAGCATGCCATAAAAGTTAAGGGGCGATAAACGCCCCTTACTACGCAGAAAGAGGGATTTGAACCCTCGCGCCGCTATTAACGACCTACTCACTTTCCAGGCGAGCCCCTTCGACCACTTGGGTATTTCTGCAATCGAATATGTGCCAAACAACGCACGGATTTCATTTTATAATAATCGGCTGAAATGGTCAAGTGTTTTGTTTCACAGTCACCATGGCGACCGCAGCACGGGTTTTACTTATTCTTCCGTCAGCTTCATATTGATGCCGTGTGGAATCCCGAAAATTTCAACCCCAGTCTGTATCTGTTTACTGAAATGCTGAATGCCCGGCTTTGACCCGCATTTATGTACTTAGCCTGCCGGTGCATACAGCCTTGCAACCACCTTGTGCGGAAGACAGACTATCATTTCATCTGAGAGCGCGATGGTTCCTGTCTCTACGCATATTTTATCCGGACAGTCTGCCTCAGTGCAGCTTACGCCAATGCTTCCGTCCGGCATTTTTTTTACTTCAAAGGTATTATGACCGCCGCCGGTGCAATCCACATTAAAGCTGAAGGGAGCTTTTATTTCATTAAGAGCCTCGCTGTAGAGAATATTATTATCCTCGCTTATCTCCAGTATAAGCCTGCCGCCTGCAGTTCCTGCCATATGCGGCTTTATTACCTTCAAATATAAAAAAGCAGCAAGGGCTGCGATAAGCAGCCCTCCGATAAGCATCATGTCATTATACTTTGTTTTTTTTTCGTTTCCCATACAGCTTTATCTGTAGAAG
>CAVBSU010000002.1:52577-77940 GCA_963598245.1 Lachnospiraceae bacterium | reverse complement strand
TGCCTTATAGGTGTGATAAATGTCCAGCTTTGATGTGATTTCAAAAGGCGCATGCATTGCCATAACCGGCACTCCCAAATCTACGGTATCTACATTATTATCACCCATAAACAGTGCAATAGTTCCGCCGCCGCCTTCATCCACCTTTCCAAGCTCACCTATCTGCCAGATTACGCCTTCCTTTTCCATACAGGAGATGACCCTGGCCATGGTTTCGGCTGAGGCATCATTGGAACCGGATTTTCCTCTCGCACCGGTATATTTTGTAAGCACAGGGCCGTGGCCTAAAAAGCTTGAATTGTTTTTTTCAAATACATCGGCAAAGGTCGGGTCATATGCGGCATTTACATCCGAAGAAAGACAGAACGAATTCCTGTAAACATTGCGTGCCTTTACACCAAAGCAGTCACAGAGATCCTCAACAAAATGATCCAGCGCTCTGGAAGCCATGCCGGTATTGCCCTGTGAACCTATTTCTTCCTTGTCTGTAAAGACAGTAACCGTAGTAAGCTCAGGCTTCGTTATCTCAAAGGCCGCTCTGACAGCTGCATAGGCGCACACCTTATCATCCTGTCCGTAAGCTCCCACCAGTGAACGATCAAGTCCTATATCTGTTGATTTTACAGCCGGTACCATTTCTATTTCCGCTCTTGTAAAGTCCTTTTCCGTCATGCCGTACATTTCATTTAAAAGCTTAAGTGCCGTGAGCTTATATGGTTCAGTGACATCCGGGTCATGATAGGGGATATTTCCGACTATGATATTAAGCTCCTCGCCCTTTAGGCCCTCATTTAACGGGCGCTTGTTCTGCTGGGCCGAAAGATGCGGAAGCAGATCGGAAACAACAAATTTCGGCTCGTCATCGTTTTCACCTATGGATATGATTTTCTCAGTGCCGTCCTTAAGGAATACCACTCCGTGCATAGCTAAAGGTATCGTGCCCCACTGGTATTTTCTGATGCCGCCGTAATAATGAGTCTTAAAGTATGCTATTTCCGTATTCTCATAAAGCGGGTTCGGCTTCAAATCCAGTCTCGGGCTGTCTATATGGGCAATGTTAAATTTGATTCCGGCATCCAGCGGCTCTTTTCCTATGGTCACAAGTATCACATTTTTCTTGCGGTTTACATAATAAATCCTGTCGCCTGCCTTATATTTCTTTTCTGCATCAAAAAGCTTATAGCCTTCCGATTTTGCCATTTTTTTAAGAGTCATGACGCACTCACGCTCTGTCTTGGAGCTGTCCATAAAGCTTTTATAGCCTTCGCAGAACTCCATGCTTTTGTCAATGTCTTCCGGCTTCAGCTCTCCGATATGCTTAAACTGAAACGAAAGCTCGTCAGCAAGCCTTTGTCCTTCCGATTTTTCCTTATCCTTAGCCATTTCATATCTCCTTATTTTTATCCGGCATCATTATTTTTCAAGCTTAAGCATGAGCTCCTGGCTCCTTTTTATAAATCCTGCCATTCGCTCATCATTAAGGCTGCCTCTGGAAAGCAGTGCCATGTCATAAAGCTGCATGACTATCTGTTTTCCGAGTTCTGAAACCTCTCCGTTGTCATTTTCCTCAATAAGCTTCTTTACGAGCTTATTCGTGCTGTTTAATACCAGTGTCTGTGCATCGTCATTTGCTCCCATATCCATTCCGTACGCAGCATACATCTTCATCATCTCCTGCATGCGGCGTCCCTCCTCAGACATGGTCATAAGTGAGGCTACGCTCTCATCCCTGAGCTTTTCTACCTTTACATCCAGCTCTTTATCGCCTAAGACATCTCTGAACAGCTCTATAAGCTTATCGTTGCTCTTTTTTTCATCTTCCTTAAGCTCTGCGCCGTCCTTGAAGTCTTCCGTAAGATCAGCATCTATTCTTACAAAGCTTATATCTTCCTTCTTCATCTCAAGGAAGGATATAAACGGCGTATCCACAGGATAGGTCAAAAGCACCGCATTCTGTCCTGCCGCCTTAAACATTCGGATATACTGACTCTGCTCTTTTTCATTTGTCACATAGAATATATGAGCCTTTGCAGTTTCGTTATCCGGGGCTGTATCTGCAGTCTCCTCCACGGTACTGTCTGCAGCGGCATCTGCATTGACCTTTGAAGCATCTGTATCGGCAGCATCTGTCTTTGTCTCTCCGATATATTCATCTGCAGTCAGATATTTGCCGTTTAAATCCTTAAAGACTATGGCATCCTTAAGCTTATCCCCGAATTTATCGTCCTTTATGCAGCCATACTTGATAAACGGGCTTATATCATCCCAGTATTTCTCATAGTTTTCACGGTCTGTTTTAAACATTCCGGTAAGCTTATCTGATACCTTTTTCGTGATATAATCCGATATTTTCTTCACGAAGCCGTCATTCTGCAGCGCAGATCTTGAAACATTAAGCGGAAGATCAGGACAATCAATCACGCCCTTAAGCAGAAGCAGATACTCCGGGATTACCTCCCTGATATTGTCAGCTATGAACACCTGATTGTTGTAGAGCTTTATAGTGCCCTCTATACTGTCATAGGTATTGCCAACCTTTGGAAAATAAAGGATACCTTTTAAGTTAAAGGGATAATCCATGTTAAGATGTATCCAGAAGAGCGGCTCCTTATAATCACGGAATACCTTTGTATAGAATTCCTTATACTGCTCCGGTGTTACTGATGACGGGCTTTCGTTCCAAAGCGTATGCGTGTCGTTTACAGGCTTCGGCTCGACAGGCTTTTCTTCCTTTCTCTGCTTCGCCGCATCTGTAAGATATATTTCCACCGGCATGAAGGAGCAATACTTCTCTATAACCTCTTTCGCCTGATACTCATTGCAGAATTTCAGCTCATCTTCCGTGATGTGCAGTGTTATAAGTGTTCCGTGTGTGGTTCTTCCGCCTTCCTTCATTTCAAAATCACAGCCGTTTTCGGAAACCCAGAGCACGGGCTCAGCGCCCTCCTTATAGGAAAGCGTATCGATAGTCACCCTGTCCGCAACCATGAAAGCTGAATAAAAGCCCAGCCCGAAATGTCCGATTATCTGATCCTCGCTGGCCTTATCCTTATAGGTTTTGAGAAAATCCGTTGCACCGGAAAATGCCACCTGGTTAATATATGAATCCACCTCATCGGCTGTCATTCCCAGTCCGTTATCCTCAAAGCTTATGGTCTGCGCATCGGGATCTACCGTTACATTTATTCTGTATTTTTCATCCTCAGGCGCCGTATATTCGCCTATAAGTGACAGCTTTTTAAGCTTTGTTACAGCGTCGCAGCCGTTAGAAATGAGCTCTCTGTAAAAAATATCGTGATCCTGATAAAGCCATTTCTTTATTATCGGGAACATGTTTTCACTGTCAATGTTCAGTGTGCCTCTCTTGTCAAAATCTGACATATTTATCATCTCCTCTTTCTAAAAAAAAAATTATGTAAACTGAGCATAGATGTCGAAGAAAGATTCCACAGTAGAACCTGTTTCATCATCAAAGCTCAGCGCATTCCAGAATCTGTTCATAAACTGTATTTTATGTTCGTTCTGATAAGGCTCAAGTATATCCGCCACGGCACGGCTGTTCATCGCCTTTTCAAGTCTGTCCTTTCTCTCTCTGGTTTCCTCCTCTGCATATCCGTCAGCACATTGAATAATATAATACATGTCATTGACACACAGGATATTGGACACCTGTCCCTGTTCCATCGAAAAGGCCGTTTTCGTTATGAGATCTTCGCTGCCGTCGCTTTTTAAAAGCGTTCTTTCTATCGTGTCTGACTCTGAGTAACGGCTTGCCATTGAACCAAAGCTGATTCCGTCAATTTTTATTCTCTTAAGTATGGCTTTTGCCTTTTTTTCATCGGAAACAGCTATCTGTTCGATTTTTATAACCTTCGCTTCCGAATCGCTGAGCTCTGAGTCAACATTGGCAGTTATGCTCCTTATAAGCTTGTCAGCCGTAAAATAATCCGTATACACTTTCTGCACATCCGCTCTTTCACAGCCTATGTAAGAGATGTCCTCGTCCGAAAGCTCTTCCATATATTTATCCGTCATTTGCCTTATCTGATCCTTTTCAACAGAATTGACAACTACGCCCCTTTCCTCGGCGAGCATGCACAAAAGCTTGATTTTTTCAAGGTACTGTTTGACATTCTGTATCATAAGCTTGTCAAAGCTTGAATCATTATCATCTACGGTAATTTTCCAGACTGCGGACGAATAGGCATTTTCATATCTGTTGCGCTCATTTGCTATGATTATCATAGCCTGCGCCCTTGTATATTCCTCGACCTGCTCCGTTTTATTTTCAAGTTCAAGCCCCTTGCAGGAACTTAAAAAAAGAGCCGCAAGCAAAATAACAGGCAGCCAGAGAAATTTCTTTAATTTTTCAAATTCGAAGTTTTTCATTATTTATGTCAATGTCACATACCTGATATGACTGCAATCATCAGAAGACCCACTGATATACCCAGAATTGCACCGCAGACAACCTGCAGCGGAGTGTGCCCGACGAATTCCTTAAGATGCTGTTCAAATATCTCACCCTTCCATTTTAAGGGATTTTCCATAAGCATTGCATTTATAACCTTTGCCTGCTTTCCTGTCTCCAGTCTTACCCCCATCGCATCATGCATGACTATTATAGCCAGCACCAGTGAAACTGCAAACTCGAAGGAATGCACCCCGTACCTGTAGAGTGCCATGACGGTGAGCGCACAGACCGTTGAGGAATGCGAGCTGGGCATTCCGCCTGAACCTATGAGTCTTTCAGCTCTGAATTCTCCTTCTATATGCAGATATAAAGCAGTTTTTATAATCTGTGCCGATGCCCATGCGACAAGTACGCAAAACAATATCTGATTTCTAACTATCCAATCCGCCATATATCTACCAATTATTTCCTTAAACCTGATTTTTCCTTTTTTTCTTACCTTCACCCGCAAGTCTTTTCATTTCAAGAGCATTTTCCATGACAGCTTTTGTTATACTTGCTCCTCCAAGCAGCCTTGCCAGCTCTTCACAGGCGCCCTTTTCATCCAGACGGCTTATTTCAGTGATATTTCTGCCATCCTCTTCTTCTTTCTTAATAACAAAATGAGTGTCGGCCATAGCCGCTATCTGAGGAAGATGTGAAACACATATGACCTGATGTGAGCCTGCTATGGCATCCATCTTTTCTGCGACTCTCTGAGCAGTTCTTCCGCTTATTCCCGTATCTATCTCGTCAAAAATAAGAGTTGGCATATCATCCGTACGAGCCAGGATGGTCTTTATCGCAAGCATGACCCTTGAAAGCTCACCTCCTGAGGCTGCCTCGTTTAAGGGCTTAAGGCTTTCTCCCGGGTTAAGTGCTGCCATGAAGCAGACCTCATCACATCCGTTTTCTCCCGGTTCCTTTTCTCTTACATCCATGGATACAACAGCCTTTTCAAAGCCCAAATCCTTTAGTTCGGCTGTTATATTTCTTCCCAGCTTTTCTGCTCCCTGCCTTCTGATTTTGCTTAAGGCTGCGCAATCTGCTCTTAACTTTTTCTCGGCTTCTTCGAGTATTTTCCCTGCTTTTTTTCTGTTATCATCGTAATTTTTCAGTTCATCGAGTCGTTTTTCTGTTTTTTCCTTATAATTTCTGATATCCTCTGTTGTCTGCCCGTATTTTGCTTTCAGATTTCTTATGAGATCCAGCCTGTCCTCAGTCTCTTTAAGTGTATATTCATCCACATCCAGACCGTCCGCATAGGAGCTTATATCCTTTACGGCAGATTCAATCACTGCCTGTGCATCCAGAAGCTCATCATATATCTGCTTCAGCTCTTCATCGTATCGCATGGCAGACTCCACATCCGCCACGGCCTTTTCAACCGCTGTATCCTCAAGAATCCTGTGTGCACTGCCTATATAATCAAGTATATTTCTTGCATTATTCAGCTTTTTATACAGCTGTGAGAGTTCCTCCTCCTCTCCTTCCCCTACTGCGGCATTCTCTATCTCATTAAGCTCATAGGAAAGAATATCTTCCTCTCTCAGTCTCTCCTTTTCATCCATTGAAAAGCTGTCAAGTTCCCTGAGTGCCGATTTATATTCCCTGTAGCTTTCGCTTACAATGCTTCTTTGTCTTAACCCGTCCGCGCCTGTGAATTCGTCAAGTATTTCCAGATGCTTTGACTTATTCATCAGAGTATGAAATTCATTTTGTCCGTAGATATCAATAAGTAAAGAGGTAATTTCCGCAAGCCTTGAAATTGTAACTGTCTCGTCATTGACCTTGCTTACGGAACGCTTTTGCATAATGCGGCGGCTTATTATTATCTCGCCGTTTTCATCCGGGAAAACAGACAGCTCTTTAAGCTTTTGAGCCCTGGTCTCATCATCCACGCTGAAAATAAGCTCTATGTAGGCATATTCTGCGCCGGTTCTTACCATATCGCCCCGAACTTTTCCGCCCAGAGCAAGCAGCACCGAATCTATTATGACGGATTTGCCGGTTCCTGTCTCTCCGGTCAGAATATTAAGGCCGCCGCTAAATTCTACAGAAGCCTTTTTTATGAGTGCTATATCCTTTACATTCAGCTCAAGAAGCATAAATTCTCCGTATCCCTGTCTTTTTCTGTGCTTTTCAGTCTACCAGTGCTCTGAGTTTTTTCATTACCTCAAGACAGCCGTCTACAGTTCGTATGGCTATCATAATGGTATCATCACCCGCTATGCAGCCCACCACTTCCCTGAAATTCATGGCATCTATTGCGGCAGCCACGGCCATCGCCATTCCGGAAACCGTCTTTACCACCAGAATATTCTGTGCCATATCCATTGAAACATAGCCGTTTTTCAGAATATTGAGATATTTCTGTGAAAAATCCGTATTGGCAGAGACGGTTCTGTATACCGATCGTCCGTTTGAGCCTGCAACCTTGGTCAGTTTAAGAGATCGTATGTCTCTTGATACTGTGGCCTGCGTCACATCATATCCCTCGGAATTCAGTTTTTCGCAAAGCTCCTCCTGGGTCTCAATATCATATTTTCCTATTAACTCTATTATTTTTGCCTGTCTTCCGACCTTCATGCTTTTCAAAGTTCCTTTCAGACTGTTCTCATCCGCTCTCTGAGCGTATCCAGAAAAGATGTTTCTCTGAACTTTATAAATTTCATGGTCGTCCTCGATTTGGTGACTGTAAGAATATCACCGCTTTTCAGCTCCGTTGCATCTGCTCCGTCACAAGATACAAGCTGTTCTTCATTGCGCGGAATAACAGTTATCTTATCCTCCGGTGAAAGCACCATTGATCTCGTATTTATGGAGTGCGGGCATATCGGCGTAAGTATCAGAAGCTTTGAGGAGGGTTCCGCTATGGGGCCTCCCGCCGACATCGAATACCCCGTAGACCCTGTGGGACTCGATACAAGAAAACCGTCTGCGTGATATGAGTTGAGAAAGGTATCATTGACATATACTTCAAACTCCATCATCCGAACCGTATTGCTTTTGCACATAAGCACATCGTTCAGTGCAAAATCCTTGTATATAAGCTTCCCGTCTCTTTCGGCTCTTGCTGAGAGCATCATCCTTTCCTGAACAGTAAAGTTCCCGTTCACAAGTCTGTCCGTAAATTCATCATAATCCTTTAATTCGGATATCTCGGTAAGATAGCCCATATGTCCGCGGTTAATGCCTATGAACAATACCGAACCTCCGAATGCAGCCCTTGCAGCTCTCAGCATGGTGCCGTCGCCGCCGATGGTTATTACACACTCTGCATCCTTTGGTATTTTGAAGTCTCTTTCCAGAAATCCCTCATGCACCTCACATTTTGTATCCGGATAGCGCATGAGGCTCTCCATAACTTTCTTTCGTGTATGTTCGATTTGTCTTGAGCTTTTTTTATTATTTTCGCTTACAATTATATAAAAGTTCTTCATTTATCAAGTTCACTGTGAGCCTTGTCTACAAGCAGGCTTATTTCATTCTCTCTTACATCGATGCAGACCGGCTCATCGTCATTGACAATATATATAAGATATTCAATATTCCCCTCAGGTCCTTTTATGGGACTGTAGGTAATACCCTTTATTCCAAAGCCCAGTTCCTTTACAAGGAGCACTATGTTATTTATAACTTTTTCATGAATCTTACGGTCTCTTACTACGCCTTTTTTCCCTACCTCATCTCTTCCTGCCTCAAACTGAGGCTTGATAAGGCATACCATCTCTCCTCCCTTTTTTAAAAGGGGTCTGGCTGCCGGAAGCACCTTGCTTAAGGATATAAAGGACACATCCACAGATGCAAAATCCAGCCTTTCATTATCTATATCCTCCGGTTTTATGTATCGGATATTTGTTTTTTCCATGCAGATAACCCGCTCATCATTGCGAAGCTTCCATGCAAGCTGTCCGTGTCCCACATCCACCGCAAAGACTTTTACTGCGCCATTTTGAAGCATACAGTCAGTAAAGCCTCCGGTTGAGGCTCCTATATCCATGCAGGTAAAGCCGTCAAGGCTTATTCCGAAGCTGTTTATCGCCTTCTCAAGCTTTAGGCCGCCTCTGGAAACATATCTCAGCCCCTGCCCTCTTATTTCAAGCTTAAGAGTCTCGTCATCGTTAAATCCGGCTCCCGGCTTATCCTCTCTTATGCCGTTTACATAGACAATTCCGCTCATTATAACGGTCTTCGCCTTCTCGCGGCTTTCTGCCAGACCCTTTTCAAATATCAATACATCCAGTCTTTTTTTATTACTCATCAGGATTTTCTGTTTACAAGTGATTTCAAAAGCTCTGTGAGGAACGGATAATCTCCGACCTCCTCCACCAGTCTTATTGCTTCATTGGTATAATTAACAACATCCTCACGGGATTTATCCATTCCGTAATAGGTAAGCCAGGTCACCTTTCCGTTGTCCGCATCCGAGCCTATGGGTTTTCCGAGCTCTTCCTCAGTGCTTGTCACATCCAGAATATCATCCTCTATCTGAAATGCCATGCCTATGCTGTCAGCCGCTTTTTCAAGCTTTTCAATATCTTCCCCTGACGCTCCCGCCAAAACTGCCCCTATCATAAAGGAACCTTCGATAAGTGCCCCTGTTTTCAGCTGATATATGAACTCCAGCTGTTCTCTTGACGGTCTTTTTCCTGTGAGCTCCACATCCACCGTCTGTCCGCCGATCATGCCGAAAATTCCTGTTTTCCTAGCAAGAATCTCTATGGCTTTTGCCTTGTATTCCGGCTTTGCAGCCGACTTTGAGGCAGTCTCAAAGGCATAAATCATAAGACCGTCGCCTGCCAGTGTTCCCATGTCCTCTCCGAACTTTGCCCATGTGCTGGGAACCCCTCTTCTCAGCGTATCATTATCCATACAGGGAAGGTCGTCATGAACCAGTGAGGAGGAATGTATCATCTCCATTGCAGCCATGAAGGGATAAACCACGGCCTTATCCTCATTACTCATCACTCCGTCTTTTTTTCCCTTGCATAAAAGGTAGGCTGATTCCATCATAATGGGTCTTAATCTTTTTCCGCCGTTTATCACCGAATAATTACAGGCTTCAAAAATGGTCTTCTGAAAACCTGTCTCTTCCGGAAGGAATTTAAAGATTTCCTCGCTCACCTCGAGTGTTTTCTTCTTTAATTCGTCCTTAAAGCTCATGTCAATTCCTCTTCCCCGAGAATCTTCATTCTCTTTTCAACTCTGTCTATCCCGGCATTTACGCTTTTTACAAGTGCCAGCCCCTCCTCATAAAGCTTAAAGCTTTCCTCAAGGCCGGCTTCCTCATCCTCCATCTTTGTAAGGATTTCCTCAAGCCTTTCAAAGCTTTTCTCTATTCCGGGTGCATCCGTCTCCTCTGCCTTTTTTTTCGCTTTATCCGGTTTTGCCGCAGCGTCCATGCCTTCTGCTGTCATATCCTCTGCATACTTTTTACTTCTGCTCATTTTTTATTTTCCCTTGTTGCAGTAACTTTTGCGCTTATGCTGCCGTCTGTTATATATGCGGTCAATGTTTCTCCCGCCCTGACTTCCTTCACGCTTTTAACTGCCTTCCCTGCTTCATTTACAAGATATCCGCAGCCGCCGCTTATTTTTCTTAACGGCGATACCAGCTCAAGTCTTGCGCTTAAGGCTTCCAGCCTGCTTTTATTTCTGAAGAGCGAAGCCTCCATGTTTTTTTCAAGCCTCTCCCTGTTAAGTCTAAGCTCCGACGCAGCGCGATTCTTATTTATTTCCATATGCAGCTTAAGCTGTCCTTTTATATCGTTAAGTCTTTCCTTTTTATGGCTTAACACATTTACGGGCGAAAGTCTTTCCAGTTTTTCGCTGTATGCAAGAATGCTGTGCTTTTTAAGCATAAGCTTATGATTCAGGGCGGAAAACATGGCCTGCCCAAAGCTGTTCAGCTCTCTTTCAAATTCACTGAATTCGAAAGTCGCAAGCTCTGCCGCACCGGAAGGTGTTTCTGCTCTCAAATCAGCTACAAAGTCTGCTATGGTGAAATCTGTCTGGTGTCCGACCGCAGAAATAATGGGAGTATCAGCCTCGAAAATGGCATTTGCAACCATTTCTTCGTTAAACGCCCAGAGATCCTCTATCGAGCCTCCGCCGCGTCCGACTATGATGACATCGAGCCCAAGCTTATCCAGACACTCAATTCCCCTGACTATACTTTCCTTTGCACCGCTTCCCTGCACAAGCGCAGGATAAAGAATAAGCTCTGCATAAGGATTTCTCCGTCCGGTTATATTTTCAATATCACGGATAGCTGCTCCCGTGGGTGCAGTGACTACTCCTATTTTCATTGCATATCTCGGAATCGGCTTTTTATACATGGGATCAAACATTCCCATTTCCAAAAGCTCATTTTTAAGCCTGAGATACCTTTCATAAAGCTCGCCCTCGCCGACAGGCTTACAGCTTCTTACATAAAGCTGATAGCTTCCGCCTTTTTCGTAGACGGCAATCTGCCCCGCAGCGTCTATCTGCTGCCCGTCATAAATCCTGAAGCCGAGGCTGCTTCTTTCCCTTGCAAACATGACACAGCTTATCTGTGCTCCGCTGTCTTTAAGTGTAAAGTAAATGTGCCCCGACGAATGATATTTGCAATTTGATACCTCTCCTCTTATAACTATTCGTGAAAGAACGAAGTCCCTTGCAAATATATCCCTTACATAGGCATTGATTTGTGTGACTGTATAAAAATCCGCCATAATGTCACTTATGCAAAGTGTGCCAGCATACCGTTTATAAATGCCGGAGCATCCTTATCACAATATTCCTTTGCAAGCTCCACAGCTTCGTTGATGGCAACCTTTACCGGAATGCTTTCATCATATCTCATCTCATATATTGCAAGCCTCAATATGTTAAGCTCAGCTTTTCCCATGCGGTTTGTCTTCCATCCTCTGGCAACCTCATCTATCTCAGCATCCAGCTTTTCTGTCATATTTCCTATATCCGAGGCCTTTTCGAATATGTATGCATACTCGCTGTCACTAAGCTCAAAGTCACAGGATGAATCCAGATATGAGCTTATAATATCAGCCACTGCCGTCTCTCTTCCTGTTTCTTTTTGTGTATCCAGACTGAATACTGCCTTGAAAACCTGTTCTCTCAGTTCATGCTTCGTCATGTTCAGGCATTCTCCGAAATACTGATTCCTGCTATGGTGACATTTATCTCACTTACCGTAAAGCCTGTCATATTTTCTATGGCAGCTCCGACCTTGTCCTGAACATTCCTGCAAACCTCCGGGATTGAACAGCCGTATTCGACAATGATTCCAAGCGAAAGCCTTACATCATCCTCGTCTACAACAGCCTTTACGCCCTTTCCCTGGGACTTTCCTCCAAACTTTGCCACAAGCTCCTTGGTTGTATTTCCTGCCATTGCATGTACTCCGTCAACATCTGTAGCCGCAAGAGATGCAATGCTGCTTATGACATCATCTGCTATCTTAATATTTCCGCTGAATTCCTTCTCTTCGTTTATATAATTATCTGCCATAGGAACCTCCTTATTGTACAGTGCCGTTTCGCATCTTAGTATACCACATTTGCAGAGCTTTATGCACTTTTTATGCATTCGTTCACGCCTCGTTCACACAGCCTTTACAAAGATAACACATACATAAATTTCAAGTCCGCTTTGTCTTAAATTCCGGCTATACATAAACTTTATCTCTGATCTTATCAAAGGCAGCCTGCTTTATGCCCTTTACATTCATAAGCTCCTCGATGCTGTTAAATCCGCCTGTCTGCTGTCTGTAGCTTATGATATCCTCTGCTCTTTTTTCACCGATTCCCTCAAGCGTCGTAAGCTCGCTTATGTCGGCAGTATTGATATTTACCTTTCCGGCATTCTCAGCCGCTTTTTCGGCTGCAAGCTCCTGTGCGCTTTCCATCGCAGCCTTAAGATACCCCGCCTCACTGCTTATTTTGTAAAGCTCCTCACTCACGGCAGTTCTTATTATTTCCTCTATAAAGGCTTTGTCCTCATCTGAAAGGCTGACCGTAATTTTACTGTCAATGTCTCCTTCTCCCATGGCATCTTCCGCGCCGTTTGCATTCTGTGTCCCTGAGCCAGTACCATTTGCATCGCTCTCCCCGCTATACTTTTCCTCCGTCATTTCCCTGTCAGTTTCAAAGCTTGCTATTTTGTTATTTTCTCCGATTCCGTATTCCTTAACATAAAAAGCAACCGATGCCAAAACACCGATTGCCAGAATTGCATTTTTAAGCTTTTCCATATTTTTCATCAGACAAGCCGACCGAAGCCTGCCACCCGTCTACTACAATATCACAGCAGCTTCATATTTGCAACTTTCCCGCATCCTTCCGCTGTCATTTGCACTTCTTTACGGCTGCCTGAAATATTGAATCCATGATAAAAACCGCAAGTGCCATAGCTCCTGCAATCTGCAGGGTCTCTATGAAATAGTGCACCGACATATCAAAATTATCCCTGATAATATAATAAACAGTTCTGTAAATAGCACCTCCCGGCACCACCGGAAGTATTCCCGGAATTAAAAATACCGTTACCGGTGCCTTTACAACTCTGGCAAGAATGTGACACAAAAGTGCAAGACACAGTGTAGATATAAAGGCCGCCGCCATGGAGGAGCCGCCTGTCTCCTTTATGATAAGATATACTGTCCATGCCACAGCTCCGGTAAATCCGGCATACGGAAGATATTTTTTTGGGGTTTCAAGCACTACGGCAAACATGAATATTGCCATATATGAACTTACTATCTGAATAAACACATCCAAAGCCCTCTTTATGCATGCAAATTAAAAAGCATCATTCCGAAGCCGACTCCTACAGCTACGGCAAGCGCCGTCACTGCCGCTTCCATCATGCGGGCAGTCCCGGAGGCATAATCACCGTTAAGCATATCTCTTATTGCCGTAAGAAAAGCAGAGCCCGGCACAAGCGGCATTATCGCACCCATAATAATAATATCCGCTCCGGCACCGGAAAATATACATGAAGAGTATCCCATTGCTGTGAGTGCTGCTATACAGGCACAGGCAGCATTGGCGCAAAAGCTGTTGAATTTAAGCCTGACAGCGATATGGTCCATCGCTGCAAAGGCAGCTCCTGCAAGCACCGCCCCGATAAACTCTGCCTTCCCGCCTCCGAACATCAGCGCAAAAAAAGCCGAAACACATATTATTCCCGCTGCATGCAGCCATGCATTATACTGCCTTGCACATGATATCTCCTCAAGTCTCTCACGGGTTTCGGTAAGGCTTATCTTATCCTCGCATATATCTCTTGAGACAGCATTGACATCACTGATTCTGCTTATGTTAAGCTCTCTGCTTGATATACGCTTTATCATGGTCACCGGCTCGTCCCGATGATTATCCAAAGTCAGGAAAATACCGGTAGTAAGCACAAGCATATCTGCCGGGTCATAGCCAAAGTGTGCAAGAGTCCGTCTCATGGTTTCTTCGACTCTGTATACCTCGGAACCGCTTGAAAGCATAAGAATCCCTTCGAGCATGACAGTCTCAAGAAGCCCGGCGGTATCTGCCTTAATATTCACATTTATATTTTCAGTATGTTTTTCCATGAAAAATGGCTGGTTATTCATGTTTTTGCCGGAGACAGGGTATGCCTCCGGCTGATATTCTGCTTTAATATTCGAATGTACCCTCAAATACCGTAGTCACGGAACCGGTAAGTGTTACTCTCTCGTCAGTATAATTAACGACAAGATCGCCTCCCAGAAGCTTTACCGTCACATCGGAGCCCTTATCGCAAAGACCGTTTACAACGGCTGCCGCCACTGCGGCGCAGGCACCTGTTCCGCAGGCCAATGTCTCTCCGTTTCCTCTCTCCCAGACTCTCATGCGAAGAGTATTGCTGTTTACCGGTCTTACAAACTCGGTATTTATTCTCTCCGGGAACATCGCATGATGTTCAAACTCCGGTCCTATTTTTTCAAGCCAGAGCTTGTCAAGTCCATCCGTAAAGGTTACGCAATGCGGATTTCCTACAGAAAGACAGGTTACATTAAATTCCTCGCCGACTACCTTGAGCGGCTGATTTATCATCTTTGCGGCAGGATCCTTAAGTGCCAGAGGAATGTCCTTTGCAGTGAAGCTTACCTTGCCCATGTCTACAGTTACGGAGCTTACCTTGCCGTCACGGGTGTAAAGCTTAAGCTCGTGAACATTGCCCCCTACTTCGATTTTGACAAATTCACGATCCTTTTCCACATACCCCTTATCATAGATGTACTTGGCCACACAGCGGATATTATTTCCTGCCATTTTTCCCTCGGAGCCGTCCTTGTTGAAAGTACGCAT
This sequence comes from Lachnospiraceae bacterium, assembly GCA_963598245.1. Lineage (GTDB taxonomy): Bacteria > Bacillota > Clostridia > Lachnospirales > Lachnospiraceae > Avilachnospira. Next base: position 63,157 of record CAVBSU010000002.1, on the reverse strand, counting down.
CCCGGCATCCACTCCGTCCTTGTCTGATTTTTCGATAAGCACTATGCCGTCCGCACCTATACCGTAGTGCAGTGCGCATAAGTTTACGCAAAGCGACTCGGGGCAGGTTATCTCGCCATCAAAGTTTTCTATGAAAATGTAGTCATTACCGCAGGAATGCATCTTTGTAAAATGCACATGACTGTGCTCGGTACGCATATTGTTAATGTCAACCAGCTCGGTATTGCTGATATTAAAGCGGCTCTCGATTATCTCAGCCAGGGCTCCTGCCGTATCCAGACTCGTAAGGCACGGAATTCCCAGCTGCATGGCCTTTCTGTGAAGCTTTATATATGCTCTTGTAGTTTCATCAAGTGCCGCACCGGTATAAACAATATAGCTTAAGCTTCCTGCCTCCATGAGCTCATAGATTGCAGAGCTTTCCGTTGCATTTTCCACAGCCGTCACCGGAATGCCCATTTTGCCTATGGCATCAGCCGTTCCCGGCGTTGCATAAAGCTTCATCCTCAAATCATAGAAGCGCTTGGCAAGAGAAATCACCTCTTCATAATCCGTATCATCTACGGAAATAAGGATTCCCGGTACCTTTTCCGTATCAGCTGATGACGGAACCGTAAAGCCTGCTGCCGTAAGCCCCTTATAAAGAGCCTCCGCCAGAGTCTTTCCTATACCCAGAACCTCTCCCGTCGACTTCATCTCGGGACCCAGAATAGAGTTTGCATCATTGAGCTTTTCAAAGGAGAACACAGGCACCTTTACCGCACAATAAGGCGGAGTTCTGTAAAGTCCGGTGCCGTAGCCCAAATCCGTAAGCTTTGCTCCGAGCATGACCCTGGTGGCCAGATCAACCATCGGCACGTTTGTCACCTTGCTGATATAAGGGATAGTTCGTGACGCCCTTGGATTTACCTCAATAACATAAAGCTTATCATGATAGATAAGGTACTGTATATTTACGAGCCCCTTTGTGCCGAGTGCAAGCGCCAGCTTTTCAGAGCTTTCACATATATTTTTAAGGAACTTATCCGTAAGGTTATACGGCGGATAAACCGCAATGGAGTCTCCTGAGTGAACTCCCGCTCTTTCGATGTGCTCCATTATTCCCGGTATGAGCACATTTTCTCCGTCAGAAATGACATCCACTTCAAGCTCCGGACCCGACATATACTTATCTACAAGTACAGGATTGTCAATGCCTCCGGCAAGTATGTTTTTCATATACCTTATGGTATGCTCGTCATCGTGGGATATGGTCATATTCTGGCCTCCGATGACATAGCTGGGGCGAAGAAGCACCGGATATCCGAGAGTATCGGCTGCCTTTACTGCCTCCTCTATGTTGCTTACTCCAAAGCCCTTGGGTCTTGAGATTCCGAACTGCTCCAGAAGTGCGTCGAACTTTGCTCTGTCCTCAGCAACATCTATTCCCTCGGCGCTGGTTCCTAGAATACGGATTCCCTGCTGATCGAGGAAGTTTGTAAGCTTAATAGCTGTCTGACCGCCGAAGGCTACAACGACACCTATGGGCTTTTCCACCTCGATGATGTTCATGACATCCTCCGGTGTAAGTGCCTCAAAATACAGCCTGTCAGCCGTATCATAGTCAGTGGAAACAGTCTCCGGGTTATTGTTTATGATAACAACATCATATCCCAGCTTTCTCAGGGTCCATACGCAGTGAACAGAGGAATAATCAAACTCTATTCCCTGCCCTATACGAATAGGTCCCGAGCCTAAAACTATAATTACATCCTTGCCGCTTCTTTCAAAGCTTCTGGACTCACAGAAATCATCGCAGGTCGAGTAAAAATACGGTGTCTCTGCATCAAACTCTGCTCCGCAGGTATCAACCATTTTATAGCTGAATTTTTTCTTCTGAAGCTTATCCCCGGCTATGCCGCTTATTCTTGAGAGCGCAGCATCAGTAAACCCGAGCCGCTTTCCTGTCTCATAAACATCATCAGGAAGTCTTTCTGCGCCGTAATTTTCGATGCCCATCTCATAATCTGCGATTTTCTTGACTTTATTTAAAAACCACGGATCTATTTTTGTGACTTCATGTATTTCTTCAATGCTGTGACCTGTCTTTATGGCCTCATAAATTGAGAACAGGCGTCTGTCATTCTGCTCCGCAACTCTTTCCATAACAGGCTTATCCGATAAAGGCGGCAGATTTAAGGTGTCTGCACCTATCTCAGCTCCTCTTACCGCCTTCATAAGAGCCGCTTCAAAGCTGTTCGCTATAGCCATGACCTCGCCCGTAGCCTTCATTTGAGTTCCTATGGTTCTTGAGGAGCCTGCAAATTTGTCAAAAGGCCACTTCGGGAACTTGACCACTACATAATCAAGTGTGGGTTCAAAGCAGGCACAGGTCTTTTTTGTAATGTCATTTACTATCTCATCAAGAGTATATCCCAGCGCGATTTTTGTAGTAATTTTTGCTATCGGATAACCCGTCGCCTTACTTGCAAGTGCCGAGGAGCGGGAAACTCTCGGATTGACCTCTATAACGGCATACTCAAAGCTGTCCGGATTCAGTGCAAACTGACAGTTGCAGCCGCCCACTATTCCGAGAGCGGTAATCATATCCAGAGATGCACTTCTCAGCATCTGATATTCCTTATCGGAAAGTGTAAGTGCGGGAGCTGCTACGATGGAATCACCCGTATGTACTCCGACAGGGTCAAAGTTTTCCATAGAGCAGACTGCGATGACATTGCCCAGGGCATCACGCATCGTTTCAAACTCTATTTCCTTCCAGCCGGAAATACACCTTTCAACAAGAATCTGAGTTATCGGAGACATATCCAGACCGCTCTTTGCGATAAGCTTAAGCTCGTCCTCATCCTTTGCAATTCCGCCGCCTGAGCCTCCCAAAGTAAAGGCAGGGCGAACAATAACAGGATAGCTTATCCTCTTTGCTACCGCCAATGCCTCCTCTATGGTGTTTGCTATCTCTGACGGAACGACAGGCTGTCCTATGGACTCCATGGTTTCCTTGAAAAGCTCTCTGTCCTCAGCCTTATCTATGGCCTCTACAGGCGAACCCAGAAGTCGGACATTATACTTATCGAGAACGCCGTTTTTCTTCAGCTGCATGGCTATGGTAAGTCCGGTCTGTCCTCCCAGTCCTGCAAGCAGTCCGTCCGGTCTTTCCTTTGCTATGATTCTCTCCACCGTTTCGGCATTTAAGGGTTCGAGATATATTTCGTCTGCAAGATCCTTATCCGTCATTATGGTGGCAGGATTTGAGTTTACAAGGACAACATTTACCCCCTCATCTCTTAAGACACGGCAGGCCTGCGCTCCGGCATAGTCAAACTCGGCTGCCTGTCCGATAACAATAGGGCCGGAGCCTATCATCAAAACCTTTTTTACAGATAAATCCTTAGGCATCGATTTCTCCTCCCATCATATTTATAAATCTGTTGAACAAAAATTCCGTATCTTTAGGACCGCCGCAGGCTTCGGGATGGAACTGCACCGTAAAGCAGTTTATATCGCTGTATTCCATACCCTCGCAGCTTCCGTCATTGGCATTGAAAAATATCTCTCTGCCCTTTCCCTCAAGGCTTCCCGATACAACCGCAAAGTTGTGGTTCTGACTTGTAATAAAGGTTCTGCTTCCGTCGTCCATCTTTACCGGCTGATTTGCACCGTGATGACCATATTTGAGCTTCATTGTTTTTCCGCCCATTGCAAGAGCGGTGAGCTGATGTCCCAGACAAATGCCGAAAACAGGCACCTTCCCCAAAAGCTTTTTTATCTGTTCTATGCAGAAAATATTTTCCTCAGGGTCTCCCGGTCCGTTTGAAAGCATGATTCCGTCCGGATTTGAGTCCAGTATCTGCTCTGCCGTATAAGTGTGCGGAACTGCCGTCACACTGCAGCCTCTTTTCTGCAGACAGCGGATAATGTTTTTCTTTGCACCGTAATCTATGAGGGTAACCTTAAACTGCTCTTCTCCTTCTGCCGGGAATACTTCAGCCTCATTTCGTCCTACCTCATTTACCACTCCCGTCACCTTGTAATTTTTTATCTCGGCAAGGTCCTCGGGCACCTTGCTGCATATCTTTGCATTCATGACACCTTCCTCACGAAGAATTCTTGTAAGCTCTCTGGTGTCAATGCCGCAAATTCCCGGAATATTGTTATCCTTAAGGAATTTATCAAGAGGATACTGACATCTGAAATTCGACGGTTCTTCACAAAGCTCTCTTACGATATATCCCTTTGCAAATGCCTTTCCCTCAAAGTCTTCCTCAATAACCCCGTAGTTTCCTATAAGAGGAAAGGTCTGAGTAATAATTTGACCGGCATAGCTGGGATCCGTGAGTGTTTCAAGATACCCTTCCATACCGGTCGTAAAAACAGTTTCGCCAATAGAGTCAATTTTGGCTCCGATTCGCTTCCCTTCAAATATTTTTCCGTTGCTTAAAACAAGATATGCTTTTTCCATTATTCTTCTCTTTCGCTTCGCAAATGAATATCCGCACAAACGGGCACTGCCTTTTCAGGCGGTGCTCGTCATCCGAATGGGTATTTTTGTCATTATATCATGTAAGCTGTTTTATCGCCATATCCTATGCTTCTAATAAATACAGACCTGCATGTATATTTTCAGTTACTTTTGCACTAATCAGCTTATAGCAGAGTTGCAGCTATAACTGCCTTTATGGTATGCATGCGGTTTTCCGCCTCGTCAAAGACTATGGACTGAGGTCCTTCAAACACCTCGTCTGTTACTTCTATGGCATCGATTCCGAATTTCTGGCTTATCTCCATTCCCACCTCGGTTTCAAGGTCATGGAAGGCAGGCAGGCAGTGCATGAAACGGCACTGTGAGCCTGCATTGTCCATAATTTTTTTATTCACCTGATAGGGCATGAGATCCTTTATGCGCTCAGCCCATATTTCATCAGGCTCTCCCATGGATACCCATACATCCGTATAGATTACATCTGCTCCCTTTGTTGCCTCCATCGGGTTCTCGTTAAAGTTAAGCTTCGCACCGGTTTTTTTTGCAATCTCCTCACATCTTGAAATAAGCCCGGCGTCCGGAAAATACTTTTTCGGCGCGCATGCCGTAAATTCCATGCCCATGAGCGCAGCTCCCGCCATGAGGGAATTACCCATGTTGTAGCGGGCATCGCCCATATATACAAATTTAATGCCCCTGAGGTGTCCGAAGTGCTCTCTTATCGTAAGAAAATCTGCCAGAATCTGAGTCGGATGAGATTCGTTGGTAAGGCCGTTCCAGACCGGAACACCAGCATATTTTGCCAGAGTCTCAACTCTTTCCTGCTCGAAGCCTCTGTATTCTATTCCGTCAAACATGCGTCCGAGAACACGCGCCGTATCTGCGATGGATTCCTTTTTTCCGAGCTGTGAGCTTTTCGGGTCGAGATATACCGGATGTATTCCCAGATCTGCCGCCGCCACCTCGAAGGAGCAGCGTGTTCTCGTTGAGGTCTTTTCAAAAATAAGGGCAATGTTTCTTCCCTGAAATACCTTGTGAGATTCATGACGCTTTTTCTGATCCTTAAGCTCTGCCGCCAAATCCAGCAGCTCAGTTATTTCCTCCGGTGTAAAGTCTATGATCTTCAGAAAATTTCTCCCCTTAAATTCATTGCTCATCATTATAAGTGCCATATGGTTTCCTCCGTATCATTTACACTCGGCTTTAATAATTTCTGCTGCTTCCTTAAGCACATCCATGGGGATATTTATTGCCGGAAGGAGGCGAAGCTTATCCTTTGCGGTAAGACATAATACGCCCTTATCTATAAGTGCATTCACAAGCTCACCTGCGGGCTTTACGGTCTCAAGCCCTATCATAAGCCCCATTCCCGTAACAGCCTTTATTCCATCTGCCTTTCCGAATGTTTCAAAGAGCCAGTCACTCTTTTCTCTTACATCTGCCAGAAGCTTATCATCTATACGCTCTACTATGCTGCATGCGCCCGCACTTACAACCGGATTTCCGCCGAAGGTGGACCCCAAATCGCCGTAAGAGAAGACATCTTTGCACTTTCCGCCAAGGATACATGCTCCTATGGGCAGTCCGCCGCCCAGCCCCTTTGCGGTGGTCACAACATCCGGCTTTATTCCGTAGTGCATATAGGAATACATATATCCGCTTCTTCCGTTTCCGCTCTGTACTTCATCACATAAGAGCACCAGATCCTCATCTCTGCAAAGCCCTGCTACTCCCTTTACAAAATCCTCATCCAGAGCCTTTACGCCGCCTTCGCCCTGTATGCATTCCATCATTATGCCTGCCGCCCTGTTTTCGCTGACTGCCTTTTTTACTGCCTCGAGGTCATTGGCGGGAACTGAGATGAAACCCGGAACCAGCGGCTTAAAGAGCTTGTGAAACACCTCCTGTCCCGTAGCCGCCAATGTAGCAAGCGTACGGCCGTGAAAGCTGTTTTCAAGCGTTATTATCGTGTAATATTCACTGCCCTTTTTATCTGCGGCATATTTTCTTATGGCCTTGATTCCGTTTTCATTGGCCTCAGCACCGGAATTTGCAAAGAATACCTTATCCATACCTGTCTTTTCACAGAGAAGCTCGGCAAGCCTTGCACAGGGCTCGGTATAGTAAAGATTGGAAGTATGCTGGAGCTTATCTAGCTGCTCTGTAACCGCCTTTTTCCACTTATCATCCCCGATTCCGAAAATATTGACTCCGATTCCCGAGCCCATATCTATATATCGCTTTCCCTTGTCGTCATAAATGACAGATCCAAGACCCTTTTCCAAACACACGGGGAAACGCCTGTATGTATTTGCTACATATTTCTGATCCTTTTCAATTAAATTCATAGCTGTCTCCTTAGATGATTTCAAGTTTGTTATGGCACTGTACAAATATCCGTTTTTCAGCTTTGCATATCTTCAGTCTTACATGATGCCTCTTTCAGGGCATTTTTATGATGTGCGGTAATCATCGTGCCCGCACCCTCCTCGGTAAGAAGTTCAATGAGTATCGAATGAGGCAAGCATCCGTTCATGATTACACAATTTTTTACACCCATTTCTATCGCTTTTATGCACGAGTCCACCTTTGGTATCATACCGCCCGAAATTATTCCCTTATCATAAAGCTGCACCGCCTCCTCCGTGCTGAGCTCCGGAATGAGCGATTTCGGGTCATACTGATCCTTAAGTATGCCCGCGATGTCTGTCATCATTATCAGCCTTTCGGCTCCCAGCGCGCCCGCTATATATGCAGCCGCCGTATCACCGTTAATATTATATATCTGTCCGGCTTTATCACAGCCCAGAGTGGAAACTACAGGTATATACCCGTTAGACAAAAGATCCTCTATGGGCTTTTTATTTATGGAGGTTATTTCTCCCACATATCCCAGCTTGTCGTTTTTTATCTTTGCTTCGATGAGCCTTCCGTCCATGCCGGAAATACCCATTGCATTGCCGCCCTTTACCTCGAGAAGATTTACAAGGCTTTTATTCACCTTTCCTGCAAGCACCATCTCGACAACATCCACGGTCTCCTTGTCGGTAACCCTCAATCCCCCGACAAACTCAGCCTTTTTGCCGATTTTCCCCAGCATTTCATTTATTTCCGGACCGCCGCCGTGTACCAGAACAACCTTCACTCCGATAAGCCACAGAAGGACAATATCCTCCATGACCTGCTCCTTAAGCTCGTTGCTGACCATGGCATTTCCGCCATACTTGATGACTACTATTTTATTATTGTACTTTTTAATATATGGAAGTGCCTTGGCCAAAACCTCGGCTCTTTCTATGTTTGTGAGTGCCTCCTGCATGTTTCCGCCTCCAACAGATACGCTTACCTCTGTTTTATCGTCTTTTCGATTTATCCTTTTATGTCAATGTTTCTTTCCCGCAGACTTAACATCAGCTTTCAGCTTCTGTAATCTCCGTTTATCTTTACATAGTCATATGTAAGGTCGCAGCCCCAGGCCGCGGCATCCTCAACGCCCTGCTTAAGGTTTACGAGAATTTTTATATCCTTTTCAAGAAGTATTTCTTTGGCTTTTTCTTCTGAAAAGTTCACCCCGGCCCCGTTCTCGCATACGAGGATTTCTCCCTTTTCGGAGCTGAAGCTTACATCTATTTTGCTTACATCCACATCGGCGCCGCTGTAGCCTATGGCACAGAGCACTCTGCCCCAGTTGGCATCTGCACCGAACATGGCTGCCTTTAAGAGTGAGGAACAGATGACGCTCTTTGCAACCGTCTTTGCCGCAGCCTTATCTGAAGCTCCGCTTACAAGACATTCCAGAAACTTTGTGGCACCCTCTCCGTCTCCTGCAATCATGCGGCAAAGCTCTACTGTCACCGTATTAAGTGCCTCCATAAATTTCCTGAAATCATCGTTTTCCGAGGTTATTTCGGCATTGCCCGCAAGACCGTTAGCCATAATAACTACCGTATCATTTGTAGAGGTATCTCCGTCAACCGAAACCATGTTGAAGCTGTTTTGTACATCTGTCCTGAGAGCCTTATCCAGAAGCTCTGCACTTATGGCTGCATCCGTTGTAATAAATACCAGCATGGTCGCCATATTGGGATGAATCATTCCGCTGCCCTTTCCCATAGCACCCATGCGGCAGGTTTTTCCTCCCAGCTCAAACTCCACTGCCACTTCCTTTTTGACAGTGTCCGTGGTCATGATGCCCTTGGCCGCTTCGACATTGCCCGTATATGAAAGACCGGCCGCAAGCTTTTCCATGCCGTTTGCTACAGGTGTGATATCAAGCCTCTGTCCTATAACTCCGGTTGAGGCTACTATAACATCATGCGGATCAATGCCGAGCACTGTTCCCGTAAGCGCACACATTTTTTCAGCTATTTCAATGCCGTCTGCGTTGCAGGTATTGGCATTTCCGCTGTTTACTATGACAGCCTGTGCAATGCCGTTTTCTATATGCTTTTTAGTCACATAGATAGGCGCGCCCTTTACAAGGTTTGTGGTATATACACCGGCTGCACTTGCAGGCACATCGCTGAATATCAGTGAAAGATCATTTTTTGTTGTATTGTGACGAATACCGCAGTGAATACCATTCGCCTTATATCCCTTTGCGGCACATACGCCGCCCTCTGTCTTCTTTATCATGAGCTTGTTTCCCTTTTTCCTTTGCTTCTGTCAATGCATTCTTTAACCGTTCATTCTCTTTGTGTCGATATTTTTCCGATAAGCTTCAGCCCTTATATAAGCAGAACCTTTTTTACAGCGTAAGCCCCGTGGTCTCATCTGCTCCCATTACGATATTCATATTTTGTATGGCAGCTCCGGATGCACCCTTTCCGAGGTTGTCAAATAGAGCCACCAGACTTATTCTCTCCCCGTTTCCCGTAACACTCACTGTCATGTCATCTCTTCCCGAAAGTCTGGCCGCCGAAATAAAGCCGTCATCGTCAGGTGTTTCCTCATAATGCACGATTTTACCGTGATATTTTTCCCTGTACACCGCCTTTATATCGTTAATGCTTCCCTTTAAGTCCTTCTTGAACAGAGATATATTTGTCTCCATCCCCGAATAAAAATCAGCAACTATCGGATAAAATGCAGGCTCAATATCAAGCCCCGCGATGCTCTTCATTTCCTTAAGATGTTTATGCGTCTGGCTAAGACCGTATACTCTCGGAGCATTTAAAAGCGGATTTTTTTCTTCTGCCTCGTAGTCTGCAATCATCTTTTTTCCGCCTCCTGAATAGCCTGTAAGCGAAATGCAGGTAAGTGCCGCATCCCCTGAAATAAGTCCTGCCTCAATTAAAGGTGCCGTCAGCGCTATAAAACCGCTGGCATGGCATCCCGGATTTGCTATTCTTTTTGAGGCTGCTATTTTTTCTCTTAAAGCTCCGATCTCCGGAAAGCCGTAGGTCCAGCCTTCATCTGTTCTGTGGGCTGTAGATGTATCTATGAGTGTAACTTCGGAACCTTCTGCAAGCTTTACCGCCTCAACAGCCGCCGCATCGGGAAGGCACAAAAATGCGATATCCGCCTCATGAAGTGCCTCTTTAATATAGCCCTCTTCCTTTCTTTTTTCATCCGGAAGTATAATCAGCTCTATATCCTTTCTGTCTGCAAGCCTCTCATGTATTCTTAAGCCCGTAGTTCCCGAGCTTCCGTCAATAAAAACTCTCGTCATTTATTTATACCCAGCTCCTCTTTCACAAGTTCTATCTCTTTTTTTACTGACAGGGTGGATGTTCCGCCCTCCGAAATGCGCTTTTCTACGCAGTTTTCTATATTGATGTCCTCATAGACATCCTCTTCAAAAAGCTCGCTGTGTTTTTTATATTCTTCCAACGGAAGTGTCTCAAGCACCAGACCCTTCTTTATGCATTCCGAAACAATTTCTCCCGAAATCTTATAAGCCGTCCTGAAGGGCATACCCTTTTTTGCCAGATAATCTGCAAGGTCAGTTGCATTGATGAATCCCTCGTTGGCCGCCCTTCTCATGTTCCCGGGAAGTATCTTCATGGTATCGATCATCGGTATCATAACCTTAAGACATATCTTTACTGTATCAACCGAATCGAATACCGCCTCTTTATCTTCCTGCATATCCTTGTTG
>CAVBSU010000002.1:45049-52567 GCA_963598245.1 Lachnospiraceae bacterium | reverse complement strand
TATGCAAGCGGAAGTCCCTTCAGGGTTGTGAGAAGTGCCATGAGATCTCCGTATACTCTTCCGGTCTTTCCCCTTATAAGCTCTGCCATGTCCGGATTTTTCTTCTGCGGCATGATGGAGGAGCCAGTCGTATAGTTATCCGAAAGCTCTATGAACTTAAATTCCCAGCTTGACCAGAGCACCAGCTCCTCTGAAAATCTTGAAAGATGCATCATGAGTATGGCAATGTCACTCATAAGCTCCACACAAAAATCCCTGTCTGATACGCCGTCCAGCGAGTTGAGTGCTATCGAGTCAAAGCCCAGCTTTTCCGCCTCAAATTTTCTGTCTGTCTCATAGCTTGTTCCCGCCAGAGCACAGCTTCCTATGGGTGAAACATTCATGCGCTTTACGGCATCCTTTATTCTTTTTTCATCGCGCATGAGCATCATCACATATGCCATCATATGGTGTGAAAAAAGAATGGGCTGTGCTCTCTGAAGATGAGTATATCCCGGCATTACGGCATCCATGTTTTTTTCTGCCACTTTCACAAAGGTCTCAATAAGCTCTCTTACAAGTCCGGTTATCTCGGCCATTTCGTCTCTCAGATACATTCTCAAATCAAGTGCCACCTGATCGTTTCTGCTTCTTGCCGTATGAAGCTTCTTTCCCACATCTCCGAGTCTTTCCGTAAGCACCTGCTCTATGAACATGTGAATGTCCTCGCAGCTTAAATCAAATTCCAGCTTGCCGGACTCCAGATCCTTAAGAATACCCTCGAGACCGTCTGTAAGTGCATCGGCATCCGCCTCCGAGATTATGCCCTGCTTACTCAGCATGGCCGCGTGAGCCATACTTCCCTTTATGTCCTGTCTGTACATTCTGCAGTCAAAATGTATGGATGAATTAAAATCATCCGCTATCTTATCTGTCATGCCTGCAGTTCTTCCGGCCCACATCTTTGCCATGATATATCTTCCCCTTTTGTATCCTTATATGTATAAGTGCAGCTCAGGTAAGCCCAAACTGCACTTTAATAACCGTTTTTATTCTTATGCTTAAAGCCTGTTAAGCTCTCTGTAAGCCTGAACCTTTGTCGGAAGTCCCCAGAGGTTTATGAAGCCTTCTGCCTGTGCCTGATCGTAATCACTTTCACCGAAGGTTACGAGATTTTCGGAGTAGAGTGAATATGGTGAGGTAGTTCCGGCAGGAATGATATTGCCCTTATAAAGCTTAAGCTTTACAGTCCCCGTAACATACTTGTTGGACTCTTCGGCAAAGGCTGTGAGTGCTTCCTGAAGAGGTGAATACCACTTTCCGTTATAGATAAGATCCGCATAATCCACGGCAAGCTTCTGCTTCTCATGAAGAACTTCCTTATCCACCGTAAGCATTTCAAGCTGTTCATGTGCCTTGTAAAGAATAGTTCCTCCCGGTGTCTCATAAACTCCGCGATCCTTCATTCCCACAAGACGGTTTTCCACAATGTCAATGATTCCTATGCCGTTTGCACCGCCGGCCTTATTAAGCTCTCTTATGATATCAGACGCCTTCATCTTCTGTCCGTTAAAGGCAACCGGCGCACCCTTTTCAAAGTCAATACTTATATATGTCGGCTCATCAGGTGCCTGAATCGGTGAAACGCCAAGCTCCAGAAAGCCTTCCTTCTCATACTGCGGCTCATTGGAAGGATCCTCAAGATCCAGTCCCTCATGACTTAAGTGCCACAGATTCTTATCCTTGGAATAGTTTGTCTCACGGCTTATCTTAAGTGGAATATTATGAGCCTCGGCATAGTCTATTTCCTCTTCACGGGATTTTATATCCCACTCACGCCACGGGGCAATAATCTTCATGTCGGGAGCAAACCTCTTTATGGCAAGCTCGAAACGCACCTGATCGTTTCCTTTTCCGGTTGCGCCGTGAGCGATGGCGTCGGCTCCTTCGGCTACGGCAATCTCGGCAAGCTTCTTTCCGATAACCGGACGCGCAAAGGCTGTTCCGAGCAGATAGGTTTCGTACTTTGCACCCATCTTAAGCGAAGGAACGATAATATCATCTACCATCTCATCCACAAGGTCTGCGATGATAAGCTTTGAAGCGCCTGTCTTAATGGCTTTTTCCTCAAGTCCGTCCAGTTCATCTCCCTGTCCCACATCTGCGGCAACAGCAATTATTTCCGGATTATTATAATTTTCCTTAAGCCACGGAATAATAATGGAAGTATCCAGACCTCCCGAATAAGCAAGCACTATCTTCTTAATATCCTCTTTTTTCATAAACCAAACCTCCGAATTTATTTATGCGTTTTTTGTACCGTTTCACATTTAGCCTTTAATGATACCCTGTTTTATTGTATATCCATGCTTCGTTTTTCTTTTGAATAATTATTCGTAAATTTGAATAATTATGAGTTATATGATAATCCCCGCGGGCTATCCTGTCAACAAACATTCTTGACAAAAATAGGCTTATTGCATAACGCTTTTTTATGAATATTTATAATGCCGGAGGCGAAAGCTCTCCGGCTGCTTATTCATTTTTCTTCCGGTTTTTCCGCCTGCTCTTTAAGAAATGCTCTTGCTATAGTCATATCTCCCGGCGTAGTTATTTTTATATTCTGTTCATCACCCTTTATAAGCCTTACTCTTGTATTTGTCATATTTTCAACTATAACCGCATCATCCGTGATAATACTTGTATCCGAGCCGTAGCTTCGTATGGTTTCATACAGCGAGCTGTAGGCCTTCATAATAAGCGGAAAGGAAAAGGCCTGCGGGGTCTGAATTCTCCACAGCAGTTTGCGGTCCAGGGTTCTTGCAATAAAGCCGTCCTTATCTGCCACCTTTATGGTATCCGTTACGGGGACTGCTGCCACGCACGCCCTCGTAAGCTGCACAAATTTGCAGCAGCGGTCTATAAGCTCCTGCTTTATCATGGGGCGGACGCCGTCATGTATGAGCACATAATCCGTGTCCTTCGGCACGACACAAAGGCCGTTGTATACAGACTTGAACCTTTCCGTGCTGCCCTCCGCGATGTTCTTCACCTTCGTGAAGCCGTGTTCTATGCACATTTTTACCATTTCATCGCCGTATCCCATCGGTATAACAAGGACAATGCTTCTGATATTTTCATTTTCCTGAAAGGCCTTTATGCTGTGCGCAACTACGGGCATGCCGCAAAGCTCCATAAACTGTTTTTTTTCATCGGAATGCATTCTGGTGCCGCTTCCGGCAGCCATTACCATCGCCGTATATATCGGTTTTTTCATAATGTAATATCCTTTTGTATTTTGGCATCAAAATAATCTGATACCGGATTGCTCTGCACCCTGTGGCGTCATCATTCTTCAGACAACGGCAGATTCGGCAGAGCATTCAGGCTCTCGTCATCTCTGATGCCGGCAAGATATTCATAGTAGGCGGCAGCTGCTATCATGGCGGCATTATCCGTGCAGAATATCGGTTCAGGATAAAGACATGTAATTCCGTGCTTCTCACATTCCGCCTTCATAGCTCTTCTAAGCTCTGAGTTCGCGCTTACACCTCCTGCTATGGCCACTGTGCCAATTTTATATTCCAAAGCGCATTTTACGGTTCTTGAAACCAGGGATTCCACAACCGAAGCCTCGAAGGATGCACATAGATCCGGAACATTTATGGACTCATTCTTCATTTGAGCCATATTGATGTAGTTTAATACAGCAGATTTAAGCCCTGAAAAGGAAAAATCATAGGGATGATCCTTTACCTCGCCTCTCGGAAAGCTGATTGCGCTGGCATTGCCCTCCCGGGCGGCTTTATCCACCTTAGGTCCTCCCGGGTATCCCAGACCGACTGCCCTTGCCACCTTGTCAAAGGTCTCTCCGGCTGCATCGTCATATGTCCTCCCGACAAGCTCAAAGCTTTTATAATCCCGCACCAGAGCAAGATGCGTATGGCCTCCGCTTACAACCAGACATACATAGGGAGGCTCAAGATTCTTATGCGTTATATAATTTGCAGCGATATGCCCCTCGATATGATTCACTCCGATAAGAGGCTTGTTCAGAGCATATGCCATGGCCTTTGCCTCGGAAACGCCCACTAAAAGTGCGCCTACAAGCCCCGGTCCCTTCGTCACGGCTATTACATCCACATCCGCAAGAGACATCCCTGCCTCCTTAAGAGCAAGTCTTATTACACCGTTGATGTTCTCACAATGAAGTCTGGAGGCTATCTCCGGCACAACACCTCCGTATATGGTATGAATGTCTATCTGCGATGAGATTACATTTGAAAGCACTTCTCTGCCGTTTACAACCACCGAGGCAGCTGTCTCATCACAGGAGCTTTCTATGCCGAGTATGCTTATTTTATCTTTGTTTTCGGAAATTTCTTTTTCTGTCATTTTTACAAGATACCTGCTGTTTGCACCGCCGAATCAGGCTGATGCAGACAATTTTTATACATTTTACGGCTTATTCCTCATCAAAATTAAGCTCTGTCATCATACCGTCTTTTCCGCATACCACATCGGGAAAGACTTTTTTCAGCTCATCAATATACTGCTTCGGATTTACCATGGACGGGCTGTAGTGTGTGAGCCACATTTTTCTCGGAGGTATTTTTGCCTCCGCCGCCATATGTACGGCTTCCTGCATGGTGCAGTGCTTATATCCTCTGGCCTTGTCTGCACAGTCAGGATCTCCGTACATGCCTTCGCATACAAAAATATCCGCATCCGAGGCGGCTGTGATTATATTGTCACAGGGTCTTGTATCGGTCGTATATGTAATCTTTATGCCGCGTCTTTCAGGACCCATTACCATCTCCGGCCTGTAAGTCGCACCGGTTCTTTTATCTCTTACCGTCTCGCCTCTTTGCAAAAGGCTCCAGCAATCCACAGGAATACCCGCGGCCTTTGCCGCCTCCGGGTCAAATTTTCCTCTTCTCGGAACAGTTACACTGTAACCGTAGCAGGGAATCGCATGTTTCACCTTGAAAGCCTTCAGCTGGTAAGGTCCCAGAGTATACAGCTCGGTATTCTGATCAAGCTCGATAAACCTGAGTTCAAAGGACAGCTCCGGTGCGATGCATCTTAATGACTTTACAATATTAAAAAGTCCTTTTGGTCCTATCATAATCACCGGCTCTGTCCGATCTGCATTGGTCATATTAAGAAGCATTCCGGGAAGCCCCGAAATATGATCTGCATGATAATGCGTAAAGCACATGATATCAATGGACTTCGGAGACCAGCCCACCTCCTTAAGTGCTATCTGCGTACCCTCCCCGCAGTCTATGAGTATATTTGAGCCTTCACTTCTTATCATAAGACTCGTAAGCCATCTGTGAGGCATAGGCGTCATTCCGCCGGTGCCAAGCAAACAAACATCTACCATTTAAACCTCATTATCACAGCATCCTCCGTCGGCTCACTGTAATATTTCTTTCTTATTCCTTCTGTCACAAAGCCTGCCTTTTCATACATCCTTTTTGCAGGCTCGTTGGATTCTCTCACCTCTAATATTATATCGTGAATTCCGCGCCTTTCTGCCTCATCCTTCAGTGCTGTGAGCAGCCTGTAGCCGATGCCCTGTCTTCTGTATGCTGTATCCACGGCTATTCTTATAAGCTCGGCATCATCAAGGCAGCGAAGCAGTGCAAAGCCTGCAACAGCCTCCTCATCCTGTCTGTCTTCAGCGCCGCATGCCGTATCTGTGGCCGCAATGAGATAATCATAATCATTTTCGGCACTTTTAAGATATGATTCATATCCCCAGACATTGGTCGGGAAAAGTATCCCGTCTATCCTCGATATTTCTGAAATTATTGTGCAGGGCTTTTCCTCATCCGACATATCTGAGACTGCATTTTCAGCTGAAGGTTCACTTCCTTTCAGCTGCTCTGTATTTTCATCAACAGCCTGAGGCTTCGGTTTTCGATTATCTGTTTTAATTTCCCTTATTGTCATTTATTTTCAGTGCAGCTTCATTTTTGAAAGGCTGTGCTTCCCCGGGTCCTCTAAAAGCCCCTGCTCGTTTTCTCTTTCAGCCTGAGATTTTCTCATGTAATCCGGTACAAAATCGTCTGAATTCATCACATGACCGGAATAAAATGTAACTGCATCTGCGCCCAGCCTGAACACTTCCTCTGCGGTTCTTTTATTTTCCAGAAGCCATCTTTTATAAAGCTCAGCACCAAGCTCTGCCACGCATGCTGCCCTCTGCCTGTTATACTCTGCTCCCGCAAAGCTGATGTCACCATCCAGCTCATCAAGAATGGTTTTCTCGTGAACCTGCACGCCGTCTCCTGTAAAAATAAATTCCTTATCAAGCTCCGGATAAAGCTCTGAGAGTCTTTTTATATAATCATGAATATCGCGGGCATCCTCATCCACTACAGACGCTCCTTCGTGATATGCCGCAGAATATATCTGAGAGCGCCTTGCGTCCATAATCGGACATACAACGGCATTGGTCATACGGCTTAAGCTCCAACCCATGGTCCAAAGTGTCGGCACGCTTATCAGCGGCTTATTATAGCTTAGCGCCAGACCCTTTGCGGTGGCTGCGCCTATCCTCAGTCCGGTAAAGGAGCCCGGTCCTGCGGAAACAGCGATTGCATCAACCTTGCCCGCATCCACGCCTGAAATCTCACACATGCTCTTCAGCATGGGAAGCAGTGTTTCCGAGTGTGTAAGCTTGTTATTTATCGTAAATTCCGCCTTCAGCAGATCATCTTCAATTATTGCGACCGAGGCAGTAAGTCCTGACGCTTCTATTCCAAGTATTTTCATCAAATTCAGGCTCTTTCATTTATCATAAGTATATCTATCTTGCGTCAATATATATTGCTCTGTATTCTGTGCCTTTCGATATGTCTTTCCTGATATCGATGTGGATTGCATTCTCAGGTATAAGCTCCTCTATAAGCTCCGACCACTCGACAAGGCATACTCCGTCACCGAAGAAATACTCCTCATAGCCTAATGCATCCATTTCTGACGGATCGGCGATTCTGTAGACATCAAAATGATAGAGCGAAAGTCTCCCCTCATCATATTCTTTAATAATTGTAAATGTAGGTGAGGTCACAGGCTCAGTTATCCCAAGTCCCTCTGCAAAGCCCTTTGCAAAGACAGTTTTTCCCGCTCCCAGGTCACCGTTCAGGCAATAAATCTCTCCCGGCTCTGCACCTTCGGCAATTTTTCTTCCGACTGCAATAGTTTCAGCCTCATTATTGGTTACTATTTCCTTATATCCACTATCCATAGCCTGTACAGTATAACACAGTTGTAATCAATTTTCGATAATGCCTGCATTTATAAGCTTCATAATAATAGCAGACGCTAAACAGCCCTGACTGCTCAGTGCTTATGCATCTCAACAATAACCTCAGCATTAGATAAACATTGCCATATACAGGGGCAAGCTTATCTTTTTACCGCTTACTCCAATATTCCCGGCAATAAGCTTATAGCCATAAGCAATATTATCTTTTTTTAAGATATTGTCTAAAGATCTGGAACGGTTATTGCCTGATTTTACTT
>CAVBSU010000002.1:6864-45039 GCA_963598245.1 Lachnospiraceae bacterium | reverse complement strand
CAAGAATATAGGCCGATACAGCCTTTGGTTTGCCGTTGCCGGTATAATATGCTATCTCACTCTTTTTCCGGACGGTATCTACTACGGCTTTTTTTGCGGTGTTATGGCTGTTGCCTCAGCCATGGTTTCCAAAAAATATGTCAAGAGCTCCGGCTCAACTGTCGGACTTGTTCTCGGCATTATAGACACAATTATGGCAGTCATAGCATTTTACGGCATATATCTTATTTACTCAACTATAAGCGACCCCGTGTTGGGTCCCAGGGTTACCGAGTTTATATCCGATACTCTTTCACAAAACGGCATAAGCCTTGAAATGTTTGCGCAGATGATGGGGCAGTAGAGCCTTGTAATTTAATTCAAGCCTGACATTGCTCATATAATTCTGATGCAGAGACCAAAAGGCTTTCTTCCCGGCCGACACCGGGTTATACGATTTTTTAAAAGGACATACCCGTAAGCTTACGGGTATGTCCTTTATGTCGTGTTGTCTGCAATAAGCAGGCATGGGAGTTTGCTTATTCAATCCGCGTCCGATACTCTTCTGTCAGGCTTGCCCAGCTGCACCCACTTAAGGTATGCACTGATAAACTGGTCAATGCCTCCGTCCAGAACCGCCTGTGCATTTCCTGTTTCTTCACCTGTACGAACATCCTTTACCATGGTATATGGCTGAAGCACATAGTTTCTTATCTGACTGCCCCAGGCGATTTCCTTTACCTCGCCCCTTATATCAGAAAGCTTCTCGGCATGTGCCTGCTGCTTGAGCATAAAGAGCTTTGCCTTAAGCATTGCCATAGCCTTATCTTTATTCTGAAACTGCGAACGCTCCTCCTGACAGGCACAAACTATACCTGTAGGTATATGTGTGAGCCTGACCGCAGATGAGGTCTTATTTATATGCTGTCCGCCGGCTCCCGAGGATCTGTAATAATCGACTCTCAAGTCTGCCGGGTCAATGTCTATTTCCACCGTATCATCAAGCTCCGGCATTACATCCACAGATGCAAAAGAGGTCTGACGCTTTCCCTGCGCATTGAACGGAGAAATTCTTACCAGTCTGTGAACTCCCATCTCAGACTTGAGAAGACCGTAGGCATTCTCGCCTTCTACCGTAAAGGTAACTCCCTTTATGCCTGCCTCATCGCCCTCCTGATAATCCATGAGAGTAACCTTCATGCCGTGACGCTCGCACCATCTTGTATACATGCGGTAAAGCATCTCGTTAAAATCCATGGCCTCTGTTCCGCCGGTTCCTGCAGAAAGAGCTAAAATAGCGTTGTTCTTATCATATTCTCCGGAAAGAAGCAAGGAGGTTCGCATGTCTTCAACATCCGACTTGAATTTTTCAAGCTCCTCGCCTGCCTCTGCAGCAATGTCGGCATCGTCCTCTTCAACCCCCATTTCTATGAGAGTTTCTATATCCTCTGACTGCTTTGTAAGTGCCTCATATCTTCCGACGGCAGACTTAAGGCTGTTGACTTCCTTTACGAGCTTTGTAGACCTTTCAGGATCATCCCAGAAGCCCGGTTCCTCCATCTGTCTGTCCATCTCAGCTATACGCTGCTTTTTATTGTCAAGATCCAGCGAGCCCTTTATCTCTTCAAGTACAGGCTTGTAGGCATTGAGCTCTGTTTTATAATTATCAAATTCTATAAGTGCCATTCGCCCTCCCGATAGCTTTACTTTACATATACACACCTGCCTGAGCAGATATCTCACCACACGAAGGAAGCTTACATCTTCGGAAGCGTGATCTGGTCTCCCTCAGACATATATCGTCCGTGACACTGCTTGAACTTTTTTCCGCTTCCGCAGGGACACGGATCATTGGGATATATTTTTCTTACCTCACGCTTTACCGGTGCCTTTGCTGCGGATTCATCTCTGTTGGTTCCGGTAATCTTTGCCGCAGGCTCACGCTCCACCTTCTGCTCTACCTGAAGATGATAAAGAACTCTGACCGTGTCCTCCTTTATTCCGGCAATCATGCCTTCGAACATGTCATATCCCTCAGTCTTATACTCTACAAGAGGATCCTTCTGTCCGTAGGAAACAAGCCCTATGCCTTCCCTCAGCTGTGTCATATCATCTATGTGGTTCATCCACTTATTGTCAATGACCTTCAGGAGCACAACTCTTTCCGCCTCTCTGAGCTGCTCCGGATCCGGGAAAAGTGCCTCCTTTTCCTCATAGAGCTTTATGGCTCTTTCCTTAAGAAGCTGCTTGAGCGATTCCTTTGTAAGCCCTCCGAATTCCTCCCTGCTCATCCTTACTGCCGTAAGCGGTATGATTGGAAGAAGCATATTGTTGAGTCCCTGAACATCCCATTCCTCCGGCTTAAGTTCCTCCGAAATATTAAGCTCTACGGCATTGTCAACTATATCCTGAGCATAGCTTAAAATCACATCACGCATGTTTACGCCGTCAAGAACCTTTCTTCTCTCCGCATAAACGACATCTCTCTGCTCGTTGTTTACCTCATCATACTTTAAAAGCTGCTCACGAACTCCGAAATTATTAAGCTCTATCTTTTTCTGAGCATTCTCAATGGCCTTTGAAAGCATCTTATGATGAATTTCTTCACCCTCCTCAACGCCGAGTGTGTTGAACATGGACATAAGATTATCCGCACCAAAGAGCCTTAAAAGCTTATCCTCCAGTGAAAGATAGAATTTCGACTCACCCGGATCACCCTGACGGCCGGAGCGTCCTCTCAGCTGATTATCAATACGCCTTGACTCATGTCTTTCGGTTCCGATTATCTTAAGTCCTCCGGCTGCCAGAGACTCCTCGTCAAGTTTGATATCCGTGCCTCGTCCCGCCATATTGGTGGCAATGGTAACAGCACCGTGCTGGCCCGCCTGTGCAACTATCTCCGCCTCCTTTTCATGGAACTTGGCATTGAGAACATTGTGCGGAATGCCCCTTCTTTTAAGCATTCCGGAGATAAGCTCGGAGGTGTCAATGTTTACCGTGCCGACAAGCACCGGCTGTCCTTTTTTATGCGCTTCCTCGACAGCATTGCAGACTGCTTTGAATTTTTCCTTTTCAGTCTTATATACCGCATCATCATAGTCAATTCGCACAACAGGCTTATTGGTAGGGATTACTATAACATCCATTCCGTAAATGTTTCTGAACTCCTTTTCCTCGGTCTGTGCCGTACCTGTCATGCCTGATTTCTTTGTGAATTTATTAAAGAAGTTCTGGAAGGTAATAGTAGCCAGTGTGCGGCTTTCCTTCTTTACATCTACATGCTCCTTTGCCTCTATAGCCTGATGAAGTCCGTCGGAATAGCGTCGTCCCGGCATGATACGGCCGGTGAATTCATCGACTATAAGCACTTCTCCGTCCTTCACCACATAATCCTTATCTCTGTGCATGGCATTATGTGCTCTGAGTGCAAGTATAATACAGTGCTGAATTTCAAGATTTTCAGGATCAGCGAGGTTATCAATATGGAAGAACTCCTCTATTTTCTTTACGCCGTCCTCTGTAAGTGAAACATTCTTTTCTTTCTCGTCATAAATGTAGTCACCTGTCTCCTCGATTTCTTCGCCGAGAATGGCATTTATCTTGGAAAACTCGGCTGAGGCTTCACCTCTTTCAAGCTGTCTCGCCAGAACATCACATGCCTCATAAAGTTTGGTGCTCTTTCCTGCCTGTCCGGATATGATAAGAGGTGTACGCGCCTCATCTATGAGCACTGAATCCACCTCATCTATTATGGCATATTCCAGATTTCTTAAAACGAGCTGTTCCTTATATATGGCCATATTATCTCTCAGATAATCAAAGCCGAGCTCATTGTTGGTCACATAGGTGATATCGCAGGCATAGGCCTGTTTTCTTGCCGCTGAGTCCATGGAATTAAGAACCACGCCGACCGAAAGACCCAGAAATTCATGCACCTTTCCCATCCATTCGGCATCACGCTTTGCAAGATAGTCATTGACAGTAACTATATGAACACCCTTTCCTGCGAGTGCATTAAGGTAAGCCGGGCAGGTCGAAACGAGTGTCTTTCCCTCTCCGGTCTTCATCTCTGCGATTCGTCCCTGATGCAGCACCACACCGCCGATAAGCTGCACACGGAAGTGTTTCATGCCCAGAACTCTCTTTGATGCTTCCCTGACCGTTGCAAACGCCTCCGGCAGTATATCGTCCAGAGTTTCTCCGTTTGCAAGGCGTTCCCTGAAAATTGCAGTCTGAGCTTTCAGCTCCTCATCTGATTTTGACTGCATAACAGCATCCATGGCTTCTATTTTGTTAATAACAGGTTCTATTCTCTTTAATTCTCTGTCACTGTGTGTGCCAAATATTTTTTCTGCAATACTAGCCATATATTCTCCTGTCTATATTGTATGGTTCGTCAGTGTAAGTGCCTATATTTTCAGATTTTTCTCATAATCTCAGTCGCTGCTGTTTCTATGCGTTCTGCGGACGGCAAAATGGCTGCCTCCAGCTTCGGTGCGCTCGGTACGGGACAAAAGGCTGCTCCGAGTCTTTTTACCGGAGCCTTCAGCTTGTAAAAAGCCTCGCTCTCCATGATTGTTGAAAGAATTTCAGCTCCGAAGCCGGCGAATTTTACAGCCTCATGAACAATAAGCGCGCGTCCCGTCTTGATTACTGAGGCTATAATGGCTTCCGTATCAAGCGGAGAAAGTGTCCTCAAGTCCAGAATTTCCGCATCTATGCCGTTTCTTATAAGCCTTTTCGCTGCCTCAAGACACATCCCCACCATACGGCCATAGCAAATCAGGGTAATGTCCTTACCCTCCTTTTTTACATCTGCCTTTCCGAGCGGTATGAGGTATTCCTCCTCCGGTACCGTGCCCTCCATATCATATAAAAGCTTTTCTTCCTGAAATATTACAGGATTGTTATCTCTTATCGCTGTTTTCAAAAGCCCCTTGGCATCATACGGGGTGGATGGAACCGCCACCTTAAGCCCCGGAATATGGCACATGATATTTTCCAGCGACTGTGAATGCTGTGCTGCCGCACCTGTGCCTGCGCCTGCCGCACTTCTTATAACCATCGGCACATTCAAATGTCCGTTATAGACATAATGTATCTTTGCCGCTTCATTCATAATCTGATCAAAGCATACTCCGGCAAAATCAGAAAACATGTATTCCACTATCGGTCTCATACCGGTTATGGCCGCACCGATCGCAGCCCCTGTAAACGCTGTCTCCGAGATGGGGGTTTCAAGTATTCTTTCGCTTCCGAATTCCTCGATAAGGCCCTTTGTGACGCCAAAGCCTCCGCCGTATGTGCCTATGTCTTCTCCAAGCATTATGACCGAATCATCGCGGCGCATTTCTTCTGCGATAGCTTCACTGACAGCCTCTCTGTATGAAATTTTTTTCATCATAAAAGCCTCCCGTCAGTCAGCATAAACCCTCTTTTCAAGCTCTGCCGCACTCATATCAGCCTCCTGCTGCAAAAGTGCATACTCTGCCGCCTCTTCGACTGCCTCTTCTGCCTTTTTTATAATTTCCTCAGCCTCAGAGGCTGTCATAAACCCTTCAGATACAAGATAATTTTTATATCGGTCAATCGGATTTTTATCTGTCCAGTCCTTTATTTCCTGCTGACTGCGGTAGCAATCAGTATCGGACTTGGAATGACCCGAAACCCTGTAGGTATGCTCTACCACCAGACACGGGCCGTTTCCGCCCGCAACATGCTCTCTTGCCTTTGACATCGTGTAAAGCACTTGAAGTACATCATTTCCGTCCACATCAAAAGGCTTTAAGCCAAACGGCATGGCTCTCTTTACAAAATCGCAGTCTGCACTCGCCCTTTCAGGCGGCGTAGACACGGCATATTTATTTTCCAGAAGTACAAAAATAACAGGCAGCTTCCAGAGGCCTGCAAGATTCATTGATTCCAGTACAGCTCCCTGATTGGCTGCGCCGTCACCAAAAAAGCAGACTGATACTCTGTCAGGTGTTTTTTTAAGCTTAATGGTAAGTGCTGCGCCAAGGGAAATCGGAACGCTCGCTCCGACTACACCGTTAGACCCCATCACTCCGATATCCGGTGCCGTAATATGCATGGAGCCGCCTATTCCGCTGTTGGTGCCGCTTTGCTTTCCCAGAATTTCCGCCATCATGGCATTGATGTCAGTGCCTTTTCCTATGCATTCACCGTGACCTCTGTGAGTGGTGAAAATATAATCGTCTTTTTTCAGCGCTGCGGTACTTCCGATAACAGCCGCTTCTTCGCCAACGCAAAGATGAAGAGTACCGTGCACCTTTCCTTCATTATAAAAGTGCTTCAGCCTCTCCTCAAATCTGTGAACCTTCACCATGCGGTATAAAAGCTCGCCGTAAAGATCCTCCGATATTTCACGCTTGTTTATATCGTAAGACATTATTCTCCATCTGCTCTGAAATGCTACTAAAAACTACCACCAAATAATATCAATGTCAAGGCGACCGCGGCTCTGCCCCGCATTCTTAAACTATTTTTAAAGAAAACTAAAACAAGAGCATACCTGCCGCATTTCAAAATTAACTAACTTTATTATTGTAGCACAGAACAAATCGTTATATGGTATTTTTTATCAATACAGACCTTAATATCCCAAAACCGCGTCCAGTGACTCATCATTTGCAACCCAGTCTGCAACCTCGACAATGCGGTAATTATCATCATCATCTCTTATTATCACTCTTTCGATTCCGGCATTGATGACCATGCGCTTGCACATTGAACAGCATGAAGCATTCTTTACATATTCTCCCGTATCCGCTTCTCTGCCCGAAAGATAAAGTGCAGCTCCGATCATTTTGTCTCTGGAAGCACTGATTATGGCATTTGATTCTGCATGAACGCTGCGGCACAGCTCATAGCGTTCTCCTCTCGGTATATTCATCTTTTGTCTGATGCAATATCCCAGGTCGGTGCAGTTTCTTCTTCCTCTGGGCGCTCCTACATATCCGGTTGAGATGACCTCATCATTTTTTACTATAACCGCGCCGAAGCGTCTTCTTAAGCAGGTTCCTCTTTTGGAAACCACATCTGCAAGATCCAGATAATAGTTGATTTTATCGCGTCTTTCCATGAATGAACTCTTTCCTCTTAAACCTTTGAATATATTGATTATACACATTTATAATGCCCGGGTCAAAAGTATTTGCCTCCGGCTGATATCCGGTGCTCTGCGCTTTATGTTCCGGCAATCACCGGAAGAATTCACAGGTGGCGCGTTTTTTTTGCAATATATGTGTTCTGATTGTGGATTTTGTATATTCTTTATGTGAAATCAGGAATGTTTTTGTAGAAAGTATCGAAATGTTTTCTTGTGTATGTTATAATGAACTCACCAGGGAGCTTTATGGCAAATAAGTTTATATGTTCGGCGCACTGCTTACAGGCTTTAAGCATGACATATCAGACTTAAAGCCATTTATATTCCCAGGCAGACGACCACGAAAGGAAGTGTTTATATGAAATTCAACATCACAGGAAGAAACATCAATGTAAGTGATAAGACAAAGGAGCAGATAGAAAAGAAGCTCGGAAAGCTTTCGAAATTCTTTGCCGAAGATGCTGTCGCAAATGTTACCTTATCTAAGCAAAAGGATGATTGCACTATAGAGGTTACTATTCCTATTAAAAATTCCATTATACGCGCCGAGGAGCGTTCCGAAGATCTTTATGTTTCAATCGATCTTGTGGAGGAAATACTTGAGCGTCAGATAAAACGCCACCGTGCAAAGCTTATTGACAGAACTCAGAGCGCCGAGTCGTTTTCAGCTTTATTTGCCGAAGAGGATGTCGAGGAAGAAGATGATGAACTTACTATCGAAAAAATAAAGAAGTTTGATTTTAAGCCCATGTCCCCGGAAGAAGCCTGTCTGCAGATGGAACTTTTAGGTCACAGTTTCTTTGTATTCAAGGACGACCAGACAAACGACACCTGCGTAGTATATAAGAGAAAAAATAAGGGCTACGGCCTCATTATTCCGGAAGCATAAATTCATTCTGTAAACAATAACTGAACCCGGCATGTGCCGGGTTCCTGGTTTTTTTATTTTGTTTACCTTTTTTAATTCAAATCCGGTTTATTCAGCATGGCAATATGTTACCCGTTTAAGAAGCTTATAAGCGGGAAATTTATGATTCCGCCCTTATTCACCATAGTTTCCGGATCCATGGAAAGGACCATTTTGAAGTAGTTATCTCTGATTCTTGTAAGTGGACCGAACTCTCTTTTTACCGCTTCCTTATCCGCAACCGTTTCACAGCAGTTTAAATATGTTCTGTCCTGCCCCTTTACTGCCATAAAATCTATCTGACTCTGACCCAGCTTTGCGACATAAAGCTTAAATCCCCTTGAAAGCATTTCCAGATTCAAAATATTTTCAAGCTGCGCACCAAAAGACATCCCCTCGTCATACATCACCGCATTTCTCATGGCAATGTCACAGATATAATATTTCTCCTGTGTTTCAAGCTCACGGTCCGTCTTGATGTCAAACCGCGGCACCTTGTTTATAAGATAAGCTCCCGTAAGCGCATCCAGACAGGAATAGACAGTATCTACCGAGATAACGGCTCCTTTACCCTTTACATAATCCTTTATGGCTTTGGGAGAAAATACCTCTCCCGTATGTCCAAGCAGAAACTCCATGATTTTATCTATATGGCTGATATCCCGGAGGTTGTTGCGCTGAACCACATCCTTGAGAATTATAGTATTATATACATCTGAAAGATAATCCGATATATCTGTGCCGGGCTTTAAGGCATATACTCCCGGCATGCAGCCGCGTCTTAAGTAATCGGCAAACAGCTCCTCTTTTGAAAGCACAGGCGTCTGCAGACTCGGATCTTCCCCGGTAATTTCTTCGAAAGCTTCCTGCGTATTGTATTTGTCTGTGCTTTTTTGTGTTTCTGTATTTTCCGCAATCCTTCCTGCAGTACCGTGTCCGATTTCTTTTTCCGTAAGCTTAAGATATTCCCCGAAGGTCAGCGGATAAACCTCTATTCTCACATATCTGTATGCCAGAAGCCTTGCAAAATCGTTTTTAAATATTGAAGCGTTTGAAGAGCTTACATAGAGGTCGCAGTCACTTAAGTTCAAAAGCTCCGCCGCCACCTGCGCCCAGCCGTCTATATTCTGAACCTCATCAAGAAAAATATAAGCCCGACCCTGAATGCCGCTTATAAGCTCCACCAGCATGGTTCGAAGCTCTGTAGCCTTGGTAAGATAAGCATAAATCATACCCTCAAAATTCAGGTAAATAATATTCTCCTCAGGTATGCCGCTTTCCTTAAGCTCTGAAATAAACTGCCTTATGAGTGTAGTTTTTCCGGAGCGGCGCACGCCTGTGATAATTTTTACCACATCTCTGTTTAAGTACATCTCAAGCTTATCAAGATACATGCTCCGTCTGAACATTTTATCTCTCCTTAAAAACTGTAATATACCCTGTTTGGTTCAAGTGTCACATTTTTAAGTGCCGCAAGCTCCGACACCGTAACAAGCTGATATCCCTGTCCCACCAGCGTCGGAACTATGACCGAGGTCGCCTCTGCCGTCGAATCGTAGAGCTCATGCATAAGGACAATGTCTCCGCTCTTTACCTTTCCTATAACAGCTGCCTTTGTTTTTTCAGCATTTCTTGTCGCCCAGTCTCTGGTGTCAATATTCCAGAGAATTATAGGCATGTTTACATTGCTCAGCACCGTTTGATTTTTATTTCCTCCGGGAAGTCTCATTACAGTCGGTGTCACCCCGGCAGTCCCGGCAATGGCAGTGTTGCAATTTTCCACCTGAGCGCGGATTGCATCGGCACCTACCTTGTTGAGGTACACATGGCTGTAGGTATGATTTGCAAGCTCATGGCCTTCTGCAACCATTCTCTGAACCTCTGCGGCACGGGAGGCGACTCTGTCTCCCACCATGAAAAATGTGCACTTTTGTCCGTACTGAGCCATGATATCCATGATGCGATTTCCGACCGGTGTATGCGGACCGTCATCATAGGTGAGTGCCAGAAGCGGTCTGGAAAGATCAATCTGCCGCCCGTTTATATATACAATGTTTACTTCATTCGTGCTTACAACCGTATTCTTTTGTTCTCTGCTGAGTGCCGCATAGTCAACAGGCACCGTTTCTGTATTTTTTTTCTGTTCGCTTTCTCCTGTCGGCTGCAAAATATCCTTATTTTCAACTGCAATGCTCTGATTATCTGCTGCAGACTCTGCACTGCCTGTTGAGACCTCGGAGCTGCCGGAAGCTTCCGAGTCATTTATAACACCCGGTCCCTCGGTGCTCCCTCCTATAACTACTCCGGGCTGTATGATAACATCCGCCTTTGCCTGCATGCCCGCCAGCATTGAAGCAATAATCCCAAAGACCGCTGCCCTTTTTATATTTTTCAAAAACTTCTTAAATCTCATGTTCTCTCATCTCCCTGCAAATCCGACTTATCGGAAAGCCCATTATCGTGTAATAATCTCCGTCTATACGCTTTATAAACAAAGCTCCGTCGCCCTGTATTCCGTAGGCTCCGGCTTTATCCATCGAATCTCCCGTTTCTATATAAGCTCTTATCTCCTCATCCGTAAGTTCGAAAAACTCGACCCTTGCAACATTTGTAAAGCTTATGTTTTTCTCAATATTTTCGCCGCCTGTGCCCTTTATTATGGTGACTCCGGTATGCACCTCGTGTACCTTTCCGCTGAGTGCCCTGAGCATTTCAAAGGCTTCCTCCTTTGAATGCGGCTTTCCGTATATCCTTCCGTCCTCCATAACGATTGTATCAGAGCCGATTACGGTCACATCTTCACCTTTATGTGCATTGAAAATATCCTCTGCCTTTATCCCGGAAAGGTATTGCGCCGTTTCCTCCGGCTTAAGAGTTTCCGGTACCGTTTCTTCAACCCCGGATGCTTCACTTATAAAAGCTCTGCCAAGCCTTGTCATAAGCTCCCTTCGTCTCGGCGAAGCCGATGCAAGTATAAGCTTTGCTGTCCTTTGAAAGGCTATTCTCGGCGTGCCGTCCTGCATATAAACCTCGCCGCATGCTTCAAAGCCGTGTTTTTTCACAAGATTCTGCATGGGTACATTGTCGGCATGTGTATCTATGCGCACATTTCCGTATTTTTTGTATATAAGGTCAATGATTTGCCCCGGCACTCCCTTTCCTCTCGCATGCTCAGACACTCCCATGCGGTGTACGACCGCATACGGCAGATTGTTTTTCCATGCTCCGTCTATAACCTTATAACAGGGATCTTCCTCTCCGTATATGACGGTGAAAACAACTGCCAGCCTGTCATCGCCTTTAAACTGTGCCGCATAAAGGATTTCTTTTTCAAGATCTGAGGCTATGCAATCCTCCGGATACCCGTTTATCCATTGAATATCGTTTCCGTTTTTTCTCATAAAGGCTCTCGCTTCGCCATAGATTCTCTGTATCTCAGCGATATCTTTCCGGGCTGCCTTTCTTATAGTAAGTTCACTTTCGCTCATACATTTCCTCTGCACGCAAAATGCTTTTTTCTTTCTCGCAGTTTTCATTATAATATAAAATAACTTTTATACAATAATTTTATGATATTTTTTATTAAAATATAGGTTGTGCTCGAATAAATATAATATTGATGTTGGAAATATTTGCACCACGGCTGATGCCGTTTCAATCAAAAAAAACAGCAACCGGGTGAGCCCCTTCGCTGCTGTTTTTTTCAAGTCAGTTCAAGTTGTTTGCGGATATTATAATCGAAAATTCCATATGTTGTTGTACTTTTATAAAAAAGTAGTACGGATTTACATTTTCGGCTTCTTATCGAGCTTTTTCCTGCACTCCGGACATATGTATCTGCACATAAGATCATACGAAAGAACTTTATTGCCGAGCTTCTCCTCTAAAAGCCCGGTTATATCATCCATAAAGAAGTCGCCGATAGCCCCGCATTCGACACACATAACATGGTCATGCCTTTTTATCTTGTCATAGCGATCCGGTGCTCCCTCCATAACAAGCTTTCTGGCAAGTCCCGCCTCACAAAGCGAATTAAGATTATTATAGACCGTAGCAAGAACCACCTTGCTGTGATCCTGCTTCATCCTCATATATATGTCCTCTGCTGTTGGGTGACAGGTGGATTCGTTTATTATATTTAAAATAGCCTCTGCATTCTTTGTCATGTACACCATCTCCATGTTTTTGGAATTGTTCCAATTACATGTTACAACATTTTTTTTCAAATGTAAACATCGGATTTACCCATGCCGGGGTTGTTTTTTGAAGAGAAATAAAATATATGACATAGTCCTGTGAAATATCATACAAAACCTATCCTATTGGCGGGGGAGAAGAAGAAGAAGAAGTGGTAGGATAAAAATGAAATGAACCTTTGACACAGATACTGCTATACAGAAAGGAGTGCGCCATGGGATTTCTATCAAATATTTTCGGCAAACAGACCTGTGTACTATGCGGGAAGGAATGTGGCCCGTTAAAGAGAGACAAGCTTCGCAGCGGTGAATTTATATGCAATGAATGCAGGGAGAAAAGTTCCAAGTATGTGCGTCTTGGCGAGATGACTTTAGATGAACTCAAGGCCCACATGGAGTACATGGATTTCATCAGGAAGCTGGACGAGAATGTATTTTCCAAGCCCGAATACTCCAAATATCAGTTGCCCTCGAGCATCACGAGCATGGGTATACAGTTTTGCGATGAGCTCGGTATGCTTAAAGTCCTGAACCGCAGCGTAAATGGCATTGATGATATCATACGCTATGACCAGATAGCTTTCTACGATAGCTACAAGGAGACTGAGGAAGAGGATGGCAAGGAGCTAGGGATAAAAGAAGCGGGCATTAAACTGACACTCGTGCAGCCTCGCGGGATGAATAACGATATGATGCAGCGCGGTATCAGAGCGCATCCTTACATCAAGCGCGAGCTTAAGATTGTATTTGCCAGGAATAACGACAAGCCTCGTGCGACGGATGCCGACTTAGCCAGGGACAAGCTGCACAATATATTCGGTGAATATGATTCCAACAAGACTCTCTTAGGCTTCGGTATGTCCAGAGCGGAAAAGAGAGACCTCATGGGCACGGTCGGCATGATAAAGGCTATGGGCACAGTAGCCAGGGCAGTCGCGACCGGCAATGAAGAACTGACTGAAGAGCAGCAGGAGCAGCTGAAAGAGAATTTTGAAGCTGTAAATGATGCCCGGACAGGAGGCCTTGCAGTATACAGCCGCAGAGCAGATGAGGCAGAGGCTAAATCGCAGCAGTAATATTTACATTAAGGAGGAACATTATGAAGAAAACAATTGTTTTGACAGCGGCACTTATTTTGGCACTGATGCTTGCAGGATGCTCGGGCAGCAAGCCTGCCGAGACCACGGCAGCGGCAGCTGAGACTACGACAGCGGCAGCTGAGACCGAAGCAGAGATTGAGACCGAAGCAGAGACTGAGACTGAGGCAGAGGACGAGACAGAGGACGAGACAACTGAAGCCGCAACCGAAGCTGCAATCGGTGAAAACCAGCTGTACTGCAGCTCAACAGCTATTCCGCAGTACAGAGTCATTGTGGACAAGCCGGAGCTCATCTTTGCGGAGGATGGAGCAACATACGAGTATGAGCATGGCGACGGCAAGACCAAGATAAAATCAAAAGCAGTCGGTGCAGACGGCGTGACCTCATATATTTTTATAGAAGGCAAGGACAGAGAAACACCGGCAGAATTTGTCGCTGGCATACATTATATGTCAGATGATGACCCAAGGTACGAGGAAAGCACCCTTGGAGATATGGCTTGTTTCGTGAAGGATGCGAGCGGTGACGGAAAGACCAGATTGGAGTATTTGGTCGGATATGAGCTTGAGGACGGTTCTCCTGTATGCGTAAGCATCATATTCAGAAAGGATACACCGGATGCCGATAAGACGGCAATGGCAGCTGAGGCCGGGGAAATAATCAAGCACATAAGTGTCAATGATATGTCCTGATGCCAGTGTCAAAAGTGTAAAGGATTGGATGTCAGTTCATCCTCTGACCATAGCCCCTCCTGTATAAAAAGATAAGGAGGGGCTATGACTGTGTCTTCAGGGAAGTAAAATGGCACTTTACATGAGCAGTTCATGACAGGCTGCCCTGCTGTGACAAATCCGTCTCTTACATGGTTTCCATGCTTTCAAGATATTGCACAAGCTGCTGAGCTGCTCTTCCTGAAAAGCCTCCGTGGCGTATCTCCCATGTGTTTGCGATTTTTCTCAGCTCCTCCTCGTCTATCTTAAGACCATTTCTTTTAGCCAGTGTCCTTACTATCTCATGATATTCCCCGGGTGACGGCGCGTTGTAATTTATTGAAACTCCGAAACGGGCTGCCAGCGAGGTCTTTTCCTCGACAGTGTCCGAATGATGTATGTCTCCGTTATGCTCCATGTCATTCTTATCCTTCCAGGTCTCCCTTACAAGATGACGGCGGTTGGATGTAGCATAAATCAGCACATTCTCCGGACGCGTCTCAACACCTCCTTCTATTACAGCCTTCAGGAATTTATACTCTACCTCATTTTCCTCGAACGACAAATCATCTATAAAGATAATAAAGCGGTAGTTTCTGTTCTTTATGGTGCCTATTACCTCTGACAGATCCCCGAACTGGTGCTTGTAGATTTCAATCATACGCAGGCCCCTGTCATAGTATTCATTTATAAGCGCTTTGACAGAGGTAGACTTTCCGGTTCCGGCATCTCCGTAGAGCAGCACATTATTGGCTTTCCTTCCGTTTAAAAATGCAACCGTATTAGCCCTCAGCTCTTTCTTCTGCATCTCATAACCCAAAAGATCATCCAGCATGACATTGTCTACATTACTTATGGCGATGTAATTAAGATTTCCGTCATTATCGCGGTTTATTCGGAAAGCTCTGCTCATGGCAAAAAGTCCGTAGCCGTACCCTGCATAGTATTCTGTAACTATATCAAATATCTCCCGGCCGCTTTCGGCTTTTGCAAGCTTTTTTCTGAGAGCCTTTACCTGAGTGCTTATGTCGTGATTATAGAGTCTTTCCCGCTTGGGTATCGCATGGTAATTACATATGGTTTTAAAGCAGTCAATGCCTAATGTGCTTTCGATTTCTGAGAAATCAAAGTGCATGAGAGCCATAAAAACCTCGAAATCGTTCACTGCGAAGACATTGACCGAACCATCCAGACTTCCCACTCTCTCACAGGTTTTTGTGAAGGAGTTCTCATTTGTCATCAGAATATATGTGAGATAGCACTGCCACAGGTTTTCATCAAATCCGCATTCTGTAGAAAGATCCAGAATTCTCTTTATCTCGTGATAGCACTCCCTTATAAGCATGTTTTTATCCGCTTTGGGATTTTTTGCTTCTTCAATTATGTATGCAATATTTTCTAAAATGCTGTCATCCCCGAGGTCCCCGAAGAGGATCAGCTTCGATATCAATTTCAGCATCAGCTTAACACCGCTCCCTTGTCAGCAGATGAAACATACTTCGCATACCGGGCAAGATATCCGGTCTTTATGCGCGGCTCCGGACATGTCCATTCAGCCCTGCGTCCGGCAAGAACCTCGTCTGAAACCTTGATTTCGATAGTATGCTCAGGGATATTGATGGAGATAATGTCGCCCTCCTCAATAAGACCGATGGGACCTCCTGAAGCTGCCTCCGGTGATACATGACCGATGGATGCACCCCTTGTAGCTCCGGAAAAACGACCGTCTGTGATAAGCGCAACCGTCTTGTCAAGTCCCATTCCCGCTATGGCAGAGGTCGGGTTAAGCATTTCTCTCATGCCCGGTCCTCCCTTAGGACCCTCATAACGGATTATAACGACATCTCCCGATACAATTTTTCCTGCATAAATGGCAGCTATGGCATCATCCTCACTGTCAAACACTCTGGCAGGGCCTTCATGAACCATCATTTCCTCTGCGACTGCCGACTGCTTCACTACGCAGCCGTCAGGAGCGAGATTACCCTTGAGAACTGCAATTCCGCCTGTCTTTGTAAACGGATTATCGAGAGGTCTTATGATTTCGGCGTTTCTGACTGTGGCATCGGCGATATTTTCTGCGATGGTCTTTCCGGTACATGTAATACCTGCAGTATCAAGAAGTCCTGCGTCTGCAAGCTCCTTCATAACTGCGTATACTCCGCCTGCCTTATCAAGGTCCTCCATATAGGTAAAGCCGGCAGGAGCCAGGTGACAGATATTTGGCGTTTTTGCAGATATTTCATTAGCCATATCAAAGCTTAGCTCTATGCCGCACTCGTGCGCTATGGCAGGAAGATGCAGCATGGTGTTTGTAGAACAGCCAAGAGCCATATCCACTGTCTCTGCGTTGTGGAAGGCAGCCGGTGTCATGATATCCCTCGGACATATGTTTTTTTCCACAAGCTCCATTATTTTCATGCCCGCATGCTTTGCAAGGCGTATTCTTGCGGAATAAACAGCCGGAATAGTTCCGTTGCCCCTAAGCCCCATCCCTATGGCCTCTGTGAGACAGTTCATGGAGTTTGCAGTATACATGCCGGAGCAGGAGCCGCAGGTAGGACATGCATTCTGCTCGTATTCCTCAAGTCCCTCGTCATCAAGCTTTCCTGCATAATGCGCGCCGACCGCCTCGAACATATGACTTAAGCAGGTCTTCCTTCCGTCATTCATGGTTCCTGCAAGCATAGGTCCTCCTGATACAAAGATGGTCGGAATGTTTACGCGGGCGGCAGCCATAAGAAGACCGGGAACATTTTTGTCACAGTTGGGAATCATTACCAGCCCGTCAAACTGATGCGCCATAGCCATGGCTTCTGTAGAATCCGCTATGATATCTCTTGTCACCAGAGAATATTTCATGCCGGTATGCCCCATGGCGATGCCGTCGCAGACAGCGATAGCCGGAAACTCCACCGGTGTTCCGCCTGCTGCTCTGATTCCCGCCTTTACAGCCTCAGCTATCTTATCCAGATTCATATGACCCGGAACGATTTCGTTATATGAGCATACAACCCCGATTAGCGGACGCTCTATCTCCTCTTTGGTATAACCCAGTGCATAAAGCAGAGAGCGGTTAGGCGCCGCCGGTATTCCCTTCTTGATAACATCACTCCTCATGGTACATTCCCTTCCTTCTTACAACTGCCTGTTTCTTTAAGATTGCACGAGCATAATGTGCGTGTAATTACAATGTCGGGGTCAAAAGTCCTCATACAGGTAAACCTTCATCGGATTTTGAAGCTTTTGACCCCGGTATCATATTATTTTAATTTGTATCGAGCATTGTGACTGAAAAGCATCGAATATCTGTACTCTTATGCTAATCAGTTAGAAGCCGTATCCGGATCGGCATCATCGCCCCAGAGCATGTTCTTACGAAGCTCTGCTCCTACTGTCTCCATCTGATGCTGTGCAAGCATGGCACGGCTTCTGTTGAAGTATGTACGGCCGTTATTGTTTTCTGCGATCCATCTTCCTGCAAATGTACCGTCCTGAATGTCTTTAAGAACCTCTCTCATTCTCTCCTTTGTTTCCTTCTCGGGAAGAACACGCGGACCTGATACATACTCACCAAACTCAGCCGTATCCGATACTGAGTAGTTCATCATGGCAACTCCGCCCTTGTTGATAAGGTCAACTATGAGCTTTACCTCATGAATTGTCTCAAAATATGCATTCTCCGGTGCATAGCCTGCCTCTACAAGTGTCTCAAAAGCAAGCTTCATAAGCTGAACGATACCGCCGCAAAGAACAGTCTGCTCTCCGAAAAGGTCTGTCTCCGTCTCTGCCTGGAAGGTTGTCTCCATTACGCCTGCTCTTGCTCCGCCTATGCCTGCAGCATAAGCAAGTCCGATGTCATAAGCCTTTCCTGTGGCATTCTGCTCTACGCAGATAAGACACGGAACTCCCTTGCCGTTTACATACTGCGAACGAACCGTGTGTCCCGGTCCCTTAGGAGCAATCATGATAACATCTACATCTGCCGGAGGTACTATCTGCTTATAGTGAATATTGAAGCCGTGAGCAAACATAAGAGCATTGCCTGCCTCAAGATACGGAGCTATATCCGACTTGTAAACCTTTGCCTGAACCTCATCATTGATAAGAATCATGACAATGTCTCCCCACTTGGCAGCCTCAGCAACAGTCTTAACTGCAAGGCCTGCTTCCTCTGCCTTCTTCCAGCTCTTTGAACCCTCTCTTAAGCCTACGCATACATCGCAGCCCGAATCCTTAAGATTAAGAGCGTGAGCATGACCCTGTGAGCCGTAGCCGATAATGGAAATCTTTTTGCCGTTAAGCTTTGTAAGGTCACAATCCTTCTCATAGTACATTTTTGCCATAGTTGAATTCCTCCTGTAATTTGTTGTCATCGTATATTGTGCTGCGCCCTCTCTCGATGGCGATAGTACCTGTTTTTGCAATCTCCAATATGCCGAAATCCTTTAACAGTCTTATGAGTGCCTCGTTTTTTTCTCTGTCTCCGAACACCCATATTGTTACGGCCTCCAGATCGACATCTATAACCTTTGCCTTAAAGATATTTACAAGCTGTATGACCTCATCTCTTGCCGATCTCTCCGTAACTCCTACCTTTATGAAGGCTATTTCCCTTCTTATGCTGGTGCTTTCGTCGAGTATTTTAACATATTTCACTCCCAAAAGCTTCCTGCACTGGGCTGCTATCTGGTCTATCATAAGCTCATCGGCTATGACTTCTATGGAAATTCTCGTTATGCCGGGTCTGTCTGTAGCACCTGAGACAATGGACTCTATATTATATCCCTTCCTTGAAAAAAGCCTTGCCACCTGACTTAATATACCCGGAACATCCTCAACAAGTATCGCGAGCGTATATATTTTCTTTTCTGCATTAAATACTCTCTTCATTACGCACGCTCCCCCTCATTTAAAAGGAAATCCGTTATGTCATGTCCGGCTGCCACCATAGGCGTCACCATCTCGTTTATTTCAAGCTTACAGTCTATAACACAGGCCTTATAGCTTTCCAACGCTTCCTTGAGCGCATTTTTCATTTCTTCTGTATTGGTTACTCTGTATCCTTTTATTCCGTAAGCCTCCGCAAGCTTGACAAAATCAGGACCTCTGTCCAGAGTTGTCTGTGAAAAACGCTTTTCATATATCAGATTCTGCCACTGGCGAACCATCCCCAGTGCTCCGTTGTTGAAAATTATGGTAATGATGGGCAGACCGTAATGTTCCACTGTTGCAAGCTCATGACAGTTCATGCGGAAGCATCCGTCTCCTGTTATGTGAATGATTCTTTTTTCCGGGCGACCCAGCACTGCTCCCATGGCAGCTCCCAGCCCAAAGCCCATGGTGCCGAAGCCTCCGCTTGTAAGAAGCTGTCCCGGATACTCAAAATGCAGGTATTTTATCGCCCACATCTGATGCTGTCCCACATCTGTGGCAACTATTGTGTCCCTGGGAACTGTAGTGCTTATAACCTCCATTATCTGCTGCGGTGTAAAATGTCCCACATCAGGTGCGACCGACGGTTCTCTTAACGGAAGTATCTTCTTTTTCCATTCCTCATGGCTGTAGCCGGAAAGCTCCTTATTAAGCATTTCCAGAACCTTTCTGGCGGAGCCCACGATGTGGTGATCCGTGAGGACATTTTTATCTATTTCAGCCCGGTCAATGTCTATCTGGACTATTTTTGCCTGCGAAGCAAAGGATGACGGATTCAGCGCGACTCTGTCAGAAAATCTGCATCCTACAGCTATCAGAAGGTCACATTCCGAGCAGGCCGTGTTGGATGCCGTAGAGCCGTGCATTCCTATCATGCCTGAGGTAAGGGGATGATCTCCCGGAAACCCTCCGCCGCCCATTACAGTGATTGCAACCGGTGCATCCAGTTTTTCAGCAAACTCTCTGAATTCCTTATGGGCTCTGCCTCTTACAACACCGCCGCCGCATATGATAAAGGGCCTTTCAGACTCTGCTATCATATCCACCAGCTTCTTGACATCCTCACAGTCTACAGACGGTGATTTAAGGCTGTGCGTGTTGTTAAGCTTTTGCATGGCGCTTAAGCCTCTGTTTTCCTCAAAGTGTATGAATTCATAATCTATGAGCTGATCCGGATTGGTAACATTTTTAAGAAAATCTATGAGCACCGGACCCGGTCTTCCGCAGGCAGCTATGGCAAAGGCCTGTCTCATTATGTCAGGTATCTGTGCTGCATCGTGCACTAAAAAGGTTGCCTTTGTTATAGGCATTGCTATGCCTGTAATGTCAACCTCCTGAAAGGCATCTCTTCCCAGAAGCGATTCTCCGACATTGCAGGTTATGAATACTACCGGCGATGAGTCCAGATATGCCGTGGCAATTCCGGTGGTAAGATTGGTTGCTCCCGGTCCCGAGGTTGCAAAACAGACTCCGACCTTTCCGGTAGCTCTTGCATATCCGTCGGCTGCATGAGCCGCTCCCTGCTCATGGGCTGTCAATATGTGTTTTATTTTGTCCTTATAACGATAAAGCTCGTCATAAACATTTAATATCGTGCCTCCGGGATATCCGAAAACAGTATCTACATCCTGCTCCAGAAGGCATTCCATTATCGCTTTAGTCGGTGTAACTTTCAATTCCACATGCTCCTGTTGTCTGTTGCCGGATTGAAACTTTATTTTTCCGGCTGATATTGATTTAATACTCCTTCACAGCCTCAGATTTTCTTTGCACCCTTTTGGAGAGCTATCATTCCGGTTCTGGCTGTTTCCATGATTCCGTACGGTCTCATCATTTCCTCAAAGGAATTTATAATATCCGGTGTATTTGCAATTTCCATAGTGAGAGTGCTGGGAGTAATATCTACTATCTTTGCTCCGCAGATTTCGCATATGGTCATTATATCAGGTCTTGTAGTAGTCGTGGCACTTACTTTTATAAGTAAGAGCTCTCTTCCTATCATTGCATGATCACTTAAGGTCCTGACCTTTATGACATCCACCAGCTTATTAAGCTGCTTTTCTACCTGCTCGACCACGCTGTTTCCGCTGTCTACTATGATGGTAATTCGGGAGACGGTCGGATCGTCCGTAATTCCTACTGCCAGCGAGTCAATGTTAAATGCTCTTTTTGAAAAGAGACTCGTGATTCTGTTAAGTACACCCGGCTGGTTTTCTACCAGTACTGATATGGTCTGCTTCATGCTGTCTCCTTTCCTATTCCGTGGTTGCACACATCGGATCTACATTTACAATAAGCACTGCCGCACCTTTTATGCTTAAAAATTCGTCTATCGTTCCGTCCGTCTTGCTCTCATCCGAAAGCTCCATGCTCGGTATTCCGTAAGCGGAAATAAGTGTATGGAAATCCGGATCTCCGTCAAGGCTTACTCCGTATGCTCCGTGGAACGGTTCTCTTACCTGGCTTTGATGCACCAGCCCCAGAACATGATTTCTGACAATGACTATCTTTGTGCTTAAATTCCCTGCCCTTACTGCCGCAAGCTCATTCATGCTCATCTGGAAGGAGCCGTCACCGTTTATTACTACTGTCTGTCTTTCAGGCTGGGCTGTCTGAACGCCAATGGCCGCCGGGAGCGAATAGCCCATGGTGCCGAGACCTCCGCTTGTAAGAAATCTTATATTATGCATGAAAAGATGCTGACACGCCCAAATCTGATTCTGTCCTACATCTGCACAGACACAGGCTCCGTCCTCCAGCTTTCTTCCAAACGCACGCATAAATCTCTGCGGAGATACAAACGGATGCTCCGGGAAGTCTCTTGTAAGCTCTTCCTCTCTGTAGGGCTTTAAAAATTCTCTCCATTCCGTGGTATCGACAGGCTCACAGTGCTTCATAAGGTT
The DNA here is from genome assembly GCA_963598245.1 of Lachnospiraceae bacterium. Lineage (GTDB taxonomy): Bacteria > Bacillota > Clostridia > Lachnospirales > Lachnospiraceae > Avilachnospira. The sequence continues at coordinate 23,180 of CAVBSU010000002.1, read as the reverse complement.
TGTAAGTATGATTTTTGCATTGCCTACGAGCGGAATGTTTGCCTCCATATTTTTTCCGATCTCGGCTGAATCCACATCAATATGTACCGTATGCGTTCTCTTTTTTACCTCATCCGGCTCCATGATAGCCCTGTCCGCGACTCTCATTCCTATCATAATAAGAAGATCCGACTTTACCATGGCCTTGTTGGCGGATTTATTGCCGAACTTTCCTATCATGCCCATATTTAACGGGTCATCTGTATTTAAAAGAGAAAGACCCATCATGGTCGTAACCACCGGTATGTTCATTTTGTGAGCAAACTCATAAAGCTCCTTTTCGGCTCCTGCGAGAAATACGCCTCCTCCGGCGCAAATACATGGCTTACTTGACTGCTCTATGGCCCTTACTACATGCGTAAGCTGCTTGTCATTGCCCTTAATACTTGGATTATATCCCCTTATATGCACTTCCTCCGGGAATACAGGATTATTTACCACCTGTGACTGGATGTTTTGCGGAAAATCTATAAGCACCGGACCCGGTCTTCCGGTAGCCGCGATATAAAAGGCCTCCTTTACTATTTTGGGGAGATCTGCCGCATTTCTTACCAGATAGCTGTGTTTAATGAATGGCGTTACCGCCTCTACAATATCTACCTCCTGAAAAATATCACGCCCAAGGAGATGTGAGGGGACCTGACCTGTGATAGCTATCATGGGGATTGAATCCATGTATGCCGTAGCAATTCCCGTTATCAGATTGGTGGCGCCCGGACCTGAGGTTACCGTACACACTCCTGTTTTCCCTGTCACCCTTGCATATCCTGATGCCATGTGCCCTGCATTCTGTTCCTGACGCACCAGAGTGTATTTTATCTTATCCGATGCCTGCATCATTTCATCCATGAGTGAGCATATGGTCGCTCCGGCATAGCCAAACACCTGATCCACGCCCTCATTTATCAGACTTTGTATTAAGATTTGCGATCCTGTCATTGAAGCCATACTCATCCCCTCCCGGCCCATAAAAAGCCCTGCCTTTTTACAGGTTTCTCCTTTAAAATAAAAATGCCCGTGATTTTCGGTCACGAGCTTTGAAAGTACCTCTTAATAAATGGTAACTGCCGCTTATATTCTTACGGCCTGTCAATTATGCGCATAACCCTTAACACTATTAAGCTTTGTGTTGATAATAATCACGACTAGGCTAATAATGCTCACGAGAACTATGCTGATGTTAACGAGTGAGAAATTCACTATCTGTTACCCCATAATCTGCCTGACAATTTTCTACTATTATAACCAACTTTTTTCAAATTACAACTGTTATTCCGAATTTGCGTCATTTTTCTTCGAAATGCCCTGAACTATAACCTGAGCTTATATACTTTATCTTGTTTTTAAAGCTAAAAGGCTTTTCGCCCGGCCTTCCGCTTTTAAAACCGCTTCCATGTGTTGCTCTTGAAAAGTGAAAGTATCGGATATATCTCCAGACGACCTATGAGCATGTTTGCACTGAGCACAAGCTTACTGAATCCTGAAAAATCGTGATAGCTTCCCATCGTGCCGTTTATCCCAAAGCCCGGTCCTGCATTATTAAAGGTTGATATCACCGCCGATATTGTATCTATCCAGCCCTTTCTGTCAAATGATAAAAGAAGCATTGATATTACCATGATAAAACAGCCCAAAAAGCAATATGTTCCGATATTTCTTACGGTGTTTTCTTCAACCGGTTTTCCGTCCATATGTATCTTTTTTATGAGGTCCGGACGCAGATGCACTGCCATTTCTCTGTTGAATGCCTTCATCATGATAATAATCCTGGACACCTTAAAGCCGCCGCCGGTACTTCCTGCACACCCGCCGCAGATCATAAGCATGAGGATTATACACTGCGAAAACATGGGCCATCTGTTGCCGTCCTCTATAGCCGCGCCTGTAGTGGTGATTGTATTGCCCACCATAAAGGCCGCCCTGTGAAAAACATAAAGCGGACTCATGTTGCCGAACTGTGCCCTGTCCTGAATAATCAAATCTATGGCAATAGCCGCAGATGCCGTCAGAATCAGCAGAAAATATGTCCTTACCTCTTCTCCTTTAAGCGCGGTTTTTGCTTTTCCAGCCAATATCAGAAAATACACAGTAAAGCTTACTCCGAAGGCAATGCAGGATATATTGAGCGCCGCCTGCTGAGCTAATGTATATGACGCACAGCTGTCATTAAGCACTGCAAATCCCCCTGTGCCGGCGCACCCGAAGGAAAGGCACATTGCATCAAAAACCGGCATTTTAAGGCTCAGAAGCACTATGAAAACTGCCGCCGTCATAAAGGCATAAATAGCATATAAAATCTGTGCCGTGCCGCCTGCCTTCGGAACCAGCTTTGATATTATGGGACCCGTGCTCTCTGCCTTCATAAGATTCATCTGAGAGCCTCCCGAAAAGTGCATTATCGCCGCCATGAATACCAGTATTCCCATGCCGCCTATCCAGTGCATGAGGCTTCTCCACACAAGTATTCCTCTTGGCAATGCTTCCACATCCGTAAGTATTGTAGCACCGGTAGTCGTAAATCCCGATACCGTTTCAAAAAATGCATCGACAGGCTCCTTTATGGCTCCCGAAAGAAGAAACGGGCACATACCCACCACCGACAGCACTATCCAGGTAAGCCCTGTCGAAATAATGCCCTCTCTGGATACCAGATCCTTGTCCTTATCTGAGGTAATAACCAGAATAATCCCGGATAAAGCCGCCAGAAGTATTGAAAGCACGAACGGTTTCAGGTCTTCGGAATAACAGACAGACACAAAAAGCGGAAGCAGCATAAAGCCTGCCTCTGATATGAGTGCCCCTCCTATGATTTTTCCTATCAAACGCGGATTCATTTACTTTTTCCTGCTTATGCCAGTATTTCCCCGAGACTTGTTATCCCCTTATGCGTCGTAACCACTATTACAGAATCTCCTTCTGCTATGACACTGTTTCCTGACGGAACATGATACCTGCCTTCATGCGTAATGCCTGCCAATATAAGATCCTTTTTAAGATTCAGATTTTTAACCGGAATCCCCGTCATATGACTTCCGTAAACTGCCTTGAACTCAAGTATCTCCAGCGTATCATCCAGGTATCTGAGTAATGTTGCCACATCTCCTCCCGCGCCTGCCTCCTTTGCTCTTACATACTGCGCTATGATATCAGCACATAAAAGCTTTGGAAATACGACAGAATCGACATTGAGTGTTCTTATGAGATCGCTCATATCCGTACGGCTTATCTTTGTGATAACCTTTGCATCCGAATAATTTTTGGCATAGGTAGCAATGACAAGATTTTCTTCGTCTATGCCGGTAAGCGGTACGAAGGCATTTGCCGACTTAAGTCCCTGCTTCATGAGAAACCGTCTGTCGGTTCCGTCTCCGCATATTATCTCGGCTTCCGGGAAAACTTCTGAGAAATAATTGCATTTCTTTTCATTGATTTCTATAATGCGAACTCTTTTGCCTCTTTTTAAAAGCTCCTGAACCAGATAATAGGAAATCGTTCCGGCTCCTACTATAAGTATATTTTCTGCCGGTGCATTACGGACATTTTCAGCCTTTAACAGCCTTCTCATGTCATTTTTGGCGGCAACAATGGTTATCACATCTCCTGACTGTATAACAAAATCACCGCGCGGGATGATATTGTCCCCATCTCTTACAACCGCACATACCAATGCCTTGATTTCAGGATCTTCCTTCATTATTTCCTGAAGGGATTTCCCTGTAAACCTGTATTCTTTTTTTACGCTTAATGTTGCTATCGCAACCTCTCCGCCGTTAAAAAAGTCTATTCGGCTTAATGCAGGAAAGTGCAGGAGGTTATATATCTCCGTTGCGGCAAGATGCTCGGGATTTATAATCTTTGACAGTCCCAGTCTTGCCTTGAAGAATTCAACTTCTCTTGAATACAGCGGATCCCTTACTCTTGCGATAGTTTCGCAGCGTGCCTCTTCCTTTGCCATAAGGCAGGCCAGAAGATTTAGCTCGTCAGAGGTGCTGACAGCGATAAATATATCTGCTTCTCTGAGTCCGGCCTCTTCCAGGATCTTCAGATCCGAGCCATTGCCCAGATAAGCCATAACATCAAGATCACCGGTGACTTCGTTCAGGGATTTTTGCTGATTATCTATCACGGAAACATTATGTCCGTCATTTACAAGCGTGCGTGCAAGCTCACTTCCAACCTTGCCGCATCCAACGACAACTGCATTCATAATAAACCTCCATGCTGCCTGTCCGGCTGCATATCAACTAAAGCTGTGAAACCCACGGAATATATGCCCATATTACCGCCAGAACTATAGACGGCAGCATGTTTGCAACCTTTACACTTCCCGGTCTTATAATGTTTATGCCCACAAGAAATATAAGCACCGAGCCGGTAAGCGAAATGTTGGAGAGAGCCTCCGCGGTAAATATGGGGGCTATGAAGCTTGCAAGCATGGTCATGCAGCCCTCAAACACCGCTACGGGTATGGCCGAGAAGATGCATCCTTTTCCCATGACCGAGGTCATTATCATAATTATGACCAGATCCAGAAGCGCCTTGACTGCCAGAACAGACGGATCGTGCATGATGCCGTCCTGTATGGCACCCATGATTGCCATGGCTCCTATGGCTACAGTAAGAGAGCTTGTTACAAAAGCATTTATAAACCCTGAATCTCCCGTATTGTGAGTTTTTTCTCTTACAAAATATCCCAGCCTGTCAAAGCCCTTATCAAGATCTGCAAGCTCACCTGCAATCGTACCTATCGTAAGACTGAATAGCAGCATCAGATGGCCGGTAGTGCTTATGACGCCGTCAGTTATTATGAGCATATTTTCGAGTATTCCCTGAACCGCTATGAAGATAGTACATACTCCGAGTACGATCATAAGTGACTTTTGCATGTTGTCATTTATAAAACGCCCGAATAAAAGCCCGGCAATGCCTCCGATGATAATCCCTGCCACATTTATTAAGGTTCCGAGTCCCGGCATATGTGTCCTTTCTTTTTTTCGCCTCTCAATAATATATTGCAGCAAATACCTTAAAGAACGCAGGTCTTTCAACCTGCGCTCTGATTCATCTATTCATACTATATCTGTTTTATTTTTTTATTCAAGCTGTTTTATGTCTTTTTTTATTTTTCAGCTTCATATTCTGACTGAAACATCGCCGCTTATTATGTGATTTATTTCTCCTGCCTTACTTTCAGTAATAAGTGCAAAATCCTCATCTATTCCGATTGCTTTCACATCTTTTTCGTATGTGTCTGTGCTTATTGTTATATTTCTTCCCATGACTATGCTGCCTTCAGAATATTTTTTATGATAGAGCTTCTTTTCCTTTGGCCAGTCCGCTATCATCTTATCAAAGGCTCTTATAAGCTCCGCTGCAAGCACCGCCCTGTGAATCTTTTTTCCTGTCCCGGTAAACAGCGACCCTGCCTTTTCTCTTATTTCTTCTGCAAAGTCCTCTCGTTCTTCTCTGACATTTATACCTATGCCTATAACTATGGACTCTATGTCTCTGCTTTCTGCGGAAGTATTCATCTGGGTAAGTATCCCGGCGATTTTATGACCGTTCATATACAGGTCATTTACCCATTTTATTCCCGGTCTCACGCCGCAGCTTTTTTCTATGGCGTCTGAGGCTGCAACAGCTGTCCACGATGTAAGGCTTGCCCATATGTAATCGCTCTCTTCGCTTATGATTTGCTTTTTCAGTTCATCAGAAGGTCTGAAAAGATAAGAAAAGTATATGCCCATATTTTTAGGTGAGCTGAATGCTCTCCCCTTTCTTCCTTTTCCGCCTGTCTGCTCATCCGATATGATAACCTGCCCGTTTTCGGCACCTGCGACAGCTCTTCTTATAAGCTCGCTGTTTGTAGAATCTATGGATTTAAGAACCTCCACCCGGTTCATTCTCTCATCGTCACAGAGACAGACCGCAACCTCCGTTTGGTTTAGAATATCCGGTGCCGAGATAAGCATATACCCTCTGTTTGTCACCGAACCGATATCATATCCCTCCAGCCTTAGACTTTTTACGGCAGAATTTACGGCGGCACGGCTTATGTTAAGTTCAGAGCTTATCTTTTCTCCGGAAACATAGCTGTCTGCCTGTCTCAGAATCTTAAGTATATTCTCTCTCGTATTCACGGCATTACCTTTCTTCACTTTTTGTCAGCACTCCGGCTCTTTTAAGTGCATTTCTTAAAATAAGCCCTGCCCAGCCGGCGACAGCAAGCTTTATAACATCATTTATGATAAACGGTGCCACACATACTGCAAGGCCTGCCTTAAGACTGTTTCCGGTAACAGCCGAATACCAGAAAGTTCCGACTGCATAATTTACAGCTGCCCCCGCAATAAGCCCCATGGCAATGACACTCCCTGATATAATTTTCTCTTTCCTCTGTGACAGCTCTGTCCCAAGACCGGCAAAAAAGGAAAGCAGCGGAAATGATATCAGAAATCCTCCTGCCGGACCGAATACAGACCCCGGTCCCGCATGTGCTCCGGCAAACACCGGCAGCCCTATTGCTCCAAGCAGAAGATAAATAAGGCATGAAACGGCTCCTCTTTTCTTACCGAGTACCACCCCGGAAAGAGCAACCGCAAGCGTCTGCATTGTGACAGGTATCCCGCCTGCCATAGGTATCGAAATCTGAGCAAGCACTGCAATCACAGCCGCAAATATTGCCATGCAGCACATATCAAACAGTGAAACTAATGACATCTTCCGTAACATATTGACTCTCCCTTCATGCTGGGAATTATTCCCTGCTGCGGCTTTATCGTGTGATTATACAGGGATTGCTCTGCGCCGCGTTCTCTTGCAATCTTTAAAAGATTATAATTAAGCGCGCATGATTGTCAATATATATTTATTGTATATTTACAATTATTTTTACTTTACTTTTGCCTGAAGCCAGCCTTTATCAAAGATTTTTAATATCGTCAATCAGCTCTTGTACATCCTCATCTCTGGTTGCCCAGCTGGTGCAGAAGCGAACACAGGCATGTGAGTTATCAGTTCTGAATTCAAACTCGTATACATACTTTTCCGAAAGCTTACCCATCTGTTCTTCGGTAAGCAGCAAAAACTGCTGGTTGGTCGGGCTGTTTATATATGACGGAATTCCGGCTTCATTAAATGCCTTTTTTATTCTTGCAGACTGATGTACAGCCTTCTTTGCCATATCAAAATACAGCCCGTCTTTAAACAATGTGTAAAACTGAAGACCCAAAAGCCAGCCTTTTGCCAGCATGCCGCCGTTTTGCTTGATACTGCTTCTGAAGCCTTTCCTGAGACTGTCATTTACAATAACAACTGCCTCGCCCATAAGTGCTCCGCATTTTGTTCCGCCGATATAGAAAATATCCGAAAGCTCCGCAATATCCTTTAAGGTTACCGGTGCCACATAATCCACTTCCTCGGAGGCCGCCAAACCATATCCCATGCGGGCGCCGTCAATAAAAAGATAAAGCTTATATTCACGGCAGACGGCACTTATCTCTTCAAGCTCGCGCTTATTATATATGGTGCCATATTCCGTCGGGAAGGAAATATATACCATCTTCGGTTCGGTGATATGCTCGGGTACCGTGCTGCTTTTAAAATTTTCAGCTGCCTCCCTTATCTGCTTTGCCGTTATTTTTCCGTTCACTGCCTTGAGTGCTTCTACCTTATGCCCTGTGTGTTCAACAGCACCGGTCTCATGAACATTGATATGCCCGCAGTCTGCGCAAAGCACACTTTCATACGGACGAAGCGCGGCAGATATTACCGTGAAGTTAACCTGCGTTCCGCCCGTCATAAAATGTACATCCGCAGTTTCCTTACCCAGATACTTTTTTATCTCATCCGCAGCCTTATCGCACCACTCGTCCAGACCATATCCGCCGTAGCTTTCACTGTTATGAACTGAAAGTGCCTCGATTACTTTCGGATGTGCGCCCTGATTGTAGTCATTGTTAAATCTTATCATGTCAATACCTCTCAAACGATTATTTCTATAAGCTCCATTGGTGTATTTGCAATGTAATCTGCGCCTGCCTCTCTAAGCTCTTCCTCTGTGCCGTATCCGTAGCTTACGCCTATGGTCTGAAGCCCGAAGCTTTTGGCTGCCGTGATATCACTTCCTCTGTCTCCTACCATTACGGTATTTTCCGGAGCATATATGGCATTCTCCTTAAGAATGTGGGCAATGACATCCTCCTTGGTGTGTCTGTGCATGTAATTATTCTCGCCCTCTGAAAGATCATTCGTAACCCCTGCCGTAAAGCAGAAATAATCCCTGAGATTAAAATGCCCAAGCACTTTCTCCGCCATAATTTCAGGCTTTGCCGTAGCAACCATAAGCTTTTTGTCATGAGCCTTTAATGTTTTCAGTACAGTTTCAATATCGTCATAGACTCTGTTTTCATATGCTCCGATACTTCCGTAGTACTCACGAAATATCAAAGTGCCGCGGTCTGCCTCCTCCGCAGAAAAGCCGTAAAATTTCTTCAGAGATTCCGTCACCGGCGGTCCTATACACTTTCTGAAGGTCTCCGGCTTAGGCTCTACACCCATCCTGTTAAGTGCATAAACAAAAGCATTTTTTATGCCCTCGTAGGAATCCGTAAGCGTTCCGTCCAGGTCAAATAAAATATACCGCTTATCCATAAACACATCTCCCGCTCTGAAACTTATTAAAAAAATCCTTGCAGTTTTTAATTCTTATGCTATAATAAGACACGCACTGATTTTTAGCGCTATCGCCAAATGGTAAGGCAACGGACTCTGACTCCGTCATTTCAAGGTTCGAATCCTTGTAGCGCTGTTTTTAAGGAGCTGCCCGACTTTACGGCAGCTCCTTTTATATTTCTTAATTATCTCCCGCATCGTCTCCGGTAAGCGTAAATGTAAAGCTCTTTCTTGCGCTCTCATCTGCTGCCAGATATTCATCATAAGTAGTCATCTTATCTATAAGCTTTCCGTTGCGGATCTCCATAATGCGGTTTGCCGTCGTTTCTGTAACCTGATGGTCTCTTGAAGAAAAAAGAATCACTCCCGGAAATCTTATAAGTGCATTGTTGAGTGCCGAAATTGATTCCATGTCAAGGTGGTCTGTAGGCTCATCCAGAATAAGCACATTAGAGCCGCTTATCATCATCTTTGAAAGCAGACACCTTACTTTTTCTCCGCCTGAAAGAACATTAACTCTTTTAAGACCGTCATCTCCGCCAAACAGCATTCTGCCGAGAAAGCCCCTTACATAGGTGACATCCTTTTCCGGACTATACTGCATGAGCCAGTCATAGATGGTGTCCTCAGAATCAAACTCCCTGGTGCTGTCCTTGGGAAAATATGCCTGTGAGGTAGTTACGCCCCATTTATAATCCCCGGAATCAGGCTTTATTTCACCTGTTATAATGCGGAAGAGCGTGGTTTTTGCAAGCTCGTTCGGTCCCACAAATGCGACCTTATCTTCCTTTCCTATGATGAAGCTTATATCATCCAGCACCTTTATGCCGTCAATGGTTTTGGAAAGATTTGTAACCGTAAGCACATCGTTTCCTATGCTTCTGTCAGGCTTGAAATCAATATACGGATACTTTCTGCTCGAGGGTCTCATTTCCTCGATTTCTATCTTTTCAAGTGCCTTCTTTCGCGAGGTTGCCTGCTTGGATTTTGAGGCATTGGCAGCAAAACGGGCTATAAATTCCTTAAGCTCCTTTATCTGTTCCTCCTTTTTGCGATTTGCCTCCTTCATCTGCTTTATCATAAGCTGTGAGGACTCTACCCAGAAGTCATAGTTTCCGGCATAGAGCTGTATTTTTCCGTAATCTATGTCTGCTATTGCGGTGCATACCTTGTTTAAGAAGTAACGGTCATGCGATACGGTAATTATTGTGTTTTCAAAGTTGATAAGAAATTCCTCAAGCCATGCTATGGCATCGAGATCCAGATGGTTTGTGGGCTCGTCAAGAAGCAGGATGTCCGGATTTCCGAAAAGTGCCTTGGCAAGCAGCACCTTTACCTTAAGCGTGCTTTGAAGCTCACTCATGAGCTTATAATGCTCGCCTACATCTACCCCCAAGCCTGAAAGCAGGGTCGCCGCATCAGCTTCTGCATCCCAGCCGTTCATTTCAGCAAACTCCCCCTCAAGCTCTGCCGCCTTTATTCCGTCCTCGTCAGAAAAGTCAGGCTTCATATAGATGGCTTCCTTTTCCTTCATGATGTCATAAAGGCGTTTATTTCCCATAATAACAGTATCTAACACAGTGAAATTATCATACTTAAAGTGATCCTGCTCAAGGAATGAAAGCCTCTGTCCCTTTGTGATTGCCACCTCACCGTTGGTGGGTTCAAGCTGTCCCGAGAGAATCTTGAGAAATGTAGACTTTCCGGCTCCGTTTGCACCTATAAGCCCGTAGCAGTTGCCTTCAGTAAATTTTATATTAACATCCTCAAACAGTGCCTTCTTTCCGACACGAAATGTCAATCGTGATGTTGATATCATATTTCTTTCCTTTCATAGATGTTCATTTTTCTTTGATGCTTATTTCTTCTTCCTGTTTTTCTGATTTTCCAGAAATATTCCCATGCGCTCAGTTCGCGCAGGAGCAGAGAAAAGCCTGTCAAAGGCCTTTTTTTCAATGTCCAGCGCGGTGTCTATATTCTCATTCATGCCGTCGCGCATGACCTCCTTTATGGCTGCGAGAGCCTCCGGGCATCTTTTTATCATAGCTTCGGCAATTTTTTTTGCTTCCTCAAAGGCTTCGTTATTATGACAAAGCTTTCCTACAAGACCCAATTCACAGGCGCGTTCCGCCGTTATATGCTCCTCTGTAAGACAGTAATACTTCGCCATACCAAAGCCGATAACGCGTCCCAGCCTCTGTGAGCCTCCGTATCCCGGAATGATTCCGAGCGTAGGCTCAGGAAACGCAAACCTGACATTGTCATTGGCCACACGAATATCGCATGCAAGCGCAAGCTCCAAACCTCCGCCTATTACATAACCGTTGAGGACAGCAATTACCGGCTTCGGAAGCTTTTCTATCTCGCACATGAGTGCCTGTCCGTTTGCAATCATTTCCCGTCCGCCCTGTGGCGTGAGTGCATGCATCTCGGCTATATCCGCTCCTGCCGCAAAGGCTCTGTCTCCTGCGCCCTTTATGATGACACACTTTACATCAGCTTCACTGTAGGCATACTCTACCGCATCTCTCAGCTCTGATACCGTGTCAATGTTCAGGGCATTCAGTACCTGCGGACGGTTGAGTGTTATGTATTCTATTCCGTCTTCAACTTCGACAATGATATTTTCAAAATCCGTCATAGATTCAGCAGTTTTTCTCCATTCTGTCTGTTTTTTGTTTTTCTTAAGAGACACGGCATGCTCCGCCACCTTCCGGACTCTCACATTTTTGTCGGTGCGCTAAAGCCCAGCATGTTTATACTGTCACTTAATACTTTTTTTGTAAGTGAAAGCAGGGCGATATAGGTTTTCTTTTTTTCTTCATTTTCTTCACCGAGTATTTTTACATTGTGGTAAAATCCGTTGAAGGCATTTGAAAGCTCATATATGTACTGGCACAGCTTATGCGGTGCCAGCTGTGTCCACGCTGCCGCTACGGCCTCATTGTAGCGGGTGAGCACGAGCGCAAGTGCCCTCGCATCTTCATTTTCCGCAAGCACATTTTCAGTGATTTTTCTGTCAATGTTAATTTCCTTTATGACATCATCGGATATATCTGTCTTTTCGGCATATTTTTTGAGTATGCTGCCTATCCGCACTATGGTATACAGGATATACGGTCCTGTATTTCCCTCAAAGCTTGTAAAGCGATCCGTATCGAAGATATAATCCTTTGAAGCCTGATTAGACAGATCTCCGTACTTAAGCGCAGCAAGCCCTACTGTTTTTGATATCTCCGATGCCTCTGCATCCGAAATCTCACTTTCATCTCTGGTAGCTCTTATCTTTTCATAAACGGCATCGGATATCTCCTTTACAAGCACCTCAAGCCTCATGACTCCGCCCTCACGGGTCTTAAAAGGTGTTCCGTCCTTTCCGTTCATGGTTCCGAAACCTAAGAATTCCAGCTTTTCTTCCGGTCTTACTATGCCTGCCTTTTTTGCCACTCTGAAAAAACTTAAAAAGTGAAGGCTCTGTCTCTGATCCGCAACATAAATATATGCATCCGGCTTATAAAGCAGCTCTCTTTCCACCATTGTGGCAAGATCCGTAGTGGCATAGAGCGAGGAGCCGTCGCTTTTTCTTACGATGCAGGGCGGTATTTCTTTTTTATCACCCTCTTCCTCTACATCAACAACAAGTGCTCCCTGTGATTTATAGGCAATGCCGCTTTTTTCAAAGCTTTCAAGCATATCCGGGATATACTTTTGTGCATCTGATTCACCCTTCCAGAGCTCAAAATGCACATCCAGAGAATCGTAGTTTCTTTTAAGATCCTGCACCGAAAGTGCCATTATTTTCTTCCATACTGCCATGCTTTCCGCATCATTATTCTGAAGACGGGCTGTAGCCTCCAATGCTCTCTTTTTAAATGCGACCGCCGCAGGCGTCGGCTTTTTATCCGCGTCGGTTTCCTTGGATTTTCTGGAGGCCGCAGGATATATTTCTTCAAGGTCAGCCAGTGTGAAGTCGGTCTGTCCTCTGTCCTTAAGCTCCTCAATAATAAGCCCCATTTGAAGGCCCCAGTCACCCAAATGCACATCGCCTATCATGTCATTGCCCATTTTGGCTCCGATTCGCTTTATGGCTTCACCGATAACGGCAGACCGCAGATGTCCCACATGAAGCGGCTTTGCGACATTGGCTCCGCCGTAATCTACGATGATTTTTTTTCTGTCGGCATCCTTTATGAGTCCGGCATCCTCATCCTTCTGCATTGCACAGATATATTCTGCCAGAAGACCGGCGGAAACATCCATATTTATAAAGCCTGGCATGCAGACCTCAACCTTTGAAAAGGCAGAATTGTCCTTGAGCTTTTCTGCCACGGCAGAGGCAATGTCTATCGGCTTTTTATGCTCTCGCTTAGCTAAAGCCATGGCACCATTGCACTGGTACTCACAAAGGTCGGGGCGATTGCTGACATTGACATTACCATAGGCGAAATCAAAGCCTGCATCCTTAAAAGCCTCGCCGCATATATTATTTAAAATATCTATAATCTTTTCTTTCATCATCTTTTATATACTATATAACAAAGCCCGACTTAAGATAAGTCGGGCACATTGATCCTGGGATCCTATATGCATTAAAACACCCTTATACTCTCTTGAGATATTCTGAAGTACGAGTGTCTATCTGGATCTTATCTCCGATATTTACAAAAATCGGAACCTTGATCTCAGCTCCTGTCTCAACGGTTGCAGGCTTCATGACATTAGTCGCCGTATCGCCTCTTAAGCCCGGCTCGGTATCTGTAATCTCAAGCTCAACAAACATAGGCGGCTCTATTGAAAATACGCTGCCCTTATATGAACAGATACGGCACATCTCATTTTCCTTCACAAATTTCATTGCATCGCCTACAAGGTCCTCATTAAGTGAAATCTGCTCATAGCTTTCCATATCCATGTAGATATACTGCTCGCCGTCCTTGTAGAGGTACTGCATCTCTTTTCTCTCAATAGGAGCCTGCGGGAATGACTCTGTCGGTCTGAATGTCTTCTCTACGACACCTCCGTTGATTACATTCTTGCACTTTGTTCTTACGAAAGCTGCTCCTTTACCGGGTTTTACATGCTGGAACTCAACGATCTGAAGCACCTGACCGTCAATCTCCACTGTCATACCATTTCTGAAATCACCTGCTGAAATCATAACATCCCTCCGAATTTATGTATTGTGTTTAGCCTGCTGCTTATTCACACACTCAGCAGGAAAAAATATATAAAAATAGCTTTTACATTCTATATGAAATAATCATTGATTGCAAGTTTTTTATGCCTGAAGAACGCCTTTACTATGGGTTTTTCCAATAAACGCTTGAATTTTATCTGAATCCTGTCGGTTTTTCTGTCGATTGGCTTTACTAAAATACTGTATATGCCTGCTTTCCTTGCACCCAATATGTCAGTAAATATCTGATCGCCGAAAAACAAGGTCTCTTCTGCGGAAGCTCCGCACATATGCATGGCGCGCTCATATCCCGAAGCACTTGGCTTTCCGGCATCAAAAACATATGGCACTTCGGTTTTATCGCAAAACATTTTCACTCTCGGCTCTCTGTTATTGGATACCGCACAGAGCCTGTATCCCATGGACTTGATTTTTTTAATAAGCTCTTCGGATTTTTCATCCGCCGGATAGCCGTGCGGCACCATAGTATTATCTATATCAAAAAGCACCAGGCGTTTACCCGAAGCGTATGCTTTCTTAAAATCGTAGTCGGATATATCTCTTATATATTCATCCGGATAGAGCCTCAAGTCTTATTCCTTTTTCCTTCCTGATCCGTCATCGGTATTTTATCTGTCTTAAGCAGATTTTTTATCTCGTCTATGAATGTATTTACATCCTTAAACTCTCTGTAAACGCTTGCAAATCTTACATAGGCAACCTCATCCACATCTTTGAGCTTATCCATGACCTTTTCACCTATGACAGATGTTTGTATTTCTTTTTCTCCCAAAGCGAAAATCTCGTTTTCTATCTCATCTATCATTTTTGCAATGCGGTCTGTGGAAACCGGCCTTTTGTGGCAGGAGCGCACTATGCCGCTTTCGATTTTTGAACGGTCATAGGACTCACGGCTGTTATCCTTCTTTATGACCATCAGCGGCATGGTTTCAAGCTTCTCATAGGTGGTAAATCTTTTTTCGCACGCCTCGCACTGTCTGCGCCGTCTTATGGATGTATTATCATCTGCCGGTCTGGAGTCTATGACTCTTGTGTCATCCGAGCCGCAAAATGGACACTTCATAACTGTTCTCCTTCTTCATTTGTCGCGGTATCATGATTGTCTCTGTCGGTATTTTCCTGCCGCACATTTTCGATGGCTTCGGCAGCTGCTGCCGGACTCTCATCAGTTTGTGATTTTGTTTCTTCCATGCCCGCATAATCAGCTGCTGTGCCTTCGCACGACGGTGTTTTAGTTTCCCCGGTATCTGTATCAGCCGTTGCTGCCGTTGCTGCTGCCGCCTGTTTTCTTACTTTTTCTCTGATTCCCGAACCCGGCAGCTGCCACAGGTTTTCGTCTGCATCCATATAGAAAATTATCTGTGTGCAAAGCATATATGGCATTACCCAAAGTCCTGCAACAGGAAATATTGCCGTAAGAAGATGCCAGAAGAAGAAGCTGAAATATATGAGCCACAGCCCCTTGAGCTGTCTGTGCCTCATGAGCCTTGCAGAATGCTTAAAGCATTCCCATACTCCTGCTTCCGGCTTGTCTACAGCCGTTATCATACAGAAATATGTCTCAATTTCAACGATTACGGAAATAATGATAAATACAATTCTTATCGTAGCCACCCCTGCAAGAAAGGTTGTGGAATTATTCGTTATGCCGCTTTCAAATGTAACCTTTAGCCCCTGACTTATAACTCCCAGTCCTATGACGATGCCTGTTTTTATGATTTGAATCAGCATTATCCGCCACGGATGCGAGCCCTTTTTAAAGGCATGAAATATATTTCCCATGCCGTATTTTTTTCCTCTTAAAAGATTCAGCATAAGCTTTATCTGCCCGTAGTACAGAAAAACGCTGAGTATGACAAATATAAATAAAAATGCCGTAAAGCTTAAGGCTCCTGTTACCATAAGCTTTAGATTCTGAAATGCAAAATTATGGAAGACATTTCCGAAAAACATTGCCATCCCCAGTGATGCCGCCGTCAGCGTTAAGACTATAAACTGTATTACGGAGGCTATAACCTGAGCACCTATGACCGTACCCCATCTTCCTGATAAATTCTGTCTTGCAAGAGCTTTGCATTCTCCTACTCTCAACATTGAAACTTCCTTTCATAAAATGTAAATGATACCTGGTTGAGGACTTCAAAATCCGATGCTTTTTATGCCTGCATAAGGACTGTGAAGCCTGCTCCCACCCCACAAATTAACGACAAAGCTTTGCTATACACATGGCGTATATGACAACCGCCTCTTTAAGCTCCTTTATAAGCATAAACTCGTTCGGTCCATGCATTCTCGTATCCGTTGTTTCTCCCACGGCACCGAATGCAACTCCGTTTTCTATCTCATGAACATAGGTGCCGCCGCCAATCGCAATGCAGCGTCCGGGCTTTCCCGTAACAAGAGTATA
>CAVBSU010000002.1:0-6854 GCA_963598245.1 Lachnospiraceae bacterium | reverse complement strand
GTATAAGCTTTGAGAAGCGTTTTTACAAAATCCGACTCGGCACCTACCACATGCGGCGGCATAAAGGAGTACTCCAGCGAAAACCCTTTTTCTTCGATTCTTTTTGCAGCCTTTAATATGGTATTATCCTCATTTGCTGTTATACAGGTTCTTGCATCAAAGCGGATGCTGATATGCTTTTCGTCCATATCGAAAATGTCCGGCGAAAGCGTAGTTTTCCCCGATTCGGCATCCCAAAGGTCTGTTCCTAAAGCTTTTCCGTAAAAATCTCCGTACGGGAAAAGCTCCTTAAGCTCCGAAAGCCTGCCGCCAAGCACCTCATTATCAAATTTAAGCTCTGCCAGTACATTAAGCAGCACCACTCCGGCATTTATACCAAGCTGCGGTGTGGAGGCATGCGCTGTTTTTCCCATTACCTCTATCAGGTCAATGTCTCCGCCATCATCATCCTTTTCCTTCCTTAAGCTTATCTCAACCGCCTTGTTTTCGTCGACAAATAAGCTCCTATTTACAGCAGAAACCGCTTCATTAAGCTCTTTTTCGCTGAAGCCCTTAAGTCTTGCATATCCCTTTCCGGGAACAATGTTTATCGCATCTCCGCTCTTGAATTCAATGAGTCTTTTTTTGCCGCAGGCATTTTTCATGGCTTCTTCTTCATTAAAAAAGCCAAGCACCTCGCCTCTGAACTGACCCTTTTCTATGTTTATGACAGGAAATTCTCCGTCAGGGCTGAAGGTCATTGGGGCAGGCTTTTCATTTGCATAGTAATATGGGATATCCGACGAGCCGCACTCTTCGTCGGAGCCTAAAATAAGCCGACAATTTTTGGTAATATCTATCCCGAGTTCATTTACGGCACGCATGGCATAAAGTGCTGCCACGGCAGGCCCCTTATCGTCAGATGTGCCTCTTGCGTATATGGCGCCGTCTTTTATTACAGGCTCAAACGGTTCTGTCACAGTCCATCCGTCTCCTGCCGCTACTACATCCGTATGTGCAAGTATATCCAGACCGCTTTCCTTACTGTTCATGTCGGCAGAGATAACTCTGTCAGCATAAAGCTTTGTTTTAAAGCCGTATTTTTCACAGAGAGACTTTGCCTCCAAAAGTGCTTTTTTAGCTCCCTGACCGTATGGTGCGCCCTCTTCTTCTGCCGTGCGCACTGAATTTATGCGGCAAAGCTTTTTAATGTCTCCCAAAAGCTCATCTTCATGCCTGTTTATATAAGCCTCTATTTTGTTTTTTAATTCTGTATCTGTCATGTCTTTGATTCAATATATTTCGCAAGATTGTCATTGACCCTGGAAAATGCATCATAAAAGCGAAGCTCATCCTCTGTGGTAAAGCCGTCGCTGATAAAAGCTACCATATTGTTGATATGATCGAACATTTTTTCGGCCTTAGCCTTTCCCTCATCCGTAAGGAAAAGCTTTGAACGCCATCTGCGTTTTCCCTCGACTGTACTGTCACAAATATATCCAAGCCTGACAAGGCTGTCAACTACTCTGGATATGGCCGCCTTATCCTCGCAGCACAGCGTTGTAAGCTCGGAAACCGTCAATCCCTCCGGGTGCCGTCCCAGAAAGACCATACACATAACATGTATGCCCTTGATGCCGAAGGTGGAACTGTCCATTCTCTTTATCTGCGATATGTACTTGTATGCCCTTGTCACCGACATGACAAAAAGCTCGAATTTCTCATCCATATAGTGTCATTTCCTGTCTGTGCGTAATATATCTATTTTACAACTTTTTCAGGCTTTTTGCATGGTATAAAAATCTGCTTGGCGGAAATAATGTTGATAAGATTTTTCACATTGAAGACATCTGTAATGCAGCCATTATCATATTCTTTTACATTGTAATACTGATACAATGCTCCGCGCAGCGTCACTCTCTTCTTGTTGTCAATATGTACTGTGTAATCTTTTACTGCTATCATATTTAACACCTCCACCCGCTTATATGTGGGATATCCCACTTGGTCTTATAATATACTTTTTATTTATATCTGTCAATCAAAGTATATCTAAAGAAAACCCCAAATAAACTTTAAAGAAACTCTCCACTTAAAAAGGGAGCTGAGAACACTCAACCCCCAATAAAATTAAAATAACCAAAGTGGCCTCCATAGATCCTGTGCCATAGGCAAACAGGAAAAAGCTATTCACAATGATTGAGCTTTAATACTGCCTTTTTTATTTTTCCGCTGATGGTTTTCGGCATTTCATCCACAAAATCCAGATATCTCGCCCACTTGTATTCCGCAAGTTCGGCATTGCAGAAATCCAGAATTTTCTTCTTAAGCTCTGCCGAGGGCATAAAGCCTGCTGCCGGAACTACAACGGCTTTAACGGCCTGCCCTCTCAGCTTATCCGGCACGCCTATGACACTGCATTCAGCTACGGCAGGGTGCCTGATAAGCACGCTTTCTATCTCGTAGGGGCCTATGCGGTAGCCTCCGCTCTTTATGATATCGTCAAAACGGCCATGGAACCAGAAATATCCGTCCCTATCGCGCCATGCGGCATCTCCCGTATGATAGACACCTCCGCGCCATACCTGCTTATATCTTTCGTCATCATCCAGATATCCTGAAAAAACCCCCAGAGGCTTTTTATTATTTTTCGGGGCAATGCAGATTTCTCCTATTTCTCCGTCTGCCACGGCTTTTCCGTCTTTGCCTGTAAGCACTATATCATACATGGGTGAGGGTTTCCCCAGAGAACCGTCACGGGCCGTATGTCCCTTAAAGTTTGCCATAAGCAGTGCCGTCTCCGTCTGCCCGTATCCCTCATGAATGTCAAGACCTGTTTTTTTTCTGAACTTTTCAAAGACCTCGGAGCTTAAATATTCTCCGGCAGTGCCGGCAACCTTAAGTGACGGCATATCATCGGTATCTCTTCTTGTCAGATATCTGTATACCGTAGGCGGTGCACAAAAAGATGTGACTTTGTATTTATTTATCACTGAGGTTATCTGTTTTGGCTCAAAATTGTCAAAATCATAGACCAGCACTGCACAATCCATAAGCCACTGACCGTAAAGCTTTCCCCATGAGGCCTTTGCCCAACCGGTTTCGGATATGGTAAAATGCAGCCCGTGTTCACTGTTCTGCTGCCAGTATTTAGCTGTGACAAAATGTGCCAGGGGGTATGTAAAATCGTGGATTACTCCCTTTGGCGCACCGGAAGTTCCTGATGTGAAATATATGAATGACGGTTCATCTGCACCTGTCTTTATACGAGAAAGCTCATCCGATGCCTCTCCGCTTTCTTTCGTAAAATTTCTGAAACCCTCTGTATCTTCTTTCACTGTCCACAGCAGACATTTTCTGTTTAGTTTTTCTACAGCGTCTCTCACTCTTTCCGGAACGCCGTCCATAGCCGTGCATATCACAGCCTTTACATCAGCAGCATTGACCCTGTAAATAAAATCCTCCGTCGTAAGCATATGAGTTACCGGGATCATTACCGCGCCTATTTTATGAAGCGCTATGGCTATAAACCAGTATTCATAATGGCGCTTTAAAGCCAACATGACCCTGTCACCCTTTTTGATGCCTGCTGATAAAAGAACATTTGCGGCCCTGTTACTATGCCTTCTTATATCCTCATATGTGAAAATATGCTCCTCTCCCGCAGTATTGCACCATACAAGAGCCCGCTCCCCCGGTTCGTTTTCTGCAAGCACATCCAGCACATCATATCCGAAATTAAAATTCTCCGGTATGTGGGCTTCAAGCTTTGCAAGTCTGCCTTTTTCATCCGGAATTTCGCTGAAAAATTTACGATAAAGCTCCATTTATACTCCCTGACTGCAACCTATATTTTTAAATCTCTCATAGCGCTTTTCGGTAAGCTCCTCCGAAGAAAGACTGCTTAAGCTTTCAAGCTCCGAGAAAAGCTTTTCCCTGAGTCCTGCATAAAAGCTCTCTTCGCCGATATCATCCTCTGCGATAACATCTTCTATAAGACCGTTTTTCAGCTGATCTGCCGCCGTTATTTTAAGAACCTCCGCAGCCTCGTCGGCTTTTTTTGCATCCTTCCACAATATTGCGGCGCAGCCCTCCGGAGATATCACGGAATACACGGCATTTTCCAGCATCCACACCCTGTCTGCCGCAGCAAGCGCCAGTGCGCCTCCGCTTCCGCCCTCACCTATGATTACAGATATGACCGGAACCTTGAGCCCCATCATGCCGACCAGACTTTCTGCTATCGCCTGACCCTGACCTCTTTCCTCGGCATCAATTCCGCAGTATGCTCCCGAGGTATCCACGAGGCAGATTACCGGACGCTTAAACTTTTCAGCCTGCTTCATGAGACGCAGTGCTTTTCTGTATCCTTCCGGAAGAGGTGCCCCAAAGCGTCTTATGGCTCTTTCTTTAACCGTGTGACCTTTTTCTATGGCTATTACTGTCACTGCCCTTTTGCAGAGTCTTCCGATTCCGCCCACTATGGCCGCATCATCGCCAAAGCGTCTGTCGCCGTGAAGCTCGGTGAATTCCGTAAGAATGCCTCTTATGAAATCCACTCCGGTAGGCCGATTGTTTCCGCGAGCCGTTTTTACACGATCATATGCACTTTTTTCATGCCTGCTCATCTTTTATCTCTCCGCTGTCAGTATGAAGCCTGAGAAGCCTTGCTATCAGCTTTCTTTGCTTATTTCTCGGAACTATCATATCTATAAATCCGTGCTCCAGCATGGACTCTGCCGTCTGAAAACCCTTCGGAAGAGCTTTTCTGGTGGTCTGTTCGACTACTCTTGCACCCGCAAAGCCTATTGTTGCTCCCGGCTCAGCCAGAATAATATCTCCCTCCATGGCAAAGCTTGCGGTAACACCTCCCGTTGTAGGGCTTGTAAGCACCGGCATATAGAATAATCCTGCCGCGGAATGTCTTCCCGCCGCACCGCTTGTTTTTGCCATCTGCATAAGCGAAAAAAGTCCTTCCTGCATCCTTGCGCCTCCTGAGACCGTAAAGCCCGTGACGGGAAGTTTTTTTTCTATGGCATATTCAAAGGTCTTTACTATCTTTTCGCCTACTGCCGTACCCATGCTGCCCATCATAAAGGAATGCTCCATAATAAATATGGCTGTTCTTACTCCGCCTATGGTACATTCTCCGCACACTACTGCTTCCTCTTCATTGCTTGCAGCCGTAGCCGCTTTGAGTTTGCTTTTATAACCCGGAAATTCCAGTAAATCCTCGGGGCCCACTCCCTTAAACAGCTCCGTAAAGCTTCCCTTATCTGTTATAAGCTTTATGCGCTGTCTTGCACCGGTCTTATAATGATAAGAGCAATGAGGACATACATTAAAGTTCTGCCATACCTCGCTTACAGCTGAGGTAATTCTGCAATTAGGGCATGTAAGCTCCGGATCTGTTCTGTCCGTCACCATGTGTGTACGCCCGCCGCTTTCAAGAGCGTTTTGCTGTCCTTTTATGAATTTTAAAATAGGCATATAATTTTACCTGCCTTTCGGTATCTCATATTCTGCACTTTCAAAGGCATCTGAACTTATAAGCTCAAGCTGTTCTTTAATATTTGTTCTTACTCCTTCTATCACCGTCTCGCAGAGAGCCGTTTTCATTTTTCTTACAGCCTCTTCCCTTGTTCCGGCACATACTATGAGCTTTCCCAAAAGTGAATCATAGTAAGGCGTAACCACAGTCCCCTGCGTAAGCCAGGTATCAAACCTTACGAAAGGTCCGCCCGGAACATGCAGTATATTTACCTTGCCCGCCGAAAGTGCATTTATCCGGCATTCTATACATGAACCCTTGAATCGTATACTGCTCTGACTGTCTCGTAACGGAATTCCGGCAGCTATTCTTATCTGCCATTTAACCAAATCCAGCCCAGTAAGCATTTCGGTTACACCATGCTCCACCTGAAGCCTTAAATTCATTTCCATAAACCAGAAATTTCCTTCTTTATCTGCAAGAAATTCCAAAGTTCCGGCTCCTGTATATCCGACCTTTTTTACGGCATGAGTGCAAAGCTCGGTAAGCCTTAGCCTGTCCTCTGCACTCACTCCGGGCGAGGGGGATTCTTCTATCAGCTTTTGATGATTTTTCTGAATGGAACAATCCCTCTCCCCGAGGCATATAACATTCCCCGATTCATCTGCCAGAATCTGAACCTCGATATGTCTCGCAGGATAAATACACTTTTCAAGATAAAGGCTTCCGTCTCCGAAGGAGGACATGGCCTCTGATTCTGCTATACTGTATGCCTTTTCAAGCTCCTTATCGCTTTCTATTACCCTTATGCCCTTTCCACCTCCGCCGGATAACGCCTTAAGCATCACCGGATAACCTATCCTTTCAGCCTCGGAAAGCGCTTCGTCCAGTCCGTTAAGCTTTTTGGTGCCGGGTATTACCTGAAGTCCTGCTTCCTTCATTCGCCTCTTATTTTCTGCCTTGTCGCTCATGGCTTCCATGAACTTTGCGCCCGGTCCAATAAATGCAATCCCGTTTTTTTCGCAAAGTCCGGCGAATTCACTGTTTTCCGATAAAAAGCCGTACCCCGGATGTATTGCAGTCGCATTTGTAACAAGTGCCGCGCTTATTATTCTTTCGACGCACAAGTAGCTTTCCTTAACTGTTGCAGAGCCTATGCATACGCTTTCATCCGCAAGCTCGGTATGAAGTGCTCCCCTGTCGGCCTCAGAATAGACAGCAACCGTCGCAACCCCCATCTCCCTGCAGGCTCTTATGATGCGCACTGCTATTTCTCCGCGGTTAGCAATAAGTATCTTATTAAACATTTCTTTCCTTTTATTTACTCTAAAAGTGTTGACGAATGCAAGAGCAGACTGCATGCTTGCATGCAAGGATGCTATTG
>CAVBSU010000001.1:0-83770 GCA_963598245.1 Lachnospiraceae bacterium | reverse complement strand
CCTCCGACATAGCCCAGATATGCTGTATCAAAAACTGCGGCTGCGGACGATTCCGCCGCGGACGATGATGCTGTTGATGCCTCTGATACATCAGCTGACCGGGATGTCTCAGCTGTCCCGGCTGCTGACGATGCAGTCATTGGTGGATTCTCCTTGTCCCCGGGCTCGGAACCTCCCTGATAAGCAGTCTGAGGCTCTATATTGCGCCCGCAGGCAGCAAGGCTCATCAGACCGAACATTATACCTACTGCGACTAAGCCCTTACTTAACATCATAATCCTCTCCCCATAAACAGCTTCTATGTAAAAGTGACGGATTGCTATGCGCTTATGCGCTCCGGCAATGTTTACTTTCCTGCTTTCTTTGTCTCCTGTTTGATGCCCTTGATAGCACTGATTACCCAATCCTGTGCCTGCTGCTGGATAACTGAATTACAGTATGGGCAGCGTGCACTTGCGTTGATATCAAGCGGTGCACCGCAGCCCGGACAGCTAATATGCTTAATGGCAGTGCTGCCGTCCTTGCCTGTAAATATGCCGGTCGGACGCATCAGATCCCACTCGTAGGTCATGAACTTCTCATTGTCACGGCTGCCGCGAACAACTTCCCCGGTCTTGTCTTTTACAGTATAATCAGTAATGCGTGTTCTAAGGCGAAGCATGATGTGATCCTCTCCGGATGTCTGATGAAAGCCTCGAGGTGTTACATCAAGCACTGCAATACGCTCAACATGATTGGTCTCTCCGTTCTTAATAAGAAGCTTAAGCGAACGCTCCATCTGTGTAAACAGTACATCCGTGAAATAAGGACGCATCGACTCTATATCCTTGGCAGTCCAGCCGTTTTGCATCTGTACATAGAGATTGGATGCCCTCTCGCAAAGCACAGCCGCACTGAAATTGGGATCGATCTTCACATACTCTCCGATAGGAGTAAGCTCGGCACGGTTTGCACGACTCTCTGCGCGTTCATTGGCATTGCCAGAAGCCTTACTGCCCTTATCTTCTTTCTTTCCTACGGAAAGGAAAATAACAGCTACGATTGCACATATTATAATGATCGTCTTAAGATCCCATGCTCCGGAACCCGATGATCTCCTGTCATAGTCACTGTCATTGCCATAATCGCTTGAGCTATAGTCATGACTGTCGTAATCATAGCTGTAATCATAATCCGATCCGCCCGAGAAATCGCCAAAATCAGCAATGCTTTTTAAACTCGGCACAAATGTGGCAATTAACAGTATTATGAACATAATGAGAGTTTTCTTCTTCACAACCGCTCCCTCCTGTTCTCTGTAACTACGGAAAATACGCTTTGCGAGCTTTCTGTAGTTTAGCGGCATTCGTCAAGGTCTCGAGCAAGCCCGGACTTTAGCTCATTGCTTCGCTTGTTGTCGCAGTGTTCTTAACCTACGCCCACGGATTCTCACTGTCCGGCATGCGAATTCCGCTCAATATACTTGAGTACTCCCACAGGAACCATTCGCCTGTTGATTCTTTCTGCCTTAGCTTAATCGGTCTCGGAGCGTCTGCTCCTGCTGTATTAAGAAACAGGCGAAGATATCCCGGCTCTATATCCTGCGGTCTTGAGTCTGCCGTTACATTGAGGACATAAGGCACCTTTGGCGTATAGCCGTTTTGCGGTGTGCTTCCTTCAAAATATGCCATAGGAAGGTAGGCTTTGCCGCGCAGCCTGTCATGCAGGAACTGCTGATCGTAAGGTGTCATCGGCTTAGGACCGCGCAGTATATTCATAGCTGCTGTGCCCAAATTCTTATCCTTATCAAACAGCGATAATGCGCAGAGAAATAATGCACATATCTTCTCCGGTGCCGGCTGTGAACCGGCAAGTGTCTCAAATTCCTGCAAATTCTCAGGTATTTTTTGAATTGTAATCTGCATGCTGCCTTCCCTCCTTATTGTAATGAATACTGCATTTACAGTTTATCAATTCTCTGCCGTATCCTCCCCCGCCAATCGGATAGTTTTTGAATGATAATTTACACTTTTATGTTATGCGGCACCTGCAAGCACGCAGGCATGGGGTTTCCTTATCAATCTCCGAGTTTATCCAAAATCCCGCATATTTTATTAAGCGCATCTGTCTCATAGCTCGGATGTACAGGATTTTCGGTGGTCAATGTATAGTTCTCCTTATGCTTAGGATTAAACCATATCGTTTCGATACCAAAGTTTTCTCCGCCTCTTATATCGGAGGTAAGAGAATCTCCGATCATAACAGTATCAGACTTCCTTATATCCGGAACCTTTGAAAAGGCTCTTTCGAAAAATTCACGGGAAGGCTTATCGGCACCTATCTCCTGAGATATAAATAAATTATCAAAGTATCGGGCTATGTTTGCACTCTTTATCCGGCTGTGCTGCACTGTGGCAGTGCCGTTAGAGGCTAAAAACAATCTGTAATTTCCCTTTAGCGTATCCAAAAGCTCTTCGGCACCCGGTATGAAGTAATGTCCGATACTCAGGTTATGTTCATACAGTGCCTGTGCATCCTCGGCGGAGGCATCTATCTCAAATTCCTCAAAAAGCTTTCTGTAACGGCCCGTAAGAACCTCATTTCTGGAAAGCTTTCCAAGCTCCAGCTGCATCCAATGCCACAGATTTATCTCACTGTAACGGTCAAGCATGGAAGGAAGCGGTTCTATACCCATTTCATTGAGAGATTTTGAAAAAGCGATGCGTTCTGCTTTATGAAAATCAAGCAGAGTGTCATCCAAATCAATAAGTATATTTTTTACCATAAATTCATCCTCAAAAACCTTAAGACAAAAATAATCGTTATAAATCGCAATATAAGGTATACTATCATTGGAATCGGTATAAAGCAAATTATCATTGACAGCAGTATTATTACCAGGCTTTATTTTAACTCACTCCGGGTTCGGATATTATATATATTTTTTTTGAAGGAGGCGGGATTATGAAAAACAGCACCATCATAAAAAGCATAAAAAAAAGCAGAAGCAGCATCGCGGGAGCAGCGATTATATTGGCATGGTCAATGCTTATTACGGGATGCAGCATGAAATACTCAAGGCCGGGTGCAACAGACAGCAGTGTTGCCGAGTACTATGATATCGATATGACGCAGGATGAGGCAGCCATGGGAGCTGTGAATTCCAAGCAGAGCTACAGCAGAAATGCCGAATATGGCATGGAGGAAAATGGCACCTACAGTAATGGTACAGCAGAGAGCGGAACTATCATGAATGAGAGCAGTCTGGAGGGAGAAAAAGCCCAAAAGGAAAGCTCAAGGAAGCTGATAAGAAATGCCAACATTACGATGGAGACCACACAGCCGGATGAGCTTGCGGCTGATATAACTGAAAAGACAAAGGAGCTGGGCGGTTATATAGAATATTCATGGATGGGGGATAATGGCTACAACAGTGATGATACCCGGTACATGAATTATACATTGAGAATTCCGGCAGACCGACTGGATGAATTTTTAAATACGGCACTCAAAGCAGGAAAGATAACAAGCCAGTCGGAGAATGTAGAAGACATAACGCTGAGATATTCAGACCTTGAAAGCAGAGTCCGCACGCTTGAGACAGAGCAGGAAAGACTTCTGGAGCTTATAAGGGATGCACAGGATGTGGATGCCATAATAGCACTGGAAACCAGACTTTCGGAGATACGCTATGAGCTGGACAGCATAAAAAGCTCTTTAAAGCTCTATGACAATCAGGTCGCATACAGCACAGTTACGCTTTATATAAGTGAGGTGAGAGTTGTGAGCGCGGCAAAGAATGCAGGCTTTGCAGAGAGGATAGCAGCAGGTCTTGAGGAAAACCTCATAGATTTGAAAGAAAAAATTGAAAATTCTGCAATAACATTGATAATAAGCATACCGGCTATCATAGTATTTATAATCTTTGCGGTAGTTTTACTATTTATCATTAAGCTCATCCTCAAGCTTATCTTTAAGATATTGGGAATAAAAATGCCGGAAAAGTTTAAAGCGAAAAAAAAGGATAAGCAGAAGACAGAGACAGTGTCAGAATCCAATGGAAAAGACAAAAACGATGGTGGCGGCACAGGAAATGAAAATACGGAGAATTGAAAAAATATAAAGTGAGGGGATGCATGCGGCAGCCATGGATATAATAAAAATAAAAGAGCTTTGTAAAAAGGCAGTGACAGAGGATGAACTGATAGAGATACGCAGAGAGTTTCATAAATATCCGGAGCTTTCGGCTCATGAATATGAGACAATGGAGCGTATTGCCAAGCTCCTGGACAAATGGGGCATAGCCTATGAGAAGGGCGTAGCAGACACGGGACTTTTAGTGCGTATGCACGGCAAATATCCGGGTCATAATATAGCACTCAGGGCAGATATGGATGCACTCGCCTGTCAGGAAAAAAATGCGGATTTACCGTTTGCTTCCTGCAAAGACGGTATCATGCATGGCTGCGGACACGACATACATATGACCGTACTTCTCGGAGCGGTAAAGTTCTTCAAATTTCTGGACGGAGATTTTCCGGGCAATGTCACCTTCATTTTTCAGCCTGATGAGGAGGGAGACGGAGGCGCAGCCCGGATGATAGAGGCAGGATGTCTCGAAAATCCTCATATAGAGCATGCACTGGGACTTCATGCAGACCCTTCCATACCCTGCGGCCATATAGGAGTAGTATACGGAAAAATGTATGCGGCCTCAGACATGATAGATATCCGGATTTACGGAAAGTCCTCGCACGGAGCTCAGCCGCAGAACGGTATAGACGCCATTGTTATTGCAGCCAATATAATAAATGCACTGCAAACTATAGTCAGCAGAAATACAGACCCGACAGATTCGGTAGTCTGTACGATAGGGAAAATGCAGGGCGGAACCGTCCGTAATCAGGTTGCGGAATATGCGGAGCTTTCAGGAATTATAAGAAGCATGACACAGGAAACACGACTGGCAGTAAGAAAAAGAGCGCAGATGCTCTGTGAGCAGATCGCGTCTTCTATGGGAGGATGCGCGGAATTTATTGTCCGTCCCGGATATGATCCTCTTATAACCGATCGCGGGGTGACAGATGTGGTATGCAAAAAGGCAAAGGAGCTTCTCGGAGAGGACAGTGTCATCATGGAACCGGGGCCGCAGCTTACGGTAGAGGACTTTGCTTACTATGCCATGGAAAGACCGTCCGGCTTTTATCATCTGGGGTGCTCTGTCCCGAGAACAGAGAAAACTGCAGCACCGCTGCACAACAGCAGCTTCAGGCCGGATGAGCACTGCATTATTATCGGAGTCATGCTCCAGGCTGCCATAGCCATGGAACTGTTGGAGAATGGGACTGGCTTATAATATATATGGTATTTCACAGATATTTACCGATGTTTTCATAAAAAAACCGTAATAAAAGCAAAAAAAATATAAAAACAAAAAATGCCCCTCAAAAAAGGGGTGTTTTTATGCTGAAAAGTATAAAAAACAAGGCAAAAATTTCAAAAAAAGCAAAAACAACGAAAAAAATCTCAAAAAACTGCCGAAAAGCTCAAAAAGTCTGCATAAAAACCACTTTACATTTCAATACCAAAGAGTATAATGATACGAAATACAAGAAAAAGGAGTAAGCGTTTGTGGAATTGCCGCTTATTACGACACATTGCTATCTGGAAAAAAATGGCAGGTATCTCATGCTTCATCGTGTGAGCAAAAAGGAGGATGTGAATGCCGGCAAATGGATAGGTGTCGGAGGGAAATTCGAGCCGGGAGAGGCACCGGAGGAATGTATAAAGCGCGAGGTAAAAGAGGAAACGGGCTTTGATATGAAAAGCTGCCGATACAAAGGTGTTCTCACTTTCATATATGATAATAAGCCCGCCGAGTACATATTTACATATACAAGCTCAGATTTTTCGGGTGACGACAGTATTATACCCGAATGCGATGAGGGAGTATTTTGCTGGGTCAAAAAAGAGGAGCTTTTAGGGCTTGAGCTTTGGGAAGGCGATCGCTTTATGATAGATTATCTCCTTAAAGAAAGAAAAGAGCCGTACTCGCTGAAGCTTGTATATGACGCTGATGATGTGCTGACGGAAGCATGGGAGCTCTCCGGAGTGCCTGTGAGGCTTAGGTAATAAGAGGTACAAAGCTTGCAGGGCTTTTGCCGGAGACGCACCTAAAAGCCTGCTGATTCTTCCGAAACGGACAACTGATAAAAAGAGAGTGCTCAATACCATTACGGCAGGATTCAGAAATCAATAAAGCAGATTGTAATATCAAGGAGGAGGAAAATGTTCAACGAAAAGTTTGGATGCATGGTATTCAATGAATCAGTTATGAAAAGTCATCTTAAGGATGCAACTTTCAAGAAGCTGATGAAGATCAAGAAGGAAGGCATGGCTCTTGACAGAGAGATTGCCGATGAAGTAGCTGAGGCCATGAAAAACTGGGCTATGGACAATGGTGCTACTCACTATACACACTGGTTCCAGCCAATGACAGGCATTACTGCCGAAAAGCATGACTCCTTCATGGATAACGACGGCGAGGGCAATCCGATTCTGGAATTTTCCGGGAAAGCACTTATAAAGCAGGAATCGGATGCATCTTCATTTCCGTCAGGCGGAATCAGAGCCACCTTTGAGGCAAGAGGATATACCGTCTGGGATCCGACCTCGGACGCTTTTATTAAGGAAGATACTCTCTGCATACCGACGGCATTTGAGTCCTTTAACGGAGCTGTGCTTGACAAGAAAACTCCTCTTTTAAGAAGCATTAACGCACTCAATAAACAGGCACTCAGGGTGCTCGCACTTTTCGGACAGAATGTAAAATTTGTCTGCCCTAATGTCGGGCTCGAACAGGAATATTTCCTTGTAGATAAGAAGGATTATGCAAAGCGCAGAGACATTATCGTATGCGGCAGAACACTTTTCGGTGCCCCCACACCCAAGGGACAGCTGCTTTCCGACCAGTATCTCGGGAATATAAGACCCAGAGTAAAGGCATTCATGAAGGAACTGGACGAGGAACTCTGGAAGCTGGGAATATTCGCAAAGACGGAACACAACGAAGTTGCGCCGTGCCAGCATGAAATGGCAGCAGTATATACGAAGGCCACCATATCCATTGACCAGAACCAGCTCACTATGGAAATGATGAAAAAGATTGCCAACAAGCACGGATTTTACTGCCTGCTTCACGAGAAGCCCTTTGCGGGAATCAACGGTTCCGGAAAGCATAATAACTGGTCCATAAGTACTGACGAGGGCGAAAACCTCATAAATCCGGGGAAAGCGCCTTATGAAAACATTAAATTCCAGCTCTTCCTTACTGCCATAATAAAGGCGGTTGACGATTATCAGGATATTTTAAAGGTCGCAGTATCAACGGCAGGCAATGACCACAGACTCGGCGGACACGAGGCGCCTCCTGCCATAATTTCCATGTATCTGGGAAGAAAGCTTTCAAATGTGGTAGATGCCATAATTTCAGGCACAGACCTTGAGGCAGCACAGGAAAAGGCAAAGAAAAAACCGGAGGATGAGGACAGAAACCGTACATCACCCTTTGCCTATACAGGCGGAAAATTTGAATTCCGTATGCCAGGCGCCTCGGACAATGTCTCCTGTGCCAACTACATCTTAAATACCGCAGTTGCCGAAAGCTTAAGACAGTTTGCAGACAGACTCGAAAAGTTTGCCGGAAAAGCAGGCCTTGACAGAGAAATGAAAAAGCTCATCAGAGAGGAGCTTAAAGCACATCAGCGCATACTGTTTGACGGAAACGGCTACAGCAGCGAATGGATACGAGAGGCTAAAAAACGCGGACTTTTAAATCTTAAGTCCACGCCTGAGGCGTATGCACGCTTTGATGATGAAAAAAATGTACAGCTTCTCACCTCACACGGAATCCTCTCGCTTGAAGAGCTTGAGGCAAGAAAAAACATCGGCCTTTCAAAATATTCAACCGTGATAAACATCGAAGCAAACACCATGCTCCTTATGACAAAAAAGGACATCATACCTGCATGCATCAAATACTCCGGTGAGATAGCCTACGGCATAGAATCCAAGGAAAGCCTGGGACTGGATGTAAGCCATGAAAGAGAAATACTTAATTCAATAAACGAACATGTAAAAGCACTCACAGCCAACAACATCATACTTGAAACAGCCATAGCAAAACAGCCCGCCGACGATGCAAAGCGTGCCATGTACGACTACAAAAAAATCGTCCCGGCTATGGAAAAAGAAAGAAATATAGTTGATGAGCTGGAACTGCTCGTAGATAAAAAAGAATGGCCCTATCCGGATTATACAGACTTACTCAACTACGTATGACACCAAGGGAGAAAGAAAAGATGAGCGATGCTTGCATCAGCTCATCTTTTTTTGCGACCTGCCAAGATATGAGCAAAAAAGCGGTGCGAAAGCAGCGCGATTTGCGAATATCCTGGCCTCATTGCGAGAGTGCGAAGCGCGAAGCAATGAGGAGGTGTCATACAAACTAAAGTAACATGAGCAAAAAAGCGGTGCGAAAGCAGCGCGATTTGCGAATATCCTGGCCTCATTGCGAGAGTGCGAAGCGCGAAGCAATGAGGAGGTGTCATACAAACTAAAGTAACATGAGCAAAAAAGCGGTGCGAAAGCCAATCTTCAATCTGCTTCAAGCTTTTTAAGCCCTGTAATATCCTTAAGGCCCAGTCCTTCTGCCGTATAGTCACGAGTTTTGGTAACTCTTAAGAGCCCGCGTATAAACTCAAAGCAGGCATCTTCTCCGGCATCCTTCATGACTGTAAGACAGTTTTCCAATACGATGCGGGTATCATTATCCATGATAAGATGATCCTTGGAGCGAAGATAGTGATTCCATGGGGATGCCGGAGTATAGTTTTCCTTATTATAGGTAATGCAGGCGGCTCTGCGGTCGCAGACCATTTCTGCCACATAGCGCAGGGGCATGCGGTTCCCGTAAACAAGCCGTCCCGGCAGATTTGAGTAGTCGATCCAGTATTCAAAATGATGTTTATTGCGGCCTTTATGATGAAGCCATGCCATGGAATAGCCGCCTGTGGCAGCTCTTTGAACCGCATTGGGAGAGCGATGCCCGTCAAAATACTTTACTCCGACCCAAAACTCCGTAGGTGAGTATTTGGAAAAATCATGCACTATGCCCTGATAGTAAAGCCTCAGTCTGAAACACCCATATGCCACATGCATTTTGTGTGTGGTAATGGTTTTAAAATGTCCCCACAGCCGTTTGAAAAATCCCGTTGTTTCGTAATTGAATTTTTCGCCGGGCTTCGGCCATGGGTTATATTGTCCTGTAAGATTTTTTGCGTCATCAATAGTTTCCATAATGCAGATGATATCACAAACTGTAATCTTATGCTACAATACGGTGTCGGGGCAAAAAGGCATTTGCCTCAACATTATGTAAAATTTAAGAAGAAGTAACCTGAAAGGAAACAACAGCTTATGGATACAGACCGAGAGGAGCTTTTAAAAAAGGCAGGGGACCTTAAATACGTTCCGCTAGACGCCGATGCGGTCATAAAACTGGCTCCAATGTATACAAAAAGACCCAACAAAAGCTGCGACAGTGCACCGCTTTGTCAATACCTTTACAATCATTATTACAGAACCCGGTACTGCGTAGCAGACGAAGAGGCACTTTTGCTTATGTTTTGCAGTGACGAGGGAGAGGTCTATGGTTCTCTGCCTTATTGCAGAGAGGAAAAAATCGAATACTATTTTAAACTTCAGGAGATATATTTTAACGAGGTATTAAAGCGGCCGCTTGTAATAACATGTGCCGACAGGGAAGGCGTAAGGCTTTTGGAAAAAGGAAGTCTGCTTTCCTGTTACGAGGTAAATGAAATAGAAGATTGCAAAGACTATTTATATGATGCGGAAGCAATCCGCAGTCTCGCAGGCAGAAAATACAGTAAAAAAAGAAATCATATAAATAAATTCAATCAGACCTACGAGGGTCGTTGGGAATATAGAAAGCTTTTGTATGCTGACAGACATGAAATAGAGGATTTGCTTAAAAGATGGATGAATAAAAAGAAAACAGAGGGGGAAGGCGAAGGGGTAAATGAGATCGGAGCTGAATTTGATCCGTTTCTGGAGCTTGAGGCAGAAGCGGCCGGAATAAGAGATATTCTTGCAAGCGAAAAGCTTTTTTCACATATAAAAATAGGCGGCATTTATATTGACGGAAGGCTGGAAGCCTTTTCCATAGGTGATTACAATCCTGTAGAAAGAATGGCCATAATAGATGTAGAGAAGGCCAATGAAGACATTCCGGGCCTTTATCAGGTCATAAACCAGCAATTTGCCCAGCATGAATATTCGGACGCACTCCTTATAAACCGCGAGGATGATGTGGGCATAGAGGGACTGAGACAATCGAAGCTGTCATATTATCCGACTGATTTTGAACGAAAGTACATGCTGGTTCAAAAAAGTACATGAGCAAAAAACGCGGCAGTATTGCAAAGAAAACATTTTTAGTACAAAAGGTCGGTAAAAATCGGCTTGCAGCTCAAATATCGATTTGGTATAATACAATACCGTGACACAAAAACCTTGCTCCTGTGGCTTACAGGGGCCGGAGACCAAAAGGAGGAAAAAACACATGAATAAGTATGAAGTTACAGTTATTCTTAGTGCGAAACTCGAAGAGGAGGCCAGAACTGAGGTTATCGAGAAGATCAAGTCTTATATCGTAAGATACCACGGAACGGTCGGAGAGGTAGAAGAGTGGGGTAAGAAGCGCCTTGCTTATGAAATCCAGCATCAGATTGAAGGATTTTACTATCTTATCAACTTCGAGGGTGACTCAGAGACACCTAACGGTATTGAGTCAGAGCTTCGCATCTATGAGCCTGTTCTCAGATACTTAGTCGTAAAGAAGTAATTTTTTTGACTAATGTAGGAGTGAATAAATGAATAAAGTAATCTTAATGGGCAGATTGACAAGAGATCCGGATATCAGATACACACAGGGCGAAAATTCCATGGCAGTAGCCAGATTTTCACTGGCAGTTGACAGGCGCAGAGCCGGAGCTGACGGACAGAGGGAAGCGGATTTTATAAACTGTGTAGCCTTCGGAAAGAGTGCAGAATTTGCCGAAAGATACTTACATCAGGGCACTAAGGTAGTATTGACAGGACGCATACAGACAGGCAGTTATACAAATAAAGAAGGTCAGAAGGTCTATACCACGGATGTAGTGGCAGAAGAGATTGAGTTTGCAGAGTCCAAGGCGGCATCCGAGAACCGTCAGAGCGGTTCGGGAAACAGCTATGGCTCAGGCTCATCATATGGCGGCGGACAAAGCCGTCAGGAAGACTATTCTTCATCAATCGGAGAGGGATTTATGAACATTCCTGAAGGCGTTGAGGATGAAGGGCTGCCGTTTAACTAAGCACTAGAATAACAAGGAGGAATACCGATGGCATTTCAGAAGGCAGAGGGCAGAGAAGAAGGCGCACGCCCAAAGAAGATGGGCGGCTTCCGCAGAAGACGCAAGGTTTGTGTATTCTGCAGCGAGAAGGCAAAGCCTATCGATTATAAAGATGTAGCAACACTTAAGAAATATATCTCCGAGAGAGGAAAGATTCTCCCGAGGCGTATTACAGGAAACTGCCTTGAGCATCAGAGAGATCTCACTGTTGCAGTAAAGAGAGCAAGACATCTCGCTCTTCTTCCGTATACAGTAGAGTAATCATTAACACAAGACCGATACTTAAACATCATCACTAAAGCTTCCGTCAAATGCGGAAGCTTTTTGGTCTTCACTTTATTTGTATTCTAACAGGGGAAAACATAAAACATCTAAAAAAAACAGCTGCCGGATTAAACCGACAGCTGTTTTAATAATCAAGTCTGATTCAGAAAAAGGTCAATCAACCCTCTGAGATAGCCCCAACAGGGCACTGACCTGCACATGATCCGCAGGATACGCAAGCGCTCTCATCGATAACATACTTTCCGTCTCCCTCTGAGATAGCCCCAACAGGGCACTGACCTGCGCATGATCCGCAAGATACACATCCATCACCAATAACGAATGCCATAGTATTATACCTCCTATGAAATTTCAAAAATATACTGCTCCGTGTAATATACAATAAAATGTTAAATTTCGCAAGTAAACTTTGTTTAAAACGACAAACATTTAACAAAAAAATATAAAAATAGTCTAAATGGAGCCGGACAGCCCAAATAGTGACAAACAAGATTCATTTATATTTCAAAAATATCCATAAACTGCCACAAAAAGACTCGAGTATGATATAATTCATCTATTATGAAAAGCAGGAATAATTCATTGTTTTCGATAGCAGTATACCTGAGATGGCCTGTAATATTATCGGCGCTTCTCATACTGCTTAATATTGTCCTGATAATCGCGGATCCGAAAGCCGGAGTGACGATGCTGATATTTACAGTCATCTTCACGGCTTTTTCTGTTGCATTATATATCTACAGCAGAAAGGATCTGTATGCAGGGCTTATAGGCTTTGCTCAGGGGTTCGGCAGCATTGAGTCAAAGCTGCTTAATGAAATGAGCATTGCTTCTGCCATAGTCGATGAAAACGGCGGCATCTTATGGAAAAACAATGCCTTCACGGATGCGTTTACGGAGGATGCAGGCTCAAATATACAGAGCGTATTCCCGGATGTAAGCAGGGAGGTTCTTTCAGAACTCACCGAGGTATCACTGATCCACAGCAATTATGCTGATAACCGTTATCTCATAGAACTCAGCCCGTCAACATTTTCCGGGGATGAGGGCATTTCGGAAAATGCCAAGCCTGTAATTTTTATGACAGTCATAGATGAAACAGAGCGCATCCATTATAAAAAGGCTTATGAGGAATCCCGTTCATGTGAGGGACTTATATATCTGGATAATTACGATGAGGCACTTGCATCCGTAGAGGAGGTGCGCCGCAGCCTGCTCACGGCATTGGTGGACAGGCGGATAAGCGGATATATAAACTCGCTTAACGGAATCGTAAAGAAGCTGGAAAAGGACAAATATTTCTTCTTTATGAAGGAAAAGGATGTCGACAGAATGATAGAAGACAGGTTTTCCATCCTTGACGAGGTAAAGACTATCAATATCGGAAATGATATGGATATTACCATAAGCATAGGTGTGGGAAAATCGGGAAAAGATTATAACGACAACTACGAGTCTGCAAGGGCAGCCATAGAATTCGCCCTCGGAAGAGGCGGAGATCAGGCGGTTTTAAAGGACGGAGAAGAGGTCGTATTCTTCGGAGGAAAGACAGAAGCCAAGGAAAAGCATGCCAGAGTAAAGGCGAGAGTAAAGGCACAGGCATTGAGAGATTTGCTTAACACCTGCGATAAACTCATAGTCATGGGGCACAAAAACGCAGATGTGGACAGCCTCGGAGCCTGCATCGGATTCTGGCGCATAGCCACCACCTTCGGTAAAAAAGCATGGATTTGCATGGGGAAGCCGTCGCGTTCGCTTTCCCCGCTCTATGACCGTTTTATCGGCAATGAAGACTATCCCGAGGATCTTTTCATAGACGGAGATAAGGCACTTGAGCTGGTAGACAGACAGACCGTAGTGGCGGTAGTCGATGTCAACAGACCTCAGATAATCGAAGAGCCCGGGCTTCTCTCAAAAGCGGGCAATGTCACGGTGGTAGACCATCACAGAAAAACGACGGAAGCCATCGATAATGCCGTACTTACTTATATAGAGCCATATGCGTCATCAGCCTGTGAAATGATTACGGAGATCATTCAGTATATAGGAATGGATGTGAAGCTTACATCACTCGAAGCAGATGCCATGTACGGCGGCATTACCATTGATACGCAGAATTTCACAAACCAGACCGGCGTAAGAACCTTTGAAGCGGCTGCCTTCCTTAAGAGAGCGGGAGCCAATACCATAAGAGTGCGCAAGATGTTCAGAGACAGCCTTAATGATTATAAGGCAAAGGCTGATGCGGTAGACAAGGCCGAGATATACAGAGAGCATTTTGCCATAAGTGAGTGCGACGCCCTGCTGGCAGACTCTCCGACGGTTATCGGAGCACAGGCAGCCAACAGCCTTTTGGAAATAGACGGCATAAAGGCAGCAATTGTTATGACACAGGTGGGAGAACAGATATATGTATCTGCACGAAGCATTGACGATGTGAATGTACAGGTAATGGCAGAAAAGCTCGGAGGCGGAGGCCATATGTCCGTCGCGGGAGCGCAGCTTAAGGGCATGACGCTTACGGAAGCAAGAGAAAAAGTCAAAGAAGTTATAGATGAAATGATCAGTGAAGGAGATGTATCATAATGCAGGTAATTCTTATAGAGGATGTAAAGAGTCTCGGGAAAAAGGGAACTATTGTTAAGGTCAATGACAACTATGCCAGAAATTATATAATCCCCCGCAGGCTTGGTGTTGAGGCGAATAAGGCGAATCTGAATGACCTCAAGCTTCAGAATGCCAATGCGGAAAAGCTGGAGGCGGCAAAGGTTGCAAACGCCAGAGATATGAAAGCGGCAACAGACGGAAAGACCGTAAAAATAGGCATTAAGGCAGGTAAGGACGGAAAGATTTTCGGCTCTGTAACGAGTAAGGAGGTTGCTGAGGTTATCAATAAGGAGCTTGGTGTAGACATTGACAAAAAGAAAATTGTCATGGAGCCTATAAAAAGTCTCGGAGTTACCGAGGTAATGATTAAACTTCATAAGGATATTACGACCTCGGTGAAGGTTGAGGTTATCGGTGAGGACTGACGCCAATCCCGGGAGCCGGTAAGAAACAAGCCTTAAGGAGGACGGATGGCCGGCAGTGGCCGGCAGTTAAAGACATGAAGGTCTTTGACAAAAATTCGGGATAAGCCGAGGAAGATAAATGGCAGAGGAAAGCAATAACATACTTCAGCGCACGGAGCCGCAGAATATAGAAGCGGAAAAATCCGTCATAGGCTCTATGCTTATGGATAAGGACGCAGTCGAAGCCGCTCTTGGGATACTCACCAGGGACGACTTTTATTCGAGACGCTACGCGATAATGTTCGAGGCTATACATAAGCTGTATGATGACGATAAAGTCATAGATCTGGTCACAGTACAGGAACAGCTGGCAAAGGACGGAGCACCGCAGGAGATGCAGACCGCGGAGTTTCTTACGGATATTTTCGAATTTAATGTCGTATCGGTCAATGTAAAGGCTTACGCGCAGATAGTAAGAGATAAGGCGGTTCAGCGAAAGCTTATAAAAACCTGCGGAGCAATAAGCACGCTTTGCTACGATGACAATGAAAAAACGGAGGACATACTTGCGGAGACCGAGCACAGGGTGTTTGATGTTTTAAAGGTGGGAGTGCAGAGCGAGCTTACGGGAATAGATGATATCGCGGTAGAGGTATTTAACAAAATCCAGGAGGCAGCCAAAAGCAAGGATCATATCACCGGAATAGCCACCGGCTTTACTGATCTTGACAATATGACTACGGGCTTTCATGGTTCGGAGCTTATTCTGGTGGCTGCCCGTCCGGCGATGGGAAAGACTGCATTTGTGCTTAACATACTGGAATATGTAGCCGTAAAAAAGCATCGTCCATGCATGATTTTTTCACTTGAGATGAACAGAGATCAGCTGGTAAACAGACTGTTTTCCATGGACTCAGGTATAGACGCTCAAAATCTGAGAACCGGAAATCTGAGTGATGATGACTGGGAGAGGCTTATGGAGACTGTAGATCGCATAGGAAGCTCCAACATAATGATAGATGACACTTCAGATCTGACGCTTGCGGCATTGAGATCCAAATGCAGAAAAGCAAAGCTGGAGCATGGTCTGGACATGGTCATCATTGACTATTTACAGCTTATGAGCAGCGGAGGGATGAGGCGCAACGACAGCAGACAGCAGGAAATCTCGGATATATCCAGAGGCTTGAAGATACTTGCAAGAGATATAAACTGTCCCGTAATAGCGCTGTCACAGCTTTCAAGAGCCGTAGAGAGCCGTACCGATAAGCGACCAATGCTCTCGGATTTGAGAGAATCCGGCGCCATAGAGCAGGATGCGGATATGGTAATGTTTCTTTACAGAGACGAGTACTATAATCAGGACAGCCCGAAAAAGGGCGAGGCAGAGGTCATTATAGCCAAGCAGCGTAACGGACCTATCGGAACAGTAAGTCTGTACTGGCAGGCACAGACCACAAGGTTTGTAAGCAAGGAAAAGAATTTTACATAAAAGGAGCGAGGTTTAAAGCCCTGCTCTTTTTAAAAGCTTTTCAAGTGTTATGCTTCTGTTTATAGTATCGGGGCTTTCGACAGCCATAGCTGAAGCGGCGAGTGCAAGGCTTGCGGTGTCTTCATCCGAAAAACCGAGAAGAAAGCCCTTTACTATGGCAGCCATCATTGCATCTCCGCCGCCTGTAGCATTTATGACTTCATCAGTGATACAGGGTTTTATGAATAAATGGTGTATTTTGTCGGAGAATTCCTGTCTGTCACCGGAAATTTTATCTGAAGCAGCGCGTGAGCAGCAAACGCCGTGCTTTCCGAGACTTAAGAACAGATGTTTAACTCCGATATCATTAAGCCGTGAGGCTACTTTATAAGGTTTATTTTTATTGAAACCTGTGGGGGCGTTTAAATTCTTATCTGAGATGTCACTGATACAGGTACTTGTATCTTTGTCTGAATTATCTGCAATGCAATCACTTAAAAACTCTCCCTCTATAAGGTTTGGTTTAAAGGCATAGAGCCTGTCAAGGATATTTTTCATGCGGGCTGCCTTTGCTACGGATACCGGGTCTGCGAAAATCGGAACGGTGCAGTGTTCTGCGATAAATTCAAGGGTTTGCGAATCAAGGTTTGCGTCCACCACTACGGCAGAAGAGGCATTGACCACATCCAGATGATGTTCAATATAAGCACAATCTACGGAATGCAGAAGCTCCATATCGCTCACAGCAAGCTCCATATCGCCGTCCGGGCCGCAAATGTAAAGATAAGTCTGGTTTGAGGCATCAGAAATACGGACGGCACGGCTGAGATCTATGTCAAAGCCTTTTGCCTCGTTTTCTATGCGTGCAAGGTGACTGTCATCGGCAAGTGCCGTAAGCATAACAACTTTGGTGCCCATAAGCCCCAGATTGCGGGCGATATTAAAGCCTACACCGCCGAGAGAAATGCTTACATTTCCGGGATTTGAGTCCTTATAAATAAGTCTTTTAAAGGATTTTGCTTCTATGTCAATGTTTACGCCGCCTATGACGGTGACATATCCTTCGTTTGTATCGGCGTGGAGGGTTGCATCTGTGTTCATAATTTAATCTTTCGCTTTTACTGACTATTTTCGGTTGCTCATTATTTATAAATGCAAAAAACAGACATTGCAAGGACAAATAATACAGGCGGTCAGTTTTTCTAAGTACTTTTCAGGGGAGAGATATTCAGAAAGATGAATTTCATTCCCTCATGGCTATGTTGAACAATGACAGGGGACATGATATAATAGCAATCGGGCAATTTGTCCGAAATTTTATATCTTTATTTCCAAAAGGGAGGAAAAAGACATGAGAAAATTTGGAGCAATCCTTTTCAGCGCAGCCATGGTGCTTTCACTTGCTGCCTGCGGTTCAGGCTCGAAAACAGAAACCACCGCAGCAGCCGCAGCTGAGGAGACAGAGGCTGCAGCAGAAACTGAGAAAGCTGAGGAGACAGAGGCTTCTGAAACAGAAGCTGCCGAGACGGCAGAAAAGTCAGCTGACGATATTCCTGATACAATGACATCAGAGGACGGAACCTATGAGCTTGCATTTGTAACAGATGTAGGGCAGCTTAAGGATAAGTCCTTTAATCAGGGAACCTATGACGGAGTAAAGCTTTATGCTGACGAGCATGGCATAAGCTATAAGTACTATCAGCCTGCAAATGGCTCAGAAGCAACAGATGATGACCGTTATGATGCCATGAAGGCAGCTGCCGAGGGTGGCGCAAAGGTTGTTGTTGCGGCAGGCTTCATGCAGGGAACTGCTCTTGACAAGGCAGCAGCAGATTATCCGGATGTAAACTTCGTATTCATTGACGGATGGTCACTTGGCAAGGATAATGTAGCAGCTATTATATTCCATGAGGAGCAGTGCGGATACTTCGCAGGATACGCAGCCGTAAGAGAAGGCTTCACAAAGCTTGGCTTCATGGGCGGCGGCGGAGGAACTAACGATGCATGCTGCCGTTACGGATACGGCTATGTGCAGGGTGCAAACGCAGCTGCAAAAGAGCTTGGAATTACTGTTGATATGAAATACAGCTGGGCATATGGTTCATCCTTCTCAGCATCACCGGAGCTTCAGTCAATGGCAGCCGGCTGGTATGAGACAGGTACTGAGGTCATCTTCTCCTGCGGAGGTTCCATGTTTGATTCAGTCGCAGCAGCCGCTTCTGCAAATGACGGATATGTTATCGGTGTTGACTCTGACCAGTCAGGTGAGTCAGATACAGTTATAACATCTGCTCTTAAGGAAGTAGGAAATGCAGCTTACTGGGCTATAGGAAAGTCCTATGACGGTACCTGGTCAGAAATCAACGGTGAGAACTGCTCCAATCTTGGCGCATCTGACGGTGCTACAGGCCTTCCGACAGCTACATGGAGCATGGAAAACTACACAGTTGCCGAGTATGAGGCTCTTCTTGCATCAGTTATCTCAGGCGAGGTTGAAATCGATACCGACTTCACAAAGTGCACAAATGATAACTTTGAGAATGTAAACTTAAGCATTGAGGAATAATTAGTAAAAGTAAATCTAAACTCCATAGTGTTTACAGAAGCTCCCGAGGTATCTTTATCGGGAGCTTTTTCTGAACAAAAAAAGTCCCAAAAACCGATAAGGCTTTCAGGACTTAATGACGCCAACGAGAATCGAACTCGTGTTACCACCGTGAAAGGGTGGTGTCTTAACCGCTTGACCATGGCGCCGTATTTTGAGTATGAAAAAGCGCCCCAACCAGGACTTGAACCTGGGACCCCCTGATTAACAGTCAGATGCTCTAACCAACTGAGCTATTGAGGCGTAGTCTTTCGACAGCGTTGAAATTATACTTGATAAAGCAGGCATCTGTCAAGCGAAAAATGCGCGGAGTTAATTGTAAAAAACAAAGTCTGTGTTACAAAATGCGGCTAAAATGAAGCAAATCGGCAACTTAAAGAAAATGTAGGATTTAAACAGTTGGGTTATGGACATAAATTTGATATCATAATGGCTGAGCGGGCTGTGCGCCTGAATGTATGGATTATATGTTAGGGATTTTGAGATGGTCGACAGACATGTGAAAATTTATGATTTTATCAGCATAATGCTTGTAAATATTGTCTGCATGAGCATAAGCATGGCATTAGCCACGCACTTGAGATACGGCATGATCTTCGGAAGTGTCACAGGCATCTCAAATATCAGATTTCTTATTCAGATGATATTCATAAGCCTTCTGGAAAATCTCTGTTATGACTTTAATCACCATTTCTACAGGCGCGGAAAAATTGATGAGCTTATGGCAGTCATTAAAGAGCAGTTTATTTTCGTGCTCTGCATGGCGCTCTGGCTTTATGTTATTCATGATTCCACAAGCCTTTCAAGACTGGTTTTTGTTTATTATGTAATACTGAACTGTATACTCGAATTTCTGGGACATCTGGCACTCAAGACATTCATGGAAAAGGTTGTCGGAAAAAGCCGCTCTGCAAGCAGACTTTTACTGCTTGTGCCATGCTCCCGTGCAATTTCAGTTGTAAACAGTATTCTTTCATATAACGAATGGTACAGAACCATAGTCGGGGTTGCACTCCTTGACAAAAGCACGGAAGAGGGCGATAGCTCTGACAAAGCTCTTCAGAAAAAACACCCGAACTCGGATGCCCGCATAGCCGAAAAAAAAATATGTGAGGAAATCACATCCGGGCTTCCGGACGGCATCAGAGTGGTTGCAGACAGCGAAAGCTTTATGGATTATGCCGTACATCATGAAATAGACGAGGTTCTCATCATGGATGAAGAACGAAGGCATATAGACATGATTATTCCGTGGATGCAGGCACTTGAGGAGATGGGAATCACGGTCAATGTAAACATTGACATATTCGACTTGAATGTTCGAGGCCGTAAAAATATCGGTCGCGTCGGCAAATATGCGGTTGTAACCATTGACAGAAATGTACTTTCGGAAAGGCAGCTTCTTGCAAAGCGCCTTCTGGATATATGCGGTTCACTTGCAGGCTGCATTGTTCTGGGACTGGTGTCGATAGTGCTGGTGCCGCTTATAAAGCTGGAATCGCCCGGTCCGGCACTCTTTTGTCAGGAGCGCGTAGGAAAAAACGGCCGCATTTTTACGCTTTATAAATTCAGGTCAATGTTTCAGGATGCGGAGCAGCAGAAAACGGCGCTGATGGCTAAAAATAGCATGAAGGGGCTGATGTTCAAAATGGCAGACGATCCCCGTGTTACCAGAGTCGGAAAATTCATAAGAAAAACCAGCATTGATGAGCTGCCGCAGTTTATCAATATCTTAAAGGGGGATATGAGCCTGGTCGGAACCAGACCGCCGACAGTGGATGAATACAGGCAGTATGAAGCCAAACACAAATGCCGTCTCAGCATGACACCGGGGCTTACCGGCATGTGGCAGGTCAGCGGCCGCAGTGATATTACTGATTTCGATGATGTAGTGCGGCTTGATATGGAATACATAGATAACTGGAGACTGTCCAAGGATATAGGAATACTTTTAAAGACCGTAAAGGTAGTATTTTTGGGAAAGGGCTCCAGATAGTGCGGGACAAGCTTCCGTACCTGACCGGATTTTTACAAAAGCAGGAACGAAAAACAGCATTAAAAAAGTGCTGTAAAGACAGGAGAAAAACAGGAGGAGTTATAAATGAACAGCGTATATAATGCCTACAATGACGATGAGCAGGAGATAGATCTCATTGATCTTATGAAAGAACTTTTAAGGCACTGGAAGAGTATTATTCTCTGCGCTGTTATCTTTATGGTTTTGGGAGCAGGGCTTTCCATGTATAAAGCCTCTTCGGGAATGCCTGAAGAAATTAAAACAGACGCTCAGGCAGAGGCAGAGCTTGAAGAAGACTACAGGCTGCTTAAGCTGCAGTATGAAA
Organism: Lachnospiraceae bacterium; assembly: GCA_963598245.1. GTDB lineage: Bacteria > Bacillota > Clostridia > Lachnospirales > Lachnospiraceae > Avilachnospira. The sequence continues at coordinate 62,603 of CAVBSU010000001.1, read as the reverse complement.
GCGACCTGAAGCTTTACGGGCTAAGAGAAGGTATGCTCGAGCAGTATCAGGACACAGTGGATATGCTTGAAGCAGAGCTTGAAAAGTTTGAGGAGATTGATGCTTCTGATGACATTGCAAGACTTAACAGCCTGATAACAATATCAAGTCTTCAGAATGCTGTCTCAAATTTCAAAAATCTTGCAGACACACTTGTAAAAATGGACAGACCGAAGGCACCTGAAAATTTCGAGAGCTATGCAGCCGAAAATATGGCTGCAATTAAAAACAGTATTTCTTACAAATATATACTTATAGGATTTATTCTTGGAGGCTTCATTGGATGTGCAGTATGGGGCATGATATATCTTTTTGACGGAAAGATTAAGACCGTTTCTGAAATATCATGCATTCCGGGTGTGAACATGCTTGGATCTTCTGAAAAGATAGAGTTTGTTGCGGCCAATGCAAGGAACTTTTTCTCTGATGATATAAAAACAGTGCTTGTGACAGGAGGACTTTCCGAGGCAGAGCTTAAGGCTATTGCAGATGCCGTAAAAATCACAACAGGAGTTGAAAATATCAAATTTGCCGAAGGACTTAATCATAACGCCGACACTGCAATACTTCTTTCCGCTTCTGATGCGGTAGTTCTTGCTGAAAAGCTAAAATCATCAAAGCGTGCCGATGTGCTGGAGGAGCTGGCGATGATTAAAAATGCCGGAAAGAAGCTTATAGGCGTAGCAATATAAATGTGCGCCATATGGCATACAGGCAGGGCTTTGAAAGTCCGGTTTTTATTCGCTGTAAGCCTCCTTAAGTAACTCAAGGAAATCATTTACCGATATGTCACGCGGATTACTCGGAGTAGATACGCAGTCATAGGATGCCTGTGCAAGTGCTTCAAAATCCTCAGGTTTTACATTTTCAATGTCCTTAAGCTTAGGCATATTAAGATCAGCACAAAGACGGCGAATTTCTTCAACCACCATGTCAGAGGCCTCAGGAGAGGTCTTTCCTCTGGTATCCAATCCCATATGTCTGGCAATGTCAGCATATCTTTCGGCACAGGCAGGAATATTGAATTTGATTGAACACGGAAGAAATACTGCGCACGCCACGCCGTGCGCCACATCATAAAAGCCGCCGAGAGCCTGAGCCAGGCAGTGGTCTGCGGCGACATCGGAGTATCCGAATGCGATACCCGCCGTTGTGCTTCCTATCATCATCTGATCTAAGGCATCATGATCCCTTTCAAGGACGGCCTTTCGGATATTCTTTGAAATAACCTCTATGGCATAAAGTGCAAACGCATCTGTATGAGCAGAAGCCTGCCTGCAGGTATATGCCTCTATGGCATGTGTAAGTGCGTCAATGCCGGTAGAAGCAAGTACCTTCTCAGGGGCGCCATAAATTGTTGTGGGGTCCACCATCGCTACCCACGGTGCTATATTCGGGTCGAAAATATCATATTTAAAATGAATTTCAGTATCCGTGATAACTGCATCAGGTGTAACCTCGCTTCCTGTTCCGGCAGTTGTGGGGATGCAGATAAGCGGAGTAATTCTTTTCCTGAGCCTGCCTACGCCCACCCAGTCTTCAACCTTTCCTCCATGCGTGAGCAAAACTCCGATAGTCTTTGCACAGTCCATAGCTGTACCGCCGCCCACAGCAACAATACAGTCAACGCCTTCTTTCTTTGCAGCTTCATATCCTTCTTCTGCCTGACTGATTCTGGGATTTGGGCTAAGATTGTCGTGGTAGAAGAAAGGAATACCGGCTGCCCTTAAGCTTTCCTCCACAGGCTTTGTAACGCCGGCGGCGATAACATTCTTACCGGCAACTATGAGAATTTTTGAAGCTCCGAGGAGCTTTGCCTCTTCGCCCACTTCCGATGTAATATCCTTGCCGTATCGGATTTTTGTAGGCAAATTAAATGTATAACTGGAAAGTCCCATCCTGGTTCTCCTTTAACTGTTTTCTTTTTCTTCCGGAATCTGCGAGGTACAGTGCGGGCAGCGTGTAGCCTCTATATCAATCTCACTTTTGCAAAAGGGGCACTTTTTTGTAGTTGGTGCAGGCTTTTCGTCATGTTTACGGCCGATGGTCATAAGTGAATTTATCCCCTTTAAAAGGCAGAAAAGTACAAATGCCATGATGAGGAAATTTATGACAGACGAAAAAAAGCCGGCGGCAAAGCCCTTTACCTGTTCAAAGCTGTAAATCTCCGAGCCCATGATAAGGTTTAAAATCGGTGTGATAAAATTATCGGTAAGTGAAGTGACGATACCGGAAAATGCACCGCCGATAATGACGCCGACTGCCATATCCATAACATTGCCCCTGAGAGCAAAGGCCTTAAATTCTTCTATAAATTTTTTCATAAAATTATTCCTTTCCGAATGAATAATACTGCGGGCAATGTCTGGTTTGTCCGGACATCATTCATTATATCCAAAAACATATTATTAGCAAATAATTTATAACACTTAGGAAACTGAAAAACATTGACAAATATTGAATACAAGTGTATCATGTTCAAAATTCGTTATAAATAATAAAAAATGAACAAAAAGAACGGTCTTGCAGTGAAATCTACAGACTGACTCGCAAGATATAATAAGGAAAATCATATGAATAAGAAAAGAAATATTGACCCGTCAACAACACTTATCCCGTTTATAATAATATTTATATGCTGTATTTTCTTTGTAATTAAGCCGGAAGGCTCGACAGCTGCACTTGGAAGGATAAGGGCGTTTCTGGGCGATGACCTGGGAGTTTATTATCTTATTATAGGGCTGGGAGTGTTTCTTACATCGCTATATATGGCATTTTCAAAATATGGCAGCATAACTCTTGGCAAAAAGGGAGAAAAGCCGCAATACAGCTTTTTTTCCTGGGGCTCGATGATGTTTACCTCGGGGCTTGCCGCAGACATTCTCTTTTATTCGCTCTGTGAATGGATACTCTATGCGAATGAACCGCACATTTCCGAGCTTGGAAGCGTTCAGGACTGGGCATCAACCATTCCCATTTTTCACTGGGGTCCCATACCGTGGAGCTTTTATGCCACTCTTGCTGCCAGCTTCGGCTTTATGCTGCATGTAAGAGGCTGCAATAAACAGAAATATTCCGAAGCGTGCAGACCGATACTCGGGAGCATGACAGATAGGCTTCCCGGAAAGCTTATAGATATAGTAGCTGTATTTGCACTTATTGCAGGAACAGCGACAACATTTTCACTGGCAACACCGCTTCTTTCGAGAGCTATTTGTGAAATTGCGGGAATAAATGACTCCAAATGGCTGACTATAACCATACTTCTGGTTACATGTTTTGTTTATACATTTTCAGTTATGAACGGAATGAAGGGCGTAAAGTATCTGGCGCATATCTGTATGTATGTATTTTTTGCATTGCTCATATATGTATTCGTGCTGGGAGGTCAGGAGAGATATATTATAGAAACAGGCTTTACTGCCATCGGAAATCTTGTGCAGAATTTCATAGGCTTAAGCACATGGACGGATGCCTTACGAACATCAGGCTTTCCGCAGACATGGACCATATTTTACTGGGCCTACTGGATGGTATGGTGCGTGGCAGCGCCGTTTTTCATGGGCAGCATATCAAGAGGCCGCACGGTAAAGGAGGTTATACTCGGTGCCTATATTTTCGGGCTGGGTTCAACATTCACATCCTTTATCATACTTGGGAATTACTCTCTTGGACTTCAAATGAAAGGCTTATTTGATGCAATGGGACTATACGCCGCAAACGGTGATCTGTACGGCACGATTATCGCAATACTAAACACGCTTCCGATGCCGAAGATTGTACTTGTAATACTTATACTGGCAATGATAGCATTTTATGCCACATCCTTTGATTCAATCACGCTGGTTGCAAGCGCATATTCCTATAAGCATATCGGCGACGGAGAGGAAGCGGGAACGGGCATGAAGCTTTTCTGGGCTGTAATACTGATAATGCTTCCGATTGCGCTTCTCTTTTCGGAAAGCAGCATGAATAATCTCCAGACGGTATCCATAATTGCTGCATTCCCGGTTGCAGTCATAATCATACTGATAATTGCAAGCTTCTTTAAGGATGCAAAAAAAATAATAGAAGAATAAAAAAGATGCCGCGGGCTCAGCCTACGGCATCTCTTACTAATAAAAGCTTTCCATTTCTTATTGTGATTTTTGCGATTTTTCCGGGAAGCACCTCATTGCTTATGCCAAGGTCATTTTGCGTCTGAAGGATCTCTGCATTTTCAAGCGGATATTTGGCATTTTCAATGCTTATGCCGCTTGCGTTTCCCGTGATATTTATAAGTGAGAAAAAGGGCATACTGTCATCAATATAAGCAGGCTTGCGGTTTATAATGCTTATTTCAGAGTAGTCATCTGCAATCATAGCGGTCTTTTCAAGCTCATCGAGGCGATGGAGGAGATAGATATTGCCCAAAGTATGATCCATGCGGCGGCCCGTCATGCCAAGCAGCAGAAAATCCTCAAAGCCGCGCTCCAGAGCCACAGTCACGGCATGGGAAGTGTCGGTATCATCCTTTACGGGGCAAAGCTCAATGATCTCGCTGGAATTCTCATCCGTAAGTTTTCTGTTTTCCATGTCAATGCTTATGCTTCCGATTTTTTCTCTGTCGTAGGAGTCGAAATCACCAACCACAAGATCTGCTCTGCGATTAAGCTTAAGTCTGTGCTTAAGACCGCAGTCGCAGTAAATCACATAGTCGTCATCCTTTATATATCCGCGCACTCTCTCATAATTATCTATGGGTGCGCCGCCTATTATCACGCATCTTTTCATATTTCGGGTCCTTTATGTAAGGCGTTGTGTATGAGGCTTTTTTGATCGCCGGAGTCAACCCCGGCATAGTTTTTTATGATATATATGGGCCTGTCCTGCATTTCCCTGAAAAGCACCGCTATATAGCTTCCTAATATGCCGAGCAACATAAAAAGTACGGCGAACATGAAGCACAGCACAATAACAATAGTGGCATATCCGCCGGGCGCACCGTTTCTTGTGATAAGAGTGTATATGATGAGAAAAATCCCGAGCATTCCGGAAACAAAGCCTGCATAAATTCCCAGTTTGAGGGGGATATTTGAAAAACAGATAATCGTATCTATGGAAAACTTCCACAGCTTTTTCAGACTGTAGTGGCTGTGTCCGGCAAATCTTGCGGCGGCCTCGTATTCCAGTGTGGCCCTGTTAAAGCCGATATTTTGAACATAGCCTCTCAGAAATCTGACCTTTTCGCGGTAGTTAGCCTTAAGAACCTCGGCAGCCTGCCTGTTTATGGCAAAGAAATCCGAAGCCCCCGGTATAAGTCGGGTTTCGGATATTTTATTTATCAATGTGTAAAAAAGCTCAGAGGTGAGATTTTTAATGCCGCCTGCATCCTCATTTTTAGTACGAACCATGTTAATGACTTCAAAGCCCTGCTCGAATTTGACCATAATTTCGGAAACCAAAGAGGGAGGATGCTGAAGATCGGCATCCATGAATATAAGATAATCGCCTTTTGCATAGTCAAGGCCTGCAGTCATGGCCGCCTCGTGACCGAAGTTTCTGGAAAAGCTTATAACAGACACATGTGCTGTATCTGTTTTTTTCAACTCACTGAGAACGGCACCGCTTGCATCAAGACTTCCGTCATTTACAAAGCACAGCTCATAGTCATAGGACGGATTTGAGGCGATGTATTTATCGAGAATTGCTTTAGTTGTTTCATAAAAGAATTCAAGACCGTTTTCTTCGTTATAAACGGAAATTATCAGACTTATAAGTTTTGGCATAATGTACCCGGCTTCACAAAAAAACAGTCAATTATACATGGCAGGTTGCCAAATGATTGCTTGGCTTTCTAAAAGTGCGGATTGCTACGCACTGGCGTGCTCCCGCAATCCTTGCCCTGTATTCGTAATCCGCGCTATCGCGCTACTTACTCATACACGGCAGGTTGCCAAATGATTGCTTGGCTTTCTAAAAGTGCGGATTGCTACGCACTGGCGTGCTCCCGCAATCCTTGCCCTGTATTCGTAATCCGCGCTATCGCGCTACTTACTCATACACGGCAGGTTGCCAAATGATTGTGCACACAAGTGCAAGCACTTGGTGCTTACAATCATTCGTCAACACTTTTAGAGTATGATATCACAAAATCATCTTGTTTATCAGTGTATTTTATCATATGGCGCAGATGTTCGATTTGTAAATATTACGGTTACGGTACTCCTTCAAGGTTAAAGGTGGGGGTATATTCTTCTTTTGCCGAGCTTTTTTTCTGCATGAAGCCGTTCATGCCAAGCTTTAGTGCTTCACGCACTACAGAGTCGTATTCGAAGCTTGTAAGTCTTCTCGATATTTCCTTATATTTTTCGTCGGTCAATGTTTTGTAAAATGGGGTGTATTGGCTCATTATGCTTATCAGATAGTCTCCGGCATCAAAATGTTCTGCTATGACATTCATAAGCTGAATAGAGTCATTGCGATTGGAAGGAAGTACCATATGGCGTATAATGACGCCCCGGATGAGCTTCGAAGATGCAGCTGTTTCATATACCGGGCGGCCAACCTGTCTTATCATTTCATTTACAGCGGAGATGGCTGTTTTAAAATAATTCGGAGCGGCTGAATATCGCACTGCAAGTGCGTCGGAGTAATATTTTATATCGGGAAGATAGATATCTATATATCCTTCAAGAAGCCGGAGGCTTTCAATATCTTCATATCCGCCGCAATTATAGACTACAGGAATGCTAAGCTTATGTTTTACAAGCTCCAGAGCGGCTGTGACTGACGGAAGATAATGCGAGGCGGTAATGAGGTCTATATTTTGCGCTCCGTTCTCCTGAAGCTTAAGAAAAATATCCGACAAAGCTTCAATGCTGATATCACGCCCAAAACCGGTCGCACTTATTTCATGATTTTGACAAAAAACACATCTTAAGGTGCAGTTTGAGAAGAATACAGCCCCTGAACCGCCGCTTCCGCTTAATACCGGCTCTTCCCACATATGGAGTGCTGCCCTTGCTATACGGGGAAGTGTACCGGCTTTGCAGAATCCGACTTCCCGGTATCTGTTTACGCCACAGTGTCTGGGACACAAAGTACAATCAGAGTATAAATTTTTTAAAAATTCATCATTCATCAGTATCATATTATAGCATGATACTGATATCAAAGGGTCACGAATACCGATGCAGGGCTTGATTGCAAAAGAAATTTTGTATATGGCGCATAATGAAAAACAGTTCCGCCCGGGCTTTGCAAACAATGTGTGAAAGTTATGCCCGATTGCTTGCACAAAGCCAGGAACACATCTATACTACGATTAGCAGTCCGAAAGGAAGACTGCTAAACATAAAAAAGTATTGAAAAAATAAAAACAGGAGAAATATGGCAAACCTAGGCAATATTTTTGACTATCAGAATGACCCAAATAAAAGCAAGTATGACGGCAGCGGATCAAATAACATGTTTCCGAAGCCAAATAAGCCCATGCTTGTTTACTACATCGTGGCCCTTGCAGTGCTGTTTCTTATAAATGCCATGCTTGTGCCTTATCTGAGAGAGAAGAGCATACAGACAACATCCTACTCGGAATTTTTAACAGAACTGGATAAGTCCAATGTCGATCAGGTCCAGCTCGACGATAACTCGATAACCTATACATTAAAATCAGGAGCTGAGGGTGAGATATACAAAACAGGACGCATAAATAACTACTTTGGGGAAGTAGACCGCATGTACAGGGCGGGAGCTACATTTACGCAGGAAATACCGACTACGATATCCCCGGTCTGGCTGATATTATACAACCTGCTTCCGTTTATAATCCTTATCTGGTTCGGTTCAAGGCTTTCCAAAAAGATGGCATCCATGGGCGGCATGGGCGGTTTTATGGGAGGCTTCGGAAAATCGAATGCGAAGATATATGATAAGGAAAAGACCGGAGTAAAGTTTAAGGATGTAGCCGGAGAAGAGGAAGCTAAGGAACTGCTTGCAGAAATAGTAGATTTTCTTCATAATCCGAAGAAATACAGCGACATCGGTGCAAAAATACCCAAGGGAGCGTTGCTTGTCGGTCCTCCGGGAACAGGAAAAACTCTTTTGGCAAAGGCTGTGGCAGGCGAGGCCGACGTACCGTTTTTCAGCATCTCGGGATCTGAATTTGTAGAGCTTTATGTGGGCATGGGTGCCGCAAAGGTAAGAGACCTCTTTAAGCAGGCGCAGGAAAAAGCCCCATGTATCATTTTCATAGACGAGATAGATGCCATAGGAAAGAAGCGAAACGGCAGCGGCTTAGGCGGAAATGACGAAAGAGAGCAGACTCTCAATCAGCTTCTTACGGAGATGGATGGCTTTGACGGTTCAAAGGGAATCATTATTCTTGCTGCTACAAACCAGCCTGACGCTCTGGATCCGGCTCTTTTAAGGCCGGGTCGTTTCGACAGACGCGTGCCGGTAGAGCTTCCGGATATGCAGGGAAGAGTAGACATTCTCAAGGTTCATGCGAAGAATGTAAAAATGGCGGGCAATATCAACTATGACAGTATAGCAAAGGCCTGCCCCGGTGCCTCGGGAGCAGAGCTTGCAAACATGATAAATGAGGCAGCGCTTCGTGCTGTAAAAGCGGGACGAGAGAGAGTAAATCAGCAGGATCTTGAAGAGAGTATCGAGGTCGTAATGGCCGGTTATAAAAAGAAAAACAAGGTGCTTACCAATAAAGAAAAGCTTATTGTAGCCTATCACGAGGTGGGACACGCAATGGTTGCGGCGATGCAGAATAATTCAGCACCGGTACATAAGATTACGATTATCCCCCGCACCTCAGGCGCACTCGGATATACCATGCAGGTAGATGAAGAAGGAAATCATTATCTCATGAGTAAGGAGGAGCTGGAAAATAAAATTGCTACTCTTACAGGAGGGCGCGCTGCGGAAGAGCTTATATTTAAAAGCATCACTACGGGGGCCTCTAACGATATAGAACAGGCCACCAAGATTGCAAGAGCCATGTACACGCAGTACGGCATGAGTGAAAGCTTCGATATGGTAGCTCTTCAGTCAAAGAACAATGCTTATCTGGGCGGAGACATGTCCATAGCATGCTCTGAGGAAACCCAGAAGAATATTGATGACGCCGTAATAGGCCTTGTAAGAAGACAGCATGAGAAAGCCTACAAGATATTGGAAGACAATATCATGAAGCTGCACGAAATAGTAAAGTATCTCTATGAAAAGGAAACCATCACGGGTGAGGAATTCATGAGCATACTTAATTCCAAGGAAAATGTCATAGAGGAGCAGGCGAAGGCGGCTGAAATGGAGAAAACCATATCACAGGAAGAAAGCTGAGAAAAAAAGGAGGCAAACTAAAGCCTCCTTTTAAAATTCATCAAAGCAGAGTAGACTGCGTGCAAAATGCAGCAGATTATGAGGCAGTCTCATCCTCATCCTCCATAAGGCGCATGCCGGCAGTTTCCGTAACGGGAAGTGAAAATACTATGGCCTTGGCTTTTGTTTCAAGTCCGGCTTTATCCATGATGGATTTCATGATATCATTTTTTTTCCGGGATTTTACCACAGTAAAGATAAGCTCTTTTTCGGAGGCGAGAGACATACCCATGAACTGTTCAGCCTTTTTCATGCCGGTACCCTTAGCATGGATGACTGTTCCGCCGCCGGCTCCCGCTTCACGGGCGGCATCCATAACCAGATCCGAGTATCCCTTATTTATAATAGCAACCAAAAGCTCATATTTTGTATCCTTCAAAACAGACTCCTCTCCTTTCACAAAATCCTGACCGTGGGTGAGAAACATGAGAGTTTTCTTACCGCCGATGCTTGAATGAGGAATGATAAATGCAATTCCTGTTCCCGGCACATCTATCCGCATGCGGTTCTGCAAACCATATTTTATGCCCTTCCAGACAGTTCCGGTCACAGTGGCAAAGATTACCACTTTTTCGGTAATATCCAGCCCGAGAAAGCCCAAGACCTCGCTGGCCGCAGTACCGCGCCCTACGGTACACAGGGCAATGTCTACGCCATATTTCTGATAGAAATCCGTAAATTTCTGGGTACTGTGACGGTCTGTTATTGTTATCATCCAGAAAAGATTATTCATAGACAAAAACCTTTCGATAAAAAGCAATATAGAGACATTGACCTAAGCTTATTAAAGCTCAATGATGGTGTCCTCAGGAAGTTCATCCAGAGATACTCCCACATAGGAAGGTTCTTCCGCTGCAGCATGTTGTTTGGCAGTTATCTGGGAAATAAGGCCGAGCACCTGTATGGTAATAAGCGGCGTCATGGCAACCATGGCAACCACACCGAAGGCATCTGCCACGATGTCACCGCCGACAGCCGTACATGCACCCTGCGCGAAAGGCAGCAGGAAGCATGCCGTCATGGGTCCGGAGGCAACTCCGCCGGAGTCAAATGCAATGGCGGTATAAATCTTGGGAACAAAGAAGGAAATAGTAAGGGCAATAGCATAACCCGGGAGCATTAACCACATGATTGATATTCCGGTAAGAACTCTTATCATTGCAAGCCCCAGCGAACAGGCAACGCCGATGGAAAGACTCAGTCCCATTGCCTTTGCCGATATTGCACCGTCGGTAAGCTCTTCAACCTGTTTATTGAGGACATATACGGCAGGCTCAGCTTTTACAATGAAATATCCGATAAGCATTGCTATGGGAACTATAATCCATGAGATATTTCCGGCAGCAAGCTCCTGCCCGATAAAATTTCCGGCAGGAAGGAAGCCTACATTGGCGCCGGTAAGGAATAATACAAGTCCTACATAGGTATAAAAAAGACCGACCAGTATTTTAATAAGCTCATTTTTAGGGAGCTTCAGCATAAGCATCTGGAATAGGCCGAAAAATGCGGCGATAGGGAAAAGCGATACGGCTATTTCTTTTATATATGTCGGAAGTCCTTCTGAAAAAAGAGCCCAGAGCTCGGTGGAAGAGCTTATATCAGGAATGGAAGCAGGCGTATAGGCCGCGCTGTCCGGATTATAGAGCATGCCAAGAATCATGACGGCAAGTATTGGACCGATGGAGCACAACGCAACCAGACCGAAGCTGTCGTCAGCTGCATGCCGGTCACTTCGGATGGCAGAAATACCTACACCGAATGCCATAATAAAAGGAACAGTCATAGGACCGGTGGTAACGCCGCCGGAATCAAAGGCAACGCCCAAAAAGCTTGACGGCACGAACTGTGCCAATAAGAAAACAATCAAGTAAAAGATAAGGAGTAGCGGCGGCAATGCCACGGCAAAAAGCATTCTGAGAAGAGCGACAACGAGAAATGCCCCTACTCCGCAGGCCACCGAAAGAATAAGAGTCATGTTGGGAACTGACGGAACCTGAGTAGCAAGAACCTGCAAGTCAGGCTCTGAAATGGTAATAATAAAGCCGAGCAAAAAGCCTATTGAAATTATGAGCCACAGCCTTCGGCTTTTCGTGATAGCAGCACCCATCCGCTCACCCATGGGAGTCATCGCCATTTCCGCACCCAGAGTAAAGAACATCATGCCGATGATAATCATGGCAGCTCCCATAAGGAAGCAGAGCAATATGCTTGATGAAATAGGTGCTATGGAGAAGCACAGGACCAGAACAATACCGACGATAGGCATGACAGCGACGAGAGCTTCATTAAGCTTCTCTTTAAGAACACTAATGTTACGCAAGAGATACCTCCGTTTTTTAAATAATAGTATTTTACAAAAAAAACGGTTTGAGTTCAATGCATATTGGCCGAAACGTTCCTGAAAAAATTGTGAATAAGTGAAGAAAAGAAGCTTGCACATAGCTGAAATTGCAAATGTGAAGCTCCTTAAATCATCAGTCTGTAAGAATCATTTGATTTCTCAGTATTTCCTCAACAGCGGCAACAGACTCGTATACCATTTCATCGCAGTGCTGTTTTTTGGGCTTATCGGTAGAAGCATTGACACGGAGAAGCTCTTCGCACAGAAGCATATTGTTGTGATTTTTTTTGAATATGCTGTAGAAGCTGTTTACAATCTCCTGACTGTTAAGCCCGAAAAGACCAAGTGTCATAAGTCCTCCGGTAATAGCTCCGCAGACGCTTGCCATTTTCATTCCGGAACCGAAGTTGGAAGATACATTAAAAGCTGTTTCATCGGTAATTCCGGCAGGCTCTGCAAATGCCATCACTACGGACTGCGCACAATTATAATGGGTATTAGGGTCATTTCTTAAGGCCATGGCCTTATCTGAATACTTGCTCATAGTTGAAACCTCCTTATATATCATATGCCTGTATCGTACTATCTTATCACCGTGATTGTGTCATATGCAATTATTCTTTGCAATACTGCGAAACATTGACATTGCAGTAAAACTTTATAGCAGTTATAAGGTTTTTATATTGGTCGAAAGCTTTTATTCATGATATCCTCTAAGAACAAGGGCGTCAGTTCTGCTTTCAGGCAGGACCGGCGTCTTTTGTGAAAAAGGAAGAAAGTCGACATGTCTGTTTGACGACAATCACAACACCACCTGAAAGAAGGCTGCCGTGTGATTTCAATCAGACAAATTGACGGACGGTAAAAAGGAGGGAATATGAAAAACGAGTATATTAAACGCGTAATTGAAGAATGTAAAGCTAAGAATCAAAATGAGCCGGAGTTTCTTCAGACAGTGGAAGAGGTTCTCGCCTCACTTGAGCCGGTTATAGATGCTCATCCCGAGTATGAGAGAGAGGCTTTGCTTGAGAGAATGACAGAGCCGGAGCGGGTCATCATGTTCAGAGTTCCGTGGGAGGATGATGCAGGAAATGTGCATGTAAACCGCGGATACAGAATTCAGTTTAACGGTGCTATAGGACCTTACAAGGGCGGACTCCGCTTTCATCCTTCTGTAAATCTGTCCATACTTAAGTTTCTTGGCTTTGAGCAGACATTTAAAAACAGCCTTACAACGCTTCCCATGGGAGGCGGTAAGGGAGGTTCTGATTTTGATCCCAAGGGAAAGAGCGACAGAGAGGTTATGCGCTTCTGTCAGTCCTTCATGGCGGAGCTTTACAGGCACATAGGACCTGATACGGATGTTCCGGCAGGTGACATAGGCGTAGGAGGACGAGAAATCGGATATCTTTACGGGCAGTACCGGAAAATTCGCGGAGCAGCCGAAAGGGGTGTGCTTACAGGAAAGGCTTTTTCCTATGGCGGTTCTCTTATCCGTCCCGAAGCAACAGGATATGGTGCAGTATACTATCTTCAGGCAGTGCTTAAGCACCGGAAAGATGAGCTTAAAGGAAAGACTGTAGTCCTTACCGGTTACGGCAATGTCACATGGGGCGCAATTAAAAAGCTCACGGAGCTTGGCGCAAAGCCCATTACCATTTCAGGTTCTGCAGGCTACATTCTTGATAAAGCCGGAATTACAACAGAGGAAAAAATAAGCTTTCTTCTGGATGCAAGATCAGGCAAAGTAAAGCTGAAGGATTATGCAGAAAAATTCGGAGCTGAATTCTTCACGAATGAAAAGCCTTACGGAATAAAGGCTGATATCGTGATGCCGTGCGCAACACAAAACGAGGTAAGCATGGAAGAAGCAGAAAAAATACTTGCCTCCGGAGCGAAGTATTATATTGAAGTTTCGAATATGCCTACAACGAATGAAGCACTGAAGTATCTCATGGAAAAGGACATTACCGTAGCTCCGTCCAAGGCAGCCAATGCAGGCGGAGTTTTGGTAAGCGGACTTGAGATGAGTCAGAATTCCGAAAGACTTTCATGGTCAGCAGGGGAGGTAGACGAAAAGCTTCGTACGATCATGACAAGCATTCATGATTCCTCCGCCGAGGCGGCAGAAAAGTATGGTCTTGGCTACAATCTTGTGGCAGGCGCCAATATTGCAGGCTTCCTGAAGGTAGCCGATGCCATGATGGCGCAGGGAATATGTTAATTTAAAATAAATAATCTTAATATCAATCGGGGACGAGTTTTGTTCGTCCTCGTTTTAATTCAGTATGCAAAGTCGTCTCTGTCTTTATCCAGAATTACTCTTAGCATGTAAAGCATGGCACTTCCCAGGCAAATGCCCCCGGCAATACCCAGAACACCGTGTGCAGTAGCAGTCGCATAGCTGTGCACTCCGACGGTATCGGAGCGTATGAGGCAGTTCATGGTATTATATAAGCCGGATCCCGGTATCAGGCATACTATGCCGGAGATGCGAAACTGCGCGGCAGTGGTTTTTGTTATTCGTGCCATGACTTCTGCTACCAGCACGGCAGCAAAGGTTGCAATAAGCGCAGGCAGGAAAGTTCCGCCTGTAAGCCTGTCAAAAACAAGCTCGCAGGTTCGGGTGCAGAAGGCAATGAGGGCGGCATAGGGTATATATTTATTTTCCATATTCCAGACCATCGCAAAGCCAACCGAACCGGCAACTGATGTAAAAATACTTAATAGCAAGCTGAAATCAATCATTTCACACATCTACGCTCCCATAACAAATACAGGGATAATAAATCCGAAGGCTATTGCGGCTCCGCAGAAAAGCGCCTCGGTAAAACGCATTATTCCGGACAATGTATCTCCCAGAAAGATATCCTTTATCGAATTGGTAAGCGCTCTTCCGGGAATCATGAGCATTATAAGTCCCATCATGACCTTATCAACATGAATGGGAAGAAAAAGCTGTACCATACAGGCAGAGAAGCCGGAAATAAGCGAACACAGAAAATTATAAAAGATATTTGAGGAACAGTATTTCGCAAGATGTTTCGATACATAGCATACAAAGAGCGAGAGAATGGAGCACACTACGGCATCGGGAAGTGATGCACCAAAAAAGGCCGAGAACATGAACCCTACAAGAGCATTTCCGGCATAGCTTTTAAGCGGATTTTTAGGCTTTGCAGCTATAAAACTGAGTTTGGCTCTGAGTTCATCAGCGCTAAAGGGACTCGCACAGTAGCTGCGGCTTAAGGCGTTAAGTGCTTCTATGCGGCCAAAGTCAGTTCCCATGGAGTTTATTCTTCTTGTGATGGTATATTCATTGCCGCAGGGCATAATCATAGTGACAACAAGGAAGTTCGTGATTGCCAGAATATCCGTCTGAACAGCACCGTAGGCCTGTCCCATAAGCTTGATGGTCGTGTCGGCACGCCCTATCTCGGCACCGCTCTGCAGCATCAGGCGGCCGGTATCTACAAAAAGAGAAAGCATCTGCTTATCATTATTTACGGTCATGAAGTACCCTTTCAATATGTGTTACGGCGATATTTTCGGGACTTTTTCATAAAAAGAGCCAGGAATAAAAGCGCAGCGATTATGCCTGTCGGATAGGCAAAGGCTGTGTTATCTCTGAAGAAAGGCATCATTCCCAGACATTCCTCTGCCATACAAAAATATGTTACCGTAACGGCACTCATAAATGTGGCGGGTATGACGCAGATCCAGAAATTCTTCTTGTGTATTGCAAGGTACATCGAGCTTGTCCAGAGAACAAGCGTGGCAAGCGTCTGATTGGCCCATGAAAAATATCTCCAGACAGCCTGATAGCTGATTATGTTAAAGACATTGAGGAAACCTATAAGAGCACCTGCCGCAAGCACGGGAATACAAAGCTTAAGTCTTCCGGCATAGGATTCCTGTTCAATGCCGAGCCAGTCGGATAAAGCAAGCCTTGCCGCACGAAAGGCCGTATCACCCGAGGTTACAGGGCACACAACAACACCTATCATGGCAAGAACAACACCTACAGGTCCCATAATTCTCAATGTGATATCATAAATAGCTGCCGACTGACCAAGATTAAGTATTTTCAAAAGTCCGGTGTTCAGTCCTCCGGCTGTTTCATAGACGGCACATCCTGCAGCAGCCCAGATAAGGGCTATTACACCCTCTAAAACCATGGCACCGTAAAATACGAACTGCCCCTGCTTTTCTGAAGAAAGGCAACGGGCCATAATGGGAGACTGGGTAGAATGGAAGCCTGAAATAGCACCGCAGGCAACTGTTATAAACATGAAGCTCCAGATAGGGGTATGCTCAGGATGCATGTTTGCAAAGTTGGACCATATCTCGGGTATTTCATATTCAGGTTTAAAAAGAACACCGAAGAAAACACCGACAGCCATAGCAAAAAGGCAAATGCCAAATATCGGATATATTTTACCTATAATTTTGTCAATGGAAAGAAAGGTCGCAATAAAATAATAAATGAGTATGATTGTAAGCCATATGGCAGCGGAGGTAGAAATTCCGTCAAAGCCCTTTCCCTCAAAGAGGGTAACGATAAGCCCTGCCGGACTTACTGCAAAGACTGCACCGATCACAATAAGGAGAATAACAGAAAAAATTCTCATCATATTTTTCATGGGAGTGCCCAGATATTTTCCGGTAACCTCGGAAATGGAAGCTCCGTTATTTCTTTCCGAGAGCATTCCCGAGAAATAGTCATGTACACCGCCTGCAAAAATAGTGCCGAAGGTAATCCACAGAAAAACGACAGGACCCCATAAAGCACCCTGAAGAGCTCCGTAAACAGGACCCAGGCCGGTGATGTTGAGAAACTGAACAAGAAACAGCTTCCATCTCGGCAGAACGACATAGTCGATGCCGTCATCTATTGCAATCGCCGGAGTTTCTCTGTCATCGGGGTTAAAGGAGTTACTTACGATTTTTCCATATATAAAGTAACCGGCTATAAGTATAATTAAACAAATCAAAAAGCTGATCATGAATATTTGTTCTCCGCAAAACTACATCTCGAAATTTATATGCCCATTTATAAGGCTTTAATCAAAAAAAAGCAAGTGCAGAAAAGACGATAAAGCAGCTGCAAAGTCTTGAACCACACTTGAAAGAAACAGATGAAACACAGATTCTACTTGACATTTGGCAGACTTAGGGATATCATCGCGTTAAATCATTAAAAAAGGAACGCATTTTATCTTATGATACACTTAAATTCAGGCTTTGCATATAGCTTTAGCTACTATTACTTTTACATGGAGGAAAAGTAATAGCTGTTTTAGTGCACATATTGAGATAAAAAGGACATATTAAAGGACTTTGGGCTGCACTTGAAACAGGTGCAGCTTTTTATTTATGATATCGGGGAGGGAAAATATGATTGCCGTACTTAAGCCAAATACAACCATTGAACAGAGAAGTCATCTTATCGACTGGCTGAAAGGTCAGAATCTTGAGGTGCATATCTCAGAAGGAAAGGAGTATACGGTGCTGGGGCTTGTGGGAAATACAAGCAGCATAGATGTTGACCTTCTGCAAAGCTTAAGTATAGTAAGCTCGGTAAAAATAATTTCAGAGCCGTTTAAAAAAGCCAACCGCAAATTTCATCCGGAAAACACGGTAATTGATGTAAACGGTGTAAAGATAGGAAACGGAAGCTGCGTTATGATCGCAGGACCAAGCTCGGTGGAAAACAGCGGGCAGATAATTGAAATAGCAAAGAAGGTAAAGGCTGCCGGAGCAGGCATACTGAGGGGAAGTGCCTTTAAACAAAGTTCCTCGCCCTATGAATTTCAGGGGCTCAAGGCAGAAGGCATTGACATGCTTATAGAGGCGAAAAAGGCCACGGGGCTTCCTATAATTTCAGAGATTATGAGCATAAATGATATCGCCTGCTTTGAAGAGGTGGATATTATTCAGGTCGGCGCAAGAAATATGCAGAATACGGAGTTATTAAAGGAGCTGGGACGCTTAAGAAAGCCTGTGCTTATTAAGAGGGGCCTTGCAAATACCCTGAAAGAGCTGCTCATGAGTGCAGAGCATGTTATGGCAGGGGGCAATGAAAAGGTTATTCTTTGTGAGAGAGGCATAAGAACCTTTGAGACCTATACCAGAAATACGCTTGATCTTTCGGCGGTGCCCGTGCTTCACGAGTATTCGCACCTTCCGGTAATAGTAGATCCAAGCCGCAGCACAGGCTACTCAAGATATGTAGAGCCTATGGCTATGGCAGCTGCTGCCTGCGGAGCGGACGGACTTATGATAGAGGTTCATAACGATCCCATGAATGCATTAAGCGACGGAGCCTCGTCTGTCGATCCTGATGAATTCAGCCGCATGGCAGACAAGATAAGAAAGATTCACGAGGTTATAAAATAAATGACAGTCGGAGTTGTAGGGCTGGGTCTTATCGGAGGATCCTTTACAAAGGCATATAAAGAGTCAGGACACAAGGTTCTGGGTTTTGATACGGACAGAACCATATTGGGCTTTACCATGCTTGAAGGAGCAGTGGACGCTGAGCTTACCCATGATAACATGAAGGAGTGTGATCTTCTGCTCATCACCACCTATATACATGCGGCGGCGAAATGGTTTGAGGAAAATGCTCCCTATATAGATAAGCATACCGTTGTGATAGACTGTCTGGGAGTGAAAGAGGAGATCTGCAAGTTGGGTTTCAAGCTTGCCGGAGAGTATGGATTTACCTATGTGGGAGGACATCCCATGGCAGGAACCCAGTATTCCGGTTTCAAGCATTCGAGGGCAAACATGTTCAAGGGTGCGCCCATGGTGCTGGTACCGCCGGTGTATGATGATATGCAGTTTCTTGACAGGATAAAGAAGCTTCTGGAGCCGGCAGGTTTCGGAAAGCTTTCTGTCACAACGGCTGCGGAGCATGACCGAATGATCGGGTTCACATCCCAGATGGCGCATATAGTATCCAATGCTTACATAAAGAGTCCCACAGCAGGAAGTCACAAGGGCTTTTCGGCAGGCAGCTATAAGGATCTTACCCGTGTGGCAAGGCTTAATCCCAGAATGTGGGCCGAGCTTTTTATGGCTAATAAGGGCAATGTCATAAAGGAGCTGGACTGGCTTATCGGTTTTTTGCAGGAGTATAAGGAAGCTGTCGAGTGTGATGATGAGGAAAGACTTGTGCGCATACTTGATGAAGGAAGTCAGAAGAAGATTGCACTGGACGGCTGAGGCTAAGCCGGGTTGAAGTACGGCGAAAGATAATTAAGTAAAAGTGCACAGGCTTTGAGCCGGGGCAGGCAGCCGGAATGCAGATGAGTGTAAGAAAGGAAAAACCGTGAAGATAATAGACATTGACACGAAAAAACCGTATAAGGTGCTGGCAGGCCGCGAGCTCTTAAAGAAATGCGGAGCGCTCATAAAGGAATATGCCGGGCTTAATAAAGGAGCTGAAACTGCGGTAATAATAACTGATGACAGTGTGGAGAAGCTTTACGCAGAAGCAGTTGAAAAAAGCGTATCAGACGGGGGATACAGAGTTTTAAAATATGTTATTCCTCACGGAGAGGCATCAAAGTCCACGGAAAATTATATAAAAATTCTGGAATATCTTGCAGAAAATGCCGTTACAAGGAGTGACTTTATAATCGCCCTGGGAGGCGGAGTGGTTGGAGATATGGCAGGCTTTGCGGCGGCGACCTTCTTGAGAAAAATAGATTTTGTTCAGATACCGACCTCACTTTTAGCCTGTGTGGATTCATCTGTCGGAGGAAAGACAGGCATAGATTTAAAGGCAGGAAAAAATCTTGCGGGAGCATTTCATCAGCCCGGGCTTGTCATATGCGATTTGGATGTTCTGGATACTCTTCCGGAGGAAATATTCAGAGATGGCTGTGCAGAAGTTATAAAGTATGGCGTTCTGTTTGATGAAAAGCTGTTTGAGCATCTTATGGAAAGAGGACTTTGCTTTGACAGAGAGTATGTAATTCTGCGCTGCATAGAGCTTAAGAGAGATGTGGTAGTTGAAGATGAATTTGATAACGGAAAAAGGCAGCTTTTAAATTTCGGGCATACGCTGGCTCATGCAGCTGAAATGAAAAGTGATTTCAGGCTTTCACACGGAAGGGCAGTCGCGACAGGGATGGCAGCCTTTTCCAGAGCGGCAGCCTGCGAGGGCATATGCAGTGAGACTTGTGCGGCTGAAATAAAGGCTGTAACAGAAAAATTCGGACTTCCGTCAGTCTGCGGGTATGATGCAGAGGAGCTGTATGATATGATGCTTAAGGATAAGAAGCGAAAAGGCAGCAGCATTTCGATAATCGTCCCCGAGCAGATAGGAAGATGCATTATAAGAAAGCTTAAGCTTACGGAGCTTAAGAGCTTTATAGAAAAGGGCATAGGCTGAAAAACCACAGGAAACACATATGAAGGTAACAATAGAACCTGCAAAACTTAAGGGGAGTATAAGAGCAATAGCATCCAAGTCACAGGCACACAGAATGCTTATTTGTGCCGCTTTTGCGGACAGACCTACGAAAATCACATGTCGTGAGCGCTCGCAGGACATAGATGCTACAGCAAACTGCCTGAGAGCCATGGGCTGTGATATAAGCTACGATGAAAAACAAGGTGTATTCACGGTAATACCGGCTGCTTTCATACCGGAAAAGGCAGTTATAGACTGTGGGGAAAGCGGTTCAACACTTCGCTTTCTGCTTCCTGTGGTTTGTGCACTGGGCATAGGCTGCACCATAGTCATGCACGGAAGACTCTCGGAAAGACCGCTTTCTCCATTATGGGAAGAACTTACAGCTCACGGATGCAGCTTGAAAAGAAACGAGGACAAGACCATAAGCACAGGAGGAAGGCTTAAGGGCGGCATTTTTACACTTGCAGCGGATGTTTCCTCCCAGTTCATAAGCGGACTGCTTTTTGCAATGCCTCTCATGGAAGAAAGGTCTGAGCTAAGACTTACAGGAAAAGCGGAGTCCAAAAACTACATTCTCATGACCATGGATGTACAGGAAAATTTCGGCGTCAGGGTGTGCTGGGAGAAAGACAGGCTTTTTATAGAAGACAGAGGGATTAAAGCATGCGAGGAAACTGTATGCAGGAGCACAGACTCTGAGGATATTGCCTTTGTAAGTATTAAATATAACTCACCCGGCGAGACGGTAGTTGAGGGAGACTGGTCCAATGCAGCATTTTGGCTTTGCGCGTCAAAGCTTTGCGGCGGCAGTCTTAAAGTGACGGGTCTCAATGAGCTTTCGGTACAGGGAGATCGGGCAGTAAGAAAGCTTATAGAGGATATTTATCCGGGCGGTGCTATAATAGATGCCAGAGATGTGCCTGATCTGGTGCCGGTATTATCGGTGCTTGCAGCAGGGATAAAAGGAGAAACGACATTTATACATGCAGAGAGGCTTAAGATAAAGGAAAGCGACAGGATAAAGACTACTGTGGCGATGCTTAAGGCTCTGGGTGCAGATTGTACTGAAACGGCAGACGGACTTAAGGTAAAAGGAAACGGACATTTAAAAGGCGGAAAAACGGACAGCTTCAACGACCATCGCATAGCGATGAGTGCGGCGGTGGCATCCGTGATATGCAGCGACAGTGTGGAAATAGAAAATGCCGGGGCTGTGAGAAAATCATATCCGGATTTCTGGAGGGATTTCGAAAAACTCGGAGGAAAAGCCGCAGTCTCAGGCTGAAAAAGAAAAACGACAGGAGAAACAAAAAAGTACAAAGAAAATACACAGGAAGGCACGAAGACACACATGGCGAATACTTTAGGCAGTATTTTCAAATTTACGATATGGGGTCAGTCCCATGCACCCGCAATAGGTGTGACGATGGAGGGAATTCCGGCGGGAATAAGCATTGACCAGGAAAAACTGATGGAATTCATGGACAGAAGAAGACCGGGCAAAAATCGGTACTCTACACCGAGAAACGAGGCAGATGAGGTTGAATTTATTGCAGGGCTTAATCCTGACGGGCTTACCTGCGGCTCTCCGATTACGGCGATAATAAAAAATACCAACACCAAATCCTCAGACTACAGCTATCTTACCGAAGTGCCGAGACCCGGGCATTCGGATTATGCGGCCATGGTAAAATACGGCAGCGGAAGAGATATTCCGGGAGGCGGACAGTTTTCCGGGAGACTGACGGCACCGCTTTGTATTGCAGGGGGCATATGTCTGCAAATTCTTGAGGAGCAGGGGATAACTGTCAGCGCAAAGCCTGTTATGATAGGCGGAGAAACCACCGATGAAAAGATGTTTGAAGCTATAGATAGGGCGAGAGATGAGGGTGACTCGGTGGGAGGCATAGTTGAGTGTGTTATAGAGGGCGTACCGGCAGGCTTGGGCGAGCCGATGTTTGACGGAATGGAGAGCCGTATTTCGCAGGCTGTATTTGGGATACCGGCAGTAAAGGGCATAGAGTTTGGCTGCGGCTTCAGATGTGCCGAGCTTAAAGGAAGCGAAAATAACGATGCCTTCGAGGTGACGGGCGGCACTGTACGCACAAAAACGAACAATCATGGCGGGATACTGGGAGGAATCACATCCTCCATGCCTGTAATTTTCAGAGCTGCCTTTAAGCCTACTCCGTCCATAGCTAAAGAGCAGGACAGCGTCAATGTAAAAACGCTTGAAAATGTAAAGCTCAGCATAAGGGGCAGACATGACCCGTGCATAGTTTTAAGAGCAGTACCCTGTGTGGAAGCAGCTGCGGCTGTTTCGGTATATGACGAGCTTTTGATGGCAAGAGCAGCTGTAAAATAAAGGTGAATATCAAAAAACCGGTCGCAGAACGACAGATACAGATACAGACAGGAAAAACATATGGGAAGAAGTATAGAGGAATTACGCAGAGATATAGATGAAATCGACAGACTCATAGTTAAAGCAGTGGAAGACCGCATGGATATAGCTGCTGAAATTGCAGAGTATAAGAAAGAACACGGGCTTGCGACACTGGATTCAAGAAGAGAAAGAGAAAAGCTTGCAGAGATATCCGGCTGGGCAAGGGAAGACTTAAGACCCTACTACCATGTGCTGTACTCTCTTTTATTTGAGCTCAGCCGTGCTCATCAAAATAAGATAATAGGAAATAATGCAGATAAATTCGAGGAGATAAGGACGGCCATAGAGCAGACATCGAAGATGTTCCCTAAGACAGCTACGGTAGCGGTCCAGGGAGTCGAGGGAGCATACTCCAACATTGCCTGTGAAAAGCTTTTTTCGATGCCGAACATTCAATACTTCAACAGCTTTGACGGCGTTTTCAATGCCGTGGACAAGGGCTTTTGCAAATATGGCATACTCCCCATAGAAAATTCTACGGCAGGCTCAGTAAAGCAGGTCTATGACCTCATGCTCAAGTACCATTTTTATATCGTAAGAAGCACACGCATAAAGATAAACCACTGCCTTGTGGCAAAGCCGGGAGTGGATATAAAGGACATAAGAGAAATAGTTTCCCACGAGCAGGCATTAAATCAGTGTGCGGATTTCATACAGACACTGGGAAATGACATAAAGATAACACCTGTGGAAAATACGGCGATGGCCGCGCAAATGGTTGCAAATTCGGAAAGAAAAGATATTGCGGCAATCTCCTCCTATCGCTGCGCTGAGCTTTACGGACTCAAATCGCTTGAAACCAACATCGCCGATTGCGGAAATAATCATACACGATTTATCTGTATATCCAAAAAGCCTGAAATTTATCCGGGAGCCGACAAGACCTCTCTCATGGTGGTGCTCTCACACAGACCCGGTGCGCTTTATAAGATGTTGGCACGCTTCTATGCGTTGGGCATAAATCTTCAAAAGCTGGAATCCCGTCCCATACCGGAAAGAGATTTCGAGTTTATGTTTTATTTTGATTTGGACACATCTATTTATTCAGAGGAATTCGTACAGATTATCTGTGATGTCAATGACTGCTGCGAGGAATTTCAGTATCTCGGAAGCTACAATGAGGTTATCTGATTTTTAAATTACAGGAAAGGGTTCAACCATGAAAAAATACGGTGTTTTAGGTGAAAAGCTGGAACACAGCTATTCACCGCAGATACACAACCTGCTTGCCGATTATGATTACAGGCGTTATGAAGTTGCAAAGGAAGATGTTGAGAAATTCCTGAGCACCACTGACCTTTCGGGAATGAATGTTACCATGCCTTATAAAAAAAGAGTCATGGATTCCTGTGTCTGGCTTTCAGATGTGGCTAAAAGAATGGGAGCAGTTAACACTCTTGTAAAAATGGAGGACGGCTGGCACGGCTACAACACGGATTATTACGGCTTTTGCGAGCTTGTAAAGGCAAGCGGCATTGATGTCAATGCCAGGAAGGCTCTGGTGCTCGGGAGCGGAGGGGCTTCAAATACCATATGTCACGCATTGAGGGATCTGGGAGCCTCTGAGGTGATAGTAATAAGCCGCGGCGGTGAGAATAATTATGACAATCTGGAGTGTCATAAGGATGCAGGGATTATTGTAAATACGACTCCTATGGGAATGTATCCGAATAACGGAGAGGCAGCTGTGGATCTGAGAGATTTTCCTGAGTGTGAGGGTGTGCTGGATGTAGTATATAATCCGGCCAGAACAGCTCTTATGCTTCAGGCGGAAAAGCTTAATATCAGGCATGCGGACGGATTTTATATGCTGGTAGCACAGGCCAAGCAAAGTGCTGAATTTTTTATGAATACAAAAATAGATGACAGTGTTATAGGATATATATATAAAAAGCTTAGTGCCGAAATGCAAAACATTGTTATTATCGGCATGCCGGGAGCCGGAAAAAGCTCTATCGGAAAGAAAATCGCGGAAATAACAGGAAGGCGACTGATAGAAGCGGATGAAGAAATAGTAAAAAAGGCAGGAACCGATATCCCGACTATATTCAGGGAACAGGGCGAGGCAGGCTTCAGAGCGATAGAAACAGAAGTGCTCTCCGAGGTCGGAAAGCTATCAGGCTGTGTGATATCCACAGGCGGCGGCTGTGTTACACGACCTGAAAATTATCCGCTGATCCACCAGAATGGCCATATTGTTTGGATAAAGCGGGATATAAACCTGCTTCCGACGGATGGGCGACCTGTTTCACAGGCAAATCCGCTTGAAAAGCTTTATGAAGAGCGAAAGGATAAGTATGAGGCCTTTGCGGATGATGTCGTGGTCAATGACAGGTCAGTAAAAGATGCCGCAGAGGAAATCATAAGACTCTGTGAGTGAGTAAACTCCGCACAGCAGAACATTAAGGAGAGAACATCATGAAGCTTCTCATTATAAACGGACCGAATCTCAACATGTTGGGAATAAGGGAGCCTGAAATATACGGAAATCTGAGCTATAATACACTCACCGAATATGTGGAGAGTGTATGCGAAAAACAGGGAGTACAGTTCGAGATATATCAGAATAATCATGAGGGAGCGATAGTAGATCGCATCCAGCAGGCATATTTTGACAAAATAGACGGTATAGTTATAAATCCGGCTGCCTATACACATACGAGTGTGGCGATTCTTGATGCCCTGAAGGCTGTTTCAATCCCGGCTGTGGAGGTACATCTTTCAAAGGTGAATGAAAGAGAGGACTTCAGACAGATTTCCTATGCCGGAATGGCATGTGAGAAAACCTACGCAGGGTACGGCTTTGAGGGATACAAAATGGCCATAGAATACCTTTGTAAAAGGCTGAAAGCCTAAACTTTAAAAGGAGTGAACTTCATGAAAAGCATACTATTGGCAGGAGTTACAGCGGCAGTTATTTCCATGAACAGTATATCTGCCTTCGCGGTGGGCGCGTATGATTTTTCAGCTCATACACAAAACGGGCCTATGGCTGCAGGCACAGATAATTCTTCACAGGATAAAGAAGCACAGTCTGCAATAATTGCATATACAGATGATAGCGGAGAAGCCGGAGATACACAGATTGATGCTTCCCTGCAGAAAGTTTTAGATCTGGTCAATGCAGAACGCGCGAAGAATAATCTCACAGCGCTTTCATGGAGCACGCATGCAGCAGACGCTGCTCAAAAAAGAGCCGCAGAAGCAGCCGTATATTTTGAACATGACAGACCTGACGGACGAAAGTTTTATTCAGTATATGATGATATTTCAGCACCAAAGTACAGAGCGGTAGGGGAGAATCTTGCCATAGGCTATTCTTCTGCCGATGAGGTGGTGGCAGCATGGATGACATCTCCGGGACACCGGGCAAATATTTTAAACGGAGCCTTTCAAATGCTGGGTGTGGGAAGCATTGACACAAGCAGAGGCAAGGTCTGGGTACAGGAATTTTATACAGCTATGTAAGGAGTATATATGTTTGAGAATATCGAGATTATGCTTAAATTAAAAAAAGCCTGGAGTACATTTTCATCCAATCATCCTGGGGTAGCAGGCTTTTTGTCACAGATAGGGAAAAAGGGCATAGGCGAGGGGGCGGTGCTGGATATGAAAATCACATATCCAGACGGCTCGCACCTCGAAACCAATATGCGTGTAAATGAATCTGATATAGAGCTTGTAAATATGCTCAGAGAGCTGGCTGCAAAGAAAAAATAAAAGATTCATTTGGTGTTTTAATGAATATTAAACTTTTTCAGGTTCGTCGTAGTCCGTGCCGAAGGTCTCGACGGTTACGGTTTTCATGATCTGATCTTCTTTTGGTCTGTCATTATAATCAGTATCAACACCTGCGATTTTATCAACGGCATCAAGTCCTTCTATGACCTTTCCGAAGGCAGCATAAGCGCCGTCTAAATGCGGAGCATCCTTATGCATGATGAAGAACTGGCTTCCTGCCGAGTCCGGGAACATGGATCTTGCCATGGAGATGACACCGCGGGCATGATGCAGATCGTTTTCAAAACCGTTCTGGCTGAATTCTCCCTTGATGCTGTAGCCGGGGCCACCCATACCGGTTCCGTCAGGGTCACCGCCCTGAATCATAAAGCCGGAAATGACTCTGTGAAAGATTGTGCCGTCGTAGAAGTTATGATTTACAAGGCTGATAAAGTTTTTGACCGTATTGGGGGCAATCTCCGGATAAAGCTCCAATTTAATAGTGCTTCCGTCAGCCATAGTGATAGTTGCTATCGGATTTTGCTGCATATGCTGGTTCTCCTTTTTTAAATTTTTGCGTATGTGCATCTATCTGTCATGGTGCTGCTCCGTCACAGATTCTGTCACCTGTCCCATTATAGAACAATAAGTTTGAAAATTCCAGTTGACAAATTTGCCAGGACTTGATAGAATATGAATTGCTGTTGCGGGTGTAGTTCAATGGTAGAATGACAGCCTTCCAAGCTGTACACGTGGGTTCGATTCCCATCACCCGCTGCTTTTTATTTCCTCTAAAATGGCTTAGATAAGCCGTTTTAGAGGATTTTCTTTTATCTAACTAGTGGGTTCCCAAGGGGTCCCGGCACCGGTTTGTTACTGATTTTTAAGCAGCAGAGTAAAGCAAGCACCTTTATCCACGGTATTTTCTGCGGTAAGCACGGCATCAATTTTACCGGCAGCGGCCAAAGCTATGGCTAAGCCGAAACCAAAGCAGCCTTCCTCGCCCTTATAGTGCCTTTCAAATATATGAGGAAGTTCTTCGGCTTTAATACCATTGCCATCATCAATAATCTTTATGATTATGCCGCGTTCAGGCTCATCACAATCGGCATATCTGTCATAATGAGAGCCGACAGTGTCTGTAGAGGCATTTCTGGGATTATCAATCTCTTCGGCGGTAAGCCATACCTCTTTTTTTGCATATCTGAGAGCATTTGACAGTATGTTTTCGATTATTTTCTCAAGAGATTCAGAATCAGCAAGTACAGTGCTTACATTATCCGCAATATTAACATGAAGCTGCTTTTCAGACTTTACAGCTAAGCCGTTCATGTGCTCATATATATCGGCAAGCTCATCACGAAGATCAAGCGGGACCAGCCTGGGCTTATCTGAGGCATTTATTCTTGAAAGATTCAGCAGTCCTTCAACTAACCCGGTAAGTCTCATGCTTTCGTCCGAAATAATATGAGCCGCATGCAAAGGATCGTCAAAGACTCCGGTTTCTATTCCCTGTGCATATCCTGCTATGGACATGAGCGGAGTGCGTAAATCATGGGAAATATTCTGATAGAATCTGTTTTTTGCGTTCTCGGCCTCACTTAATCTTTCGGACATCAGATTCATTGACACCCGCAGTTTTTCCAGCTCGGCAATGTCAAAGCTGTAGTCTATACCTGAAAAAGAGCCGTTTCCTATTTTTTCAGCCTCATCACATAATCTGTATATAGCCTTATTTACATTTTCAGCAGTATGTATAAGAAGAAAAAGAATTATAACAGCAGCTGCAAATGATATAAGCAGCACTCTCAGCGACGCAGCCCCTACCCATTCTCCTATGTCAGATACCGGGCAGTAGCTTATGAGGTATTTTATTTCCCTGGTATCATTAGGAACCTTAAGTATTCTGGAAAGATATTCATTTCCGTCAGCCGTACTGAGCTTTATTGCGCTGTCAAACAAGTGGTCATTTGATTCCTGTATATATTTTCTGCAGGCATCAGCCAGGTCTTCGACAGCTTCACGGTCATCCTCTTCTCTGGGATAGACTATATTATAATTTCCGGCAAACAAAAGTATCTGACCGTTTCCTGTCATCTTGCCCATGCGTCTGATGGCAGGAGTTGCAGATCTCACAAACATGGAAACTCTCTCCTTCGGAGCAAGGTCAG
Source organism: Lachnospiraceae bacterium (assembly GCA_963598245.1). GTDB lineage: Bacteria > Bacillota > Clostridia > Lachnospirales > Lachnospiraceae > Avilachnospira. The sequence continues at coordinate 34,086 of CAVBSU010000001.1, read as the reverse complement.
ATTCTGCCGCAAATGCTTCATTAACATAAGGCATCACAAGAGTCTGAAGCTTTTCAAGCTCATTTTCGGCTTTTCTTACGGCGTACTGCCTGGCCGTATAGTGAAAGACCATGCAGGAAATAAGCGGAAATAATATAAGAATAACTAATGACGGAAAAAGCAAACGGTGAAGCAGTTTTTTTGTTTTCATGGCGTTGTATCAGTCTCCCTGCTAAGCTTAAAGCCATAACCCCACACGGTTTCAATGCGCACATCGGAATTATGCTCGCGAAGCTTCCTGCGCAGTCTCTTTACCAAATCATCCGTAGCTCTTGTATCAAACTGATACTCGGCACGCCAGACATATTTAAGTAATTCGTCACGCTTTATTGCCCGATCCTTATTCTTTAACATATATGAAAGAAAATCAAACTCGCTCGGAGTAAGAGTCAGTTCTTTTCCATTAAGTTTGGCAACTCGTCCGGCAGGATAGATAGTGAGTCCGCCCAGGCTTAAGCATTCATCTTGCTGCACCGGAATCTGACTCTGCTCTTCACTGTCAATTCGCCGGAGAAGCATTTTTATTCTGTATACAAGCTCAAGCGGCAGAAAGGGCTTAACAAGATAATCGTCACAGCATGAGGCAAAGCCTACAACACGGTCATATGGGCTGTCCTTTGCAGAGATGATTATTACCGGAATACCGGGGCTGGACTGTTTAACAGTTCTGCACAGGCTGAGTCCGTCTACACCGGGCAGCATTATATCGACTATGGCAATGTCGGGCTTTCTGTTTTTATACGCCTCAAGGAAGGCTTCTCCGTCAGCAAAGGTAACGACATCAAAGCCTGCCTGAAGCAAAAATGCTTCTATCAATTCCCTGATATGCTTTTCATCGTCAACAAAATAAATCATGCGAGTCATATGAAAGTAATACCTCCGTCAAGACCGCAGACATCCTTTTGTACATATATATTGCGCCTGCGGCAATACATCTTACAGATATATTTCAAATGATAACATCACTTCAAAAAAGCGTAAACATTTGTCATTGCTTTGCCGCAAATTTTCCGTATTTTCAAATCTTACTGCGGTTTATAATGCACATAACAACAAGAAAACAGGTGTTAAGCTTTACACAACATAAACGAACAAGGAGAAAACACAATGAAAAGAACATTTGAGAAATTAGGATTAATGGCACTTACAGGAATGCTTGTTTTAGGTCAGACATCATCGGCAATCGCCGCAACCAAATCACCGGGCAGCGGCAAATCCGAGCTTAGCGTTTATAATGCCGAGCTTGCCACACAGCGAAGCAAACTCAGTGAGCTGATAACGGCGAGCAAGGAGCTTACAGCCAAGATTACGGCAGAGCAGAAGCTTGTCAGAGCTAACGGATATATGACAAAATCTTCCAGCGAAGAACTTGCAAAGCTTTCCGGCGAAATCAAGGCCAAGCGCCAGGAGCTCACAGGTGAGAGGGGACAGAATAAGACCTTAAGAGCTGCCGCAAAAGAAGCAAGAACCAGCGGAGATATTGAGACAGCAAAGGATAAGCTTATATTGCTTGAGGCTGTACAGGAAAAGCAGATTAAGATAAGAGGCGAACTTGTAGAGCTTCTGGAGAAAAAGCTCAGCTATCTTGAGACAATGACAGGAAAGAGCGTTGCAACGGACGAAATAATTGCTGAGATTCAAACAGAGACTGTAACAGAACAGACTCAGGCAGAAAGCGAAGTTACGATTGATGCAAGCGCAGCTGCTGCAGAAACAGTAACAGAGGCTGCTTCAGAGACTGTGGCAGAGACAACTGCTTCAGAAAGCACGGCAGATGCTGTGACCGAAACAACAGCGGAAACTGCAGAAACAGCCGCAGAGGATGAAATCGTCACAGATGAAGCTGTAATAAATGCAGCATTTGATGACGGTGCAGAGCTTGAAGACTCTGATTATTGATAATATAAAGTTTGGCAACTTTTTTCGCAAAAAATGACCGGATAAAAGACTCCCCCGTTGTCTTTATGATGGCTGATTCAAAAGGAAATCAGCCATCCGACGGTATAATCAGGGCGAAAATTGGTATCCTTTCAAGGGCTTCGGAATTAAGAACCGAAGCCCTTGATTATTTCAGAGAGAACAACTGCCGAAAAAATCAGGTAGATTTTTTAAACAACCTGGTATATAATCCCTTTGATTTTACTTTAACGCGCTAACCTGAAGAAATAACGCAGTAAGATCAAACTGAAATAAGGGGATTAAAAAGAATGAGTGAACAGACAAAAACTTATCGTAAGCCTACGGCAGGCGAAGCTTATCTTTGCGTCGGTCTGGCAGCAGTCATTATTCTTGGCGCTCTGGTTTTAAAGATGCGTGTAGAATTCGCATTGCTCGTAGTTGCAGCTATTGCTGCGGTTATGTCCATGAGGATGGGATATTCCTGGGATTACATGGAAAAGGCTATCGGAAAGCGTATAGGACAGCTCACACCGACAATTCTTATTATGTGGGCAATCGGCTTCATGCTTGGAGGAATGCTTTTCAGCGGAACACTGCCCATGGTTGTTTATTACGGCTTTGAGCTTATAAATCCAAAGTTTTTATATCTTTCGGCATTTCTTGTATGCTGTGTCATGTCGGTGCTTACCGGTTCATCCTGGACTTCAGCCGGAACTGCCGGTGTTGCCTGCATGGCTCTGGCGCAGGGGCTCGGAGCAGATACGGGAATAATCGCAGGAGCAATTATATCCGGCGCCATATTCGGAGATAAAATTTCTCCCATGTCAGAGACCACAAACCTTGCTCCGGCTTGTGCAGGCACAGATCTCTGGTCACATGTAAGATCCCAGCTTTGGACCACCATGCCTGCGTGGATTATCGGATGTGTGCTTTATACAGTGCTTGGGTTTGGCCTGGATGTCGGAGGAGAAGGTCTCCCGGAAAATGCTGTTATAATCATGCAGCAGCTGGACGATCTTTATAACTGGAGTGTTTTGCTTTTACTTCCGCTTCTTGTAATGCTTATATTGGTAATGACTAAAAAGCCTGTGGTACCGTCACTTCTTGCGTGCGGAGCCATATCTATCATACTCGGTCTTACCGTTCAGGGCTTCAGTCTATCAACCGGTACTATTGCGGCAGTTAAAGGATTTACGGTTTCATCTATTGCGCCTGAGGGATATGAAATAGATTCAACGGTTTCGTATCTTCTTAACAGAGGCGGCATGATGTCTATGGCATCTATCGTACTTATATGCTATTGCGGTTTTTCAGCTACCACTATAATGATAAATGCCGGAATTCTTGATAAGGCGGTAGAGCCTCTTATGAGAAATCTGAATTCAAGACTTAAAACCGTATTTACTGCTGAAATCGCTATTTACATAATTCATGCCATTGCCGGAAATTCCTATGTAAGTTCGGTATTTGTAGGAGAAGCGTGGGAAGAGGCATATATTAAGAATGGAATGGGAAGAGCAACTCTTTCACGCACACTTGAGGATGTAGGAACTTGTGTATCCTGCATGTTCCCCTGGGGAAATTCAGGTGCCTTCTATGCTACAACCCTGGGAATTGCAGCTTATGGTGCCGGTGGCTATATACCATATACGGTAATGTGGTGGGCTTGTCCTCTGTTTGCGCTTATCTATGCAGCAACCGGAATTGGCGTAAACAAGCTCAGTGATGCGCAGATAAAAGAGGAATTAGCCAAGATAGCAGCGTCAAAAGAAGCTAATGCAAAGTCTATTTCCGAGATTTAAACGAGCATTGTGCTTTTCCGGGTTTAAGAAGAGCAGTCATAAAAAACATTGTGTCCAGATGCATAATGAGCTTGACTTTCATGGCGGGCTTGTGGTATCTTTACCGAGTAAAAAGGGGTGAGCCCCTTTTTTCTTGCATGTTTTTCGACAGGAAAACATAAAAGCTCAAGCCGCAGTGCGGCATGTATAATTTACTTTTGGGAGGTGAATAACCGTGGCTTCAAAGCGCACCAAAATCATTTTAGCTTGCACCGAGTGCAAACAGCGTAACTACTTCCTTACAAAGGACAAAAAGAATCATCCGGACAGAATGGAAGTGAATAAGTATTGCAGATTCTGCAAGAAGCACACACCGCATAAGGAGACAAAGTAATGGCTGATAAGGCTAACAGCTCTGCGGAGAGAACTTCTGCGGCAGGAAGGCTAAGCTCTTTTGCAAACGGAGTAAAGGCAGAATTCTCAAAGATCATTTTTCCGAATCAGGAGGATCTGAAAAAAGAGACAATAGCTACAATCGTCGTCAGTGTTCTTATCGGTCTGCTGATCTTCGGACTTGACACCGGCCTTAAGGCACTTTTAGGGCTTATTCTTTAAAGGAGAAAAAAATGGCAGATATCGGTTCTGAGGCTAAGTGGTATGTGGCTCACACATACTCAGGCTATGAGAATAAAGTAAAGGTCGATATTGAAAAGACAATCGAGAATCGCAATCTCCAGGATCAGATCCTTGAGGTAGCAGTTCCGGTTCAGTCCACTATAGAATTAAAGAATGGCGTAGAGAAGAAGATAGACAGAAAGATCTTCCCGGGATATGTCCTCGTTCATATGATCATGAATGATGAAACCTGGTATGTAGTAAGAAATACCAGAGGCGTAACCGGATTTGTGGGACCGGGTTCCAAACCCGTACCGCTCTCCGAAGAGGAGATTGCCATGCTCGGAAATCGCGAGAACGAAATCGTATGCGACTTCAAGGAAGGCGAGTCGGTGGTTGTTGTTGCCGGAGCATGGAAGGATACTGTCGGAGTGATCAAAGCAATCAACGAGTCCAAGCGTCTTGTTACGATAAATGTCGAGATGTTCGGACGAGAGACACCTGTTGAATTATCATTCGTAGAAGTTAAGAAGCTTTGACCTTTCAGTAACGGGTCAAAAACTTTTAACATACAGGTGGGAGGGTATTAAAACCCCCGCTATTACCACAAGGAGGCTATTATGGCAAAAAAAGTTACAGGTTACATTAAGTTACAGATACCTGCCGGCAAAGCAACACCGGCACCGCCGGTTGGTCCTGCTCTCGGTCAGCATGGTGTAAATATCGTAGAGTTCACAAAGCAGTTTAATGCAAAGACAGCCGATCAGGGAGATCTTATTATCCCGGTTGTTATCACTGTTTATGCAGACAGAAGCTTCAGTTTCATCACAAAGACCCCTCCGGCTCCGGTTCTTATCAAGAAGGCTTGTAAGATAAAGAGCGGTTCAGGTGTTCCTAATAAGACAAAGGTAGCTACTATCTCAAAGGCAGATCTTCAGAAGATTGCAGAGACAAAGATGCCTGATCTTAACGCAGCAACTATCGAGGCAGCAATGTCAATGATCGCCGGAACTTGCAGAAGTATGGGCGTTACTGTAGAGGAATAAGGGGGTAGCTTTCGATGAAAAGAGGTAAGAAGTATCTTGAGAATGTGAAAAAGTATGATCGCACTCTCCAGTATGATAAGAATGAGGCTATCAGAATTGCAAAGGAAAATGCTTCAGCAAAGTTTGATGAGACTATGGAGCTTCATATCAGAACAGGCTGCGACGGCCGTAAGGCTGACCAGCAGATCCGCGGTTCTGTAGTTCTTCCTAACGGAACAGGCAAGAAGGTTCGTATTCTTGTATTTGCAAAGGGACCTAAGGCTGACGAGGCATTGGCAGCAGGAGCTGATTATGTTGGAGCTGAGGAGCTTATTCCGAGAATTCAGAATGACGGCTGGTTTGACTATGATGTAGTTGTTGCAACACCTGACATGATGGGAGTTGTAGGTCGTCTCGGTAAGGTTCTCGGACCTAAGGGACTTATGCCTAACCCTAAGGCAGGCACGGTTACCATGGATGTAACAAAGGCTATACATGATATTAAGGCCGGACAGATCGAGTACAGACTTGATAAGGCAAATATCATTCATGTGCCGTTCGGAAAGGCTTCATTCACGGAGGAGCAGCTTTCAGAGAACTTCCAGACCATTATGGATGCCGTAAACAAGGCAAAGCCTTCGGCATTAAAGGGTGCATTCATTAAGTCCGCAGTAGTTACATCTACCATGGGACCGGGAGTTCGCCTCAATGTTTCCAAGCTTGTTAATGGCTGATTAGCCGCAAAAGAAGGAAATCTGAATCGGTTGACACACCCGAAATTGTGTGTTAATATAGCTAAGCTTTAACTGCCGAAGACAGCAGGTGCTCTATGTGCATTGCACTGCGAGCGTAAGGATGAAAGACGCCTGCCGAGGAATAAAAGTACTATGACTTTACCTCCATGTCTTTTGGCATGGAGTTTTCTTTTCTGCAGTTTTAGGGCGGAAATATTACAGGAGGTAAAAGAACATGGCTAAGGTTGAACTTAAGCAGCCTATAGTTGATGAGATCAAGGGTCTTCTTGACGGAGCACAGTCAGCTGTCACGGTACAGTACCTTGGAATCACTGTAGACCAGGATACAAAGCTTCGTAAGGAGCTTCGTGAGAATGGTGTTACATACAAGGTTTATAAGAACACTCTCATTAACAGAGCTGTAGCAGGAACCGAGTTCGAAAGCATTGTTGGAGATCTTAAGGGATCTACTGCTCTTGCAGTTTCCAAGACAGATGCGACAGCACCTGCGAGAATCATCTCCAAATATGCTAAGGACATCGAGAGTCTTAACCTTAAGGGTGGCGTTGTCGAGGGCGCATATTATGATGCAGCCGGCATGGCAAAGATCGCTACTGTTCCGGGAAGAGAAGAACTTCTTTCAAAGCTTCTCGGCTCACTGCAGTCACCTATCACAAATCTTGCAAGAGTGCTTAATCAGATCGCTGAAAAGGGCGGCGAGGCAGCACCTGCAGCAGAATAAGTTATTATTCGGCACAAACATTCGCACAGCCGCAGGGACGGCAGATAATTTCAGGAGGAAATAAAAATGGCAAAATTAACTACAGCTGAGTTTATCGAAGCTATTAAGGAACTGTCAGTATTAGAGCTCAATGATCTTGTAAAGGCATGTGAGGAAGAATTCGGCGTATCTGCAGCAGCAGGCGTTGTAGTTGCAGCAGCAGGTGCAGGCGCAGGCGCAGCAGCTGAAGAAAAGACTGACTTCGATGTAGAGCTTACAGAGGTAGGCGCAGAGAAGATTAAGGTTATCAAGGTCGTTCGTGAGATCACAGGTCTTGGACTTAAGGAAGCAAAGGATATGGTTGAGGCTGCTCCTAAGATCATTAAGGAAGCTGCTGATAAGGCTACAGCTGAGGATATCCAGAAGAAGCTTGAGGAAGTCGGAGCTAAGGTTACACTTAAGTAATCCGGGAAGGATTCAAAGATTATCTGAATACAATTTGTACGGATATATAAGCCGCCTGAGGAGATTTTCCCCGGGCGGTTTATTTAATGCTTTGCTTATAAGCAAACTTCAAAGCTGAGCTTTGTTTATTCATGTTGTTGGTTTCCAAATACAGTGATAAAATACTCGTAGATTTTCAAAATGAGGTAAGGTTTTTATGAAGATTATAACTATCAGCAGAGAGTATGGAGCGGGCGGTCACAGCATCGGCAAAAGGGTTGCTGAAAAACTTGGTATTCCGTTTTACGATAAGGATATTATAAGAAATGCTGCGAAGGCATCAGGGATAGATATGTCGCTTGTCGAAGAAGAAAGTGAGGAGATATCGAAGCTCGAAAGCCTTATGACAACTATAAGCAATATCTCGAGCGGATATTATAACGACAGCCATGAAAAGCTTGTAGAGATACAACAGGCAGTTATTACAAATTTGGCAAAGCAGGGTCCGTGTGTAATCCTGGGCCGCTGTGCGGATGATATTCTGGCGAAGGCAGGCATTGACAGTATAAATGTGTTTATATATGCTGATGAGCTTCACAGGGCAAAAAGAGTATCGGAGCTAATAGAAACGGATGACATTGCCGCAGTTAAGAAGACCATGATAAAAAAGGATGCGGCAAGACACAATTATTATAACCGTTTTACGGGCAAAAAGTGGGGCAGCTGCAACAACTATCATATTTGTCTGGATTCCGGATTGTTAGGATATGATAAATGTGTCGAAATCATCACAGGAATAGCCGAGGATTTACGGTAAATGAATTATCAGAAAATAAACTTTAAGCAGGCAAAGGAGCTTTTGGACAGTGAACCGGATATTGTCATGCTGGATGTCCGTGATGAAGAGGAATATATAACAGGGCATCCCACGGAAGCAGAGCTTCTTCCGGTAGACTCCATAAATGAAGAGTCCATAAAGGAATTTCTCAAGACAAAGGATACTCCCGTTATGGTTTATTGCAGAACCGGAGTCAGAAGTGCGGAGGCAGCCGAATACCTGAGCAGCATAGGATATACAAGAGTATATGATCTGGGAAGCCTTATAGGCTGGCCGTACAACATGATGGTATGAAAAAAACAGCTTTACATATTAAAGCATGCATAGTAATATCAAATAGTCCTTTCCGGGAAGGATTGGATTTACAATCGAATAGCTTAAGCGTCTATATAAAACAGACAGCTTAGGCAGAGATCTTCAGGGCGGGGTGAAATTCCCCACCGGTGGTACAGCCCACGAGCATTTTGCATGATGCGGTGAAATTCCGCGGCCGACGGTATAGTCCGGATGAAAGAAGATAAGGAAATATGAGAGTATTTCTGTTTTTTGCGTCATAGTTTTAGTATTTAAAGCCGATGCATTGTTTTCGCCTTGATTTTTATCAGGGCGTTTTTTATTGAAATAATTCCGAACGGAGGTATGCCAATGACTCATGCCGATTACATGCTGAGAGCTATAGAGCTTGCAAAAAAGGGAGCGGGATGGACAAACCCGAATCCGATGGTAGGTGCCGTACTGGTAAAGGACGGAGAAATTATAGCAGAGGATTATCACCATCGCTGCGGAGAATGTCATGCGGAAAGAAATGCACTCTTAAAATGTGATGACAAAAAAGCTATGGGGGCAACACTTTATGTCACTTTAGAGCCATGCTGTCATCAGGGGAAAACGCCTCCGTGTACGGACATAATTATAGAAAAGGGCATCAAAAGAGTATTTATCGGCTCAAGAGATCCCAATCCGAAGGTTGCAGGAAAAGGAGCAGGGATATTAAGAGAACATGGCATAGAGGTGACAGAGGATTTCATGAATGAAGAATGTAATGATATAAATCCGATATTTATGCATTACATAATAAAAAAAGAGCCTTATGTAACAATAAAATATGCAATGACTCTGGACGGAAAGATAGCCACATACACAGGAGCATCAAAGTGGATAACCGGAGAAAGGGCAAGAGCTCATGTGCATGAGCTGAGAAGCAAATATGCCGCCGTTATGGCAGGGATAGAGACGGTTTTAAGGGACGATCCCTTATTGAATGCCCGCACTGAGAACAAAAAACAGGAAAGAGACGGCGATGCAGATAAGCTACTTTCTGATAATGAAATTCATCAGCCGTTAAGAATTATATGTGACAGCAGACTGAGAATTCCTCCTGAAAGCAAAATCGTAAGGACTGCATCCGAATATAAAACGATGGTTGTCTGTGCAATGGATGAAGAAAAATTTGAAAAGAGCAGAAAAAGAGCAGAGCTTGAAAAATGCGGCATAAATGTCCTTAATATGCCGGAAACAGAGAAAAGCTCCGCCGGCAAAAAAAAGCAGGTCGATTTGAAAGCACTTATGCAGGTATTGGGAAATAAAGATATAGACTCTGTTTTAATAGAGGGCGGAGGGACAATCCACTATGAAGCCCTAAAAGCCGGAATCGTAAACCATATATGCGCATATATTGCACCGAAGCTTTTCGGCGGAAGAAATGCAAAAACACCGGTTGAAGGAGACGGCATAGAGCTTCCGAAGGATGCGTTCATGCTCAAAAATCAAAGCATTATCAGGCTGGGAGAGGACATACTTATTGAAGGAGATATTTAATAATGATGAGGAGAAAAAATGTCGCGGCATCATCATACAAATCAAAAAGGCGGAGGCTGAATGTTTACCGGAATAGTTGAAGAAATCGGAACTGTAAAAAGGGTTACGGCAGGAGCACAAAGCGGAGAAATTGAAATAACAGCGGGAAGGGTTCTTGGAGGAACGAAGCTCGGAGACAGCATCAGTGTAAACGGTGTATGTCTTACGGTGACGAATAAAAAAGGGGATTCCTTTACGGCCGATGTTATGCCGGAAACCCTGAGGCGCACCAATCTCGGAACGCTTGGAGCAGGCAGTAAGGTGAACCTTGAAAGGGCAATGCCTGCGGACGGAAGATTCGGCGGTCATATAGTTTCGGGCCACATAGACGGCATCGGGACCATAATGGCAATGACAAGAGAATCCAATGCTGTTTGGGTCAGAATAAGGGCCGATGAAAAGATATTAGGGCTCATCGTAGAAAAAGGATCGATAGTCATTGACGGAATCAGCCTTACAGTGGCAAAGCTGGATGAGACAAGCTTTTCAGTGTCGATCATACCGCATACGGCTTCGGAGACCACACTGATTAAAAAGCATGAGGGAGAGGCGGTAAATCTTGAAAATGATATTATCGGGAAATATGTAAAAAGACTGTTAAATCACAAGGCAGATACAGCAGTGACAGACAGCGCAGGGGCGTTATCGGACAATAATAAAGCAAAGGACGGCGACTTTAAAGAAAGCATGCTTTCGCTTGAGTATTTGGAGGCAAACGGATTTTGAAATTCGGCGAGTTTCGGTTAAAGGGAGACGGATATGGATAAAGACAGAAAATTCAACACAATAGAGGAAGCTCTGGAGGAGCTTAAGGCAGGGAAGCTTATCATTTGCACTGACGATCCTGACAGGGAAAACGAAGGAGATCTTATCTGTGCGGCACAGTTTGCAACTACTGAAAATGTCAATTTCATGGCACAGCATGCAAGAGGACTTATTTGCATGCCAATGTCCTATGAACTTGCGCACAGTCTCAATCTTCCGCAGATGGTGAGTGAAAATACGGATAACCACTGCACTGCATTTACAGTTTCGATAGACCACATCGATACTACGACAGGAATTTCGGCAAAGGAGAGGGGCTATACAGCCAGAAAGTGCATAGCTGATGACACCAAGCCGGAGGACTTCAGGCGTCCGGGGCATATGTTTCCGCTTGTGGCTCGTCACGGCGGGGTGCTCACGAGAAACGGGCATACAGAGGCTACGGTTGATCTTTGCAGGCTTGCGGGACTTTCCGAGTGTGGTCTTTGCTGCGAGATCATGCGCGAGGACGGCACTATGATGCGCACGACCGAGCTTTGGGAGCTTGCGGACAGGTTCGGTCTGAAATTTATAAATATTCATGACCTGCAAAATTACCTAAGACGCAGAGAACAGCACATGCACTGTGAGGCAAGTGCAAAGCTGCCCACCTCATATGGCGATTTCAGGATAAAGGGCTATGTCAATGACATTACAGGTGAGCATCATATAGCCTTAGTCTGCGGCAAAATAGGGGATGGCGAGGATATATTGGTGAGAGTTCACTCGGAATGCCTTACGGGAGATGTTTTCAGCTCAAGCCGCTGTGACTGCGGCGCACAGCTGAAAACAGCCATGGAGCGTATACAGAGAGAGGGCAGAGGTGTCATTCTTTATATGAGGCAGGAGGGCAGAGGAATAGGCCTTATAAATAAGCTTAAAGCCTACGAGCTTCAGGAAAACGGGCGCGACACGGTGGAAGCCAATGTGGAGCTGGGCTTTGCACCGGATTTGAGAGAATACTGGTCAGGAGCGCAGATCTTGCAGGATCTCGGAATAAAATCAATAAGGCTTCTTACCAATAATCCGAGCAAAATATACGGACTTGAGGGATTTGATTTTGTGATAAAGGAAAGAGTGCCCATCGAGATAGAGCCGCAGAAATATGATGTCAAATATCTTAAGACCAAGCAGGAAAAGATGGGACATGTATTCAGAAGCATAAAATTCGGATGATTTTGAAATAAGAAAAGGAGACATTGACATGAGTATCAATTTAATTGAGGGAAATGTAGTAGCAAAAAACGGCATGAGAGTCGGAATAGTGGCATCCAGGTTCAACAGCTTTATAGTCCAAAAGCTCCTGGACGGAGCGGTGGACGGTCTGGTGCGTCACGGCGTTGAAGAATCAGATATAGATGCGTGCTGGGTTCCGGGAGCTTTTGAGATTCCTGTGATTGCGGAGAAAATGGCGGACAGCGGAAAATACGATGCCGTCATATGCGTGGGAGCCGTGATAAGAGGTTCAACAACGCATTATGAGCTTGTGGTAAATGAAACGGCAAAGGGAATTGCACAGGTTGGCTTAAAAGCCGGGATCCCGGTGCTTTTCGGTGTTATTACAACCGAAAATATCGAGCAGGCCATAGAACGCGCGGGCTCCAAGGCCGGCAATAAAGGTTATGACTGCGCTCTTTCTGCTATAGAGATGGTAAATCTGATGAAAAATCTTGCGGAAGAATAAATTTTCATTTTTACTGATATCAACGCACCGCACATGCGGAACAACTGCCGAAAAAGCGGCAGAGCCAAAAAGAAAGCTGAGACTGCCTGTAAATAAAAAGTCTCAGCTTTTTAATAGTTGATGATAGTTAATGTTTAAAAAAGTTGCAGGGTATGAGGTTTTTAGTTGATCATTTTGCCCGAAGAGTCGAAGTTATGTGCTGCGCCGTCAATGACATTGTAGCCTGTGAGCATAGCACCGTCGGATCCGAGATAATAGGTGGCACCGTTAATGTTAAGCCAGCCTGTCTTCATCCAGCCGGATTCATCGAAGTAGTACCATTTATTGCTGATCATCTCCCAGCCGCTTTTTGTATATCCGCCGTCAGCGTGTCTGTACCACCATTTGCCGGAGCCGTCAGCTGCCTGTATCCATTGAGCCTGAGTCGTCGGACCGTTGGAGTTTATAACATAAACTGCACTGTTTCCGGTGCCGGAGCTGGTGCTGCTTCCGCCTGAAAAATACTTGTCATCTGAGGATACCCATGAAGACCAGCCACTATACTTATTATAAGCTCTTATCTCAAAGTAGTAATAACCTGCTCTTGTGATGTAGCTTGAAAGACCATAGCTCTTGCTTTTTGTGTCCTTGGAGGCAAGCTTGGTATTATCTCTGTAAATTCTTATCTGATACTTGCTTGCTTTTCCGTCAATGTCCCATTTTGCTGTGGTTCCGCTCCAATAGGCATCCTCAACATAAGCATAATAGGAGCCGTCATAATCATAATAGTAATCATAATAATAGTCAGTGCTGTAGTCATAGTCACCTGTTGAATTGTAGCCGTAAACTTCACTGAGATACTGATAATATACGGGATCAGACTGAATGTCTTCATCAGTAAGATAAGGATAATCGCCATATCTGCTGGTATACCACTCGTAATATCCGATCTCAGCAAAAGATGTCATCGACATGCCCAGAGCCAAAGCAGCTGCCATAGCTGCCATAGCCAGTTTCTTTAATTTCATGGATTTGTCCCCCTCATGAAAAATTAAAAGATTTTTGAATATATTCTTTTGTGACAGGTTTATAATACAAAGATTTTCAAAGCCTGTCATCAGGTTACATTAAATTTACAGGGTCTATTATAATAAAAATATGATTTCTTGTATCGGATTACATTCAATTTTCATGAATTTGTCGCGATATTGTAAGAAGTAGAAAAATCAAAAATTATTCACGCCCTATCTTTTTTAAATAATCGTGTATCCGATTTTCGTACCCGTTAAGACCCGGCTCAAAGAAGCATTCATCTTTAATCTCATCCGGCAGATACTGCTGCCCGACATAGTGTCCCGGATAGTCATGAGCGTATTTATAGCCTGTGCCGTTTCCTGCAAAGCGGCCTGTTCCCTCACCGGCAGCTTCTCTGTCCTCATAATGAATGTCTCTGAGATATATGGGGATGGGCAGATTTCCGGTTGCTCTGACCTTATTCAGTGCTTTATCTATGGCAAGATAGCCGGCATTTGATTTGGGAGCCGTGGCCACATAGACGGCGGCCTCTGAAAGCAGTATGCGAGCCTCCGGCATGCCGACGCGCTCTACGGCAAGAGAAGCATTGACAGCAACATTTAACGCCATGGGATCGGCAAGCCCGACATCCTCGGAGGCACATATCATAATGCGGCGGGATATGAATTTTATATCCTCGCCTGCTTCAAGCATGCGTGCCAGATAATAAACGGCGGCATCGGGGTCAGAGCCTCTCATGCTTTTTATAAAGGCTGAAATAGTGTCATAGTGGTTGTTGCCATCCCTGTCGTAACCGATGGCACGCTTCTGGATGCATTCCTGCATGATCTCAAGGCTTAAATGGATGCGTCCGTCAGCCTCGGGGTCTGTAGTGAGTACCGCAAGCTCTACGGCGTTAAGTGCCGTACGGGCATCCCCTTCGGAAATATCACTTATAAAATCGGCAGCAGGCTCATCTATATACGCATGATACATGCCCATACCCTTTTTATCGTCATTTACGGCACGAAAAACAAGCTTTTTTATGTCAGCTGAGCTTAAGGGCTTAAGTTCAAAAAGTCTGGAGCGGGACAGGAGAGCACGGTTTACCTCAAAATACGGATTTTCGGTGGTTGCCCCTATAAGTATAATGGTTCCGTCCTCCACAAAAGGCAGCAGATAATCCTGCTGAGCCTTGTTAAAGCGATGTATTTCATCTATAAAGAGGATAGTGTTTTTTGCATAGGCTGCCATATTTTGTTTGGCACGGGATATGACATCCTCCATATCCTTTTTCCCGGCAGTAGTGGCATTGAGCTGTTCAAACTCGGCATTTGTGGTATGCGCGATAACCTTGGCAATGCTGGTTTTTCCGGTACCGGGAGGTCCGAAAAAGAGTATTGACCCCAGCTTATCAGCCTTTATGGCACGATATAAAAGCTTATCCTTTCCGATGATATGCTCCTGACCTACTATCTCATCCAATGTCTCGGGACGCATGCGGGAAGCCAACGGACTTTCACTTTTTTTATTTGTTTCTCGCATATAATCAAAAAGATCCATAAAATTCTCCGATTCACATACTTTTATCGTCAATCCATACAACAGTATAGCAGAAAAATCAATATTTATAATGTCAATGTACAGGATTTCATATATAATGTGTGAAGATTGCGAAAGCAATGAGTGCGAAACGATCGGCATCAGTCGAGAACAGATATTTTCAGCCGCAAAAGCGGCTTTGCATAAGGAGAAATAAAGATGATAAAGCTTTATGACAGGGGAGTTTTTTTGGCTTACGGCACTGAGCTTTGTGAAAGTGCAGAGGAGCTTAAACAGAAAACAGGCATTGAAACCTCAGCAGACAAAGCAGCCGAGGGAACAATCGCCTATTCCATAATCAGGTCTCACAATAAGTCTGATGATATGAAAAAGCTCAAGCTCAGGTTTGACTCGCTCACAAGTCATGACATAACCTATGTGGGGGTTATACAGACAGCCCGCGCCTCGGGTCTTACAAAATTTCCGCTTCCTTATGTGCTTACCAACTGTCACAACAGCCTGTGTGCAGTTGGAGGAACCATAAACGAGGATGATCACAAGTTCGCACTCTCTGCCGCACATAAATTCGGCGGAATTTATGTTCCGACCAATATGGCAAATATTCACAGCTATAATCGTGAAACAATGGCAGGCTGCGGCAAGATGATACTCGGAACCGACTCTCATACCAGATACGGCGCACTGGGATGCATGGCTATAGGAGAGGGCGGAGGAGAGCTTGCAAAGCAGCTTTTAAATCGCACTTACGACTTTGCATATCCGGAGACTGTTGCCGTATACCTTACGGGAAAACCGAGACCCGGCGTGGGACCTCATGATGTGGTGCTGTCCATCATAGGGGCTGTTTATAAAAACGGATATGTAAAAAACAAAATCATGGAATTTGTGGGACCGGGAATCGCCGCACTTCCCATAGAATACAGAAATGCCATAGATGTAATGACTACTGAGACCACCTGCTGGAGCTCCGTGTGGATGACTGACGGGGAAACAAAAAAATACTTCGAAAATCATTTAAGACCTGATGACTACAGGGAATTAAAGCCTGCGGAGGCTGCCTACTATGATGGCTGCATTTATGTAGATCTTTCAAAGATAGAGTGTACCATAGCTATGCCTATGCACCCGTCCAATACCTATACCATCAGAGAGCTTCTTGAAAATGCGGAGGACATTCTTCATGAGACGGAGGTCAATGTCAACTCTCAGATAGTCGGTGCCGAAATCAACTTAAAATCCAAGCTTAAGGGTAAGGATATCTATGTGGATCAGGGAGAAATTGCCGGCTGTGCAGGCGGTACTATAGACGGAATAATGGCGGCGGCAGACATATTAAAGGGTAAAAGCTGCGGAAACGGCACCTTTACATTAAGCGTATATCCCGGAAGTATGCCGGCATACGCAGAGCTTGTAAGAAACGGAGCCGTGTCAGATTTGATCGAGGCCGGTGTTATTATGAGAGAATGCTTCTGCGGTCCGTGCTTTGGTGCCGGAGACTGCCCTGCAAACGGAGAGTTCTCCATCCGTCATACAACCAGAAACTTCCCTAATCGTGAGGGCTCAAAGCCGGGTGAGGGACAGCTTTCGGCAGTGGCACTTATGGACAGCCGCTCCATCGCTGCTACCGCAGCTAACGGAGGAAGGCTTACACCGGCTACTGATCTTGAGGTTGAGTATACTGCACCTGATTACAACTATGACGGCAGTATTTATGAAAAGAGAGTATATTCAGGCTGGGGAAAGGAAGAGCCTGATTATGAGCTTAAGTTTGGACCCAATATTAAAGACTGGCCGCACATGCCTGCTTTAAGTGAGGATCTTCTGGTGAAGGTATGCAGCTATATAGAGGACCCTGTAACAACCACGGATGAGCTTATTCCGTCAGGAGAAACCTCAAGCTATCGCTCTAATCCGGAAAAACTCTCGGAATTTGCCCTCTCAAAGCGCGATCCTGAATATGCTGCGCGAAGCAAGGCCGTAAGAGCCTGTGACAGAGAAAGAATAGCTAACGGAAGCATTGCCCCGGAAATAGAAAGGGTTTATGAAAAACTCACGGCATTCGGTATAAAGAGCAATCCTGTAAATACGGACATTGGCTCTGCCATTTTTGCAATGTCTCCGGGAGACGGTTCGGCAAGAGAACAGGCGGCTTCCTGTCAGAGAGTGCTGGGAGCATCGGCAAACTTTGCAAAATCTTATGCTACAAAGAGATATCGTTCAAACTGCATAAATTGGGGAATGGTTCCTTTCCTTATCGAGGATCCGTCAGTTATAGAGCTCGGAGACTACATTTTCATACCGGGGATTAGAAAAGCCGTGCTTGAAAACACAGAAACAATCACTGCCTATGCCGTAAAAAAGGACGGAAGTGTAGTCGAATTTGCTACATCTACAGGCCCGCTTACAGAGGATGAAAGACAGATTATTGCGGACGGATGCCTGATAAACTATTATAAGAATAACTGAGGCATACATAAAAAATAAGCTGCCATAAGGCACTATTAAATCAAATTTAAGATTTATTTCAGGAAAAGAACACGAGTTTATAGTAGAATACCTTGGCACTGTAAAAAGGATATTATTAAGATACGGAGATGATATTGATGAAAAAATTCACAGCCATTATGGCGATTGCAGCTTTTGCGATTGCAGCTACAGCCTGCGGAGGCAAGGGAGAAAATGTTGAAACCGAGGCGGCAGCTACCGGCGCAGCTAATGAAACAGGCAGCACTGAGACTGCCAATGAGGAGGTCATAGATCTTCCCGGGGAATACGAAGCACAATATTTCGAGGGAATAGTCACAAGCATAAGCAGCAACAGACTCACACTGTCAGCAGACGGCGTAACGATGACATTTGATACGACCAATGCAGAGATAGAGGGAGATTCACCTATCCTTACAGGTTCGGATGTCGAGGCAGAGTATGCAGAGGTGGAAGGAGATGTAAAGCCTGCGGCCACCGTGACATTGCTTATGGATATCGAGCAGCAGGCTGCCATAGAAAACAGAGATCCAGAGATTTACGGAACTGTCAGCATTTATGATATCAATGACTTCACCATTATTGATGAATCCGGAACGGAAAGAACCTTCGATAATCAGATGTCACGCACAGTGTCCTTCAGCGAGCTCAAGGCAGGGGATTCGGTAGTAATAAGCTATGCCGGCTCTGTTTTAGATGATGCCGAGGATGGGGACAGCGGAGAAAGCTCTTTTTCACAGCCCATTGCCATAAAGATAGTAGCCTCAGATGCCATAGATTCGGCAGATGCCAAGGCAAACTACTTTACGGGAGTGGTAGACGGAATTGATGCCGAGGCAGGACTTTTGACTGTTATAAATGACCTCAGTTCTTTTGAGGTAAGCGCAGCTTCCGAATTGCTTAACGGAATCGAAGAAGAACAGGAAGTAAGAGTTTATTATGAAGGAGCCCTTTCCGGAATATCAGTAGAGGCTTCCAAAATAGAAAAAGTAGAGAGCTGAGATACATTATATCAGGCTCAAAAGCTTAAAAACCCGATGCAAGCCTACTTGCATGAGAACTTTTAAAATTAAAAGCTTCCGCAGGAATCTTTTTTGTAAAGAAAGCCTGCGGAGCTTTTTTATATGGCAGAGATTTTGAAAAAAATGTGAAAAACGGCATAATTAGCACTCAACGCTTGACAGTGCTAACAATCATGATATAATCGTAGACAGTTGAAAAATATTTTCACCATAGCAAAAGGAGGTGAAGTTTTATGAATATACAAAAATTTACACAGAAATCAGTCGAAGCAGTAAACGGCTGCGAAAAAATCGCACTTGAATACGGAAATCAGACGATAGAGGCCATGCATCTTCTGTACAGTCTTCTGACAATAGATGACAGCCTTATCACAACAGTATTAAAAAAGATGGGAGTGGATGCCGAGGGACTTAAAAAGGATGCACTCGGCATTATAGCAGGATTTCCCAAGGTGAGCGGCAGCACGGGAAATATGTATTTCTCGCAGAATGCCAATAAAGCTTTGACTCAGGCTGAGGATAAGGCCAAAGCCATGGGTGATGAGTATGTGTCGGTGGATCATATATTCCTTGCAATTATGGATACGGGAGATACCGAAGTAAAGAAACTGTTTAATCGGTATAATATAACGAAGGACAGCTTTCTCAAGGCACTCTCAGAGGTAAGAGGAAATCAGAAGATAACCTCGGATAACCCGGAAGGAACCTTTGATGCTCTCAATAAATACGGATATGACCTTGTTGAAAGAGCACGCCGGAAGAAACTGGATCCGGTTATAGGAAGAGATACCGAGATAAGAAATGTTGTCCGTATACTCAGCAGAAAGACGAAAAACAACCCGGTACTTATCGGCGAGCCAGGCGTAGGAAAAACGGCAGTAGTTGAGGGACTGGCACAGCGCATAGTTGAAGGTGATGTGCCTGACAGCCTTAAGGATAAGAAGGTCTTTTCACTTGATATGGGCTCACTTGTGGCAGGTGCAAAATACAGAGGAGAGTTTGAGGAAAGACTCAAGGCAGTGCTCAAGGAGGTATCGGAATCTGACGGAGAAATTATTCTCTTCATAGATGAGATTCATACCATAGTCGGTGCAGGAAAAACGGAAGGCTCCATGGATGCGGGAAATATGCTCAAGCCCATGCTTGCAAGAGGTGAGCTTCACTGCATAGGTGCGACCACATTGGATGAGTACAGATATATTGAAAAGGATCCGGCACTTGAGAGGCGTTTCCAGCCGGTAACTGTCGATGAACCGACGGTAGAAGATACCATATCTATTTTAAGAGGACTTAAAAACCGTTACGAGGTATTTCACGGCGTAAAGATTACAGATGCGGCGCTGGTTCAGGCAGCAGTGCTTTCCAACAGATACATAAGTGACCGATTCCTCCCGGATAAGGCGATAGATCTTGTAGATGAGGCCTGTGCAATGATAAAAACCGAGATGAATCAGCTTCCTGCCGAACTGGATGAGCAGCAAAGAAGGATTACACAGCTTGAAATAGAGGAGTCTGCGCTCAGAAAGGAGACAGACGAAATTTCCAAAAAGAGACTGGATGAGCTTCAGAAGGAACTTGCAGAGCTTAAATCTGCCTTTGATGCACAAAAAGCAAAATGGCAGTATGAAAAGGAAAATGTCGATAAGCTCTCGTCTATTCGTGAAGAGATAGAAAGGCTTAGTGATGAGGCAGAAATACTTCAGCACAAGGGCGATTATGAAGGAGCAGGTTCTATTCTTTACGGAAAGCTTCCGGAGCTTAAAAAGCAGCTTGAACAGGAAGAAGAAAAGGTTTCAAAGGAGGGCCGTGACCTCGTACATGAGAGTGTGACAGAGGATGAGATAGCAAAAATTGTATCCAAGTGGACAGGTATTCCGGTATCCAAGCTTTCGGAGACCGAGCGTGCAAAGGTACTGTCTCTTCCGAAGGAGCTGCATAAGAGAGTCATAGGACAGAATGAAGCAGTAGAAAAGGTATCGGATGCCATCATCCGCTCAAAGGCAGGCATTAAGGATCCTACAAAGCCAATAGGTTCCTTCCTCTTCATGGGCCCTACCGGCGTAGGTAAGACAGAGCTTGCAAAAACACTTGCAGAAAGTCTTTTTGACGATGAAAATAACATGATACGAATCGATATGTCAGAGTACATGGAGAAGCATTCGGTAAGCCGTCTTATCGGAGCGCCTCCGGGATATGTAGGCTATGAGGAGGGCGGTCAGCTTACTGAGGCCGTGCGCAGAAAGCCTTATTCGGTTGTGCTCTTCGATGAGATTGAAAAGGCACATCCTGATGTATTCAATGTGCTTTTGCAGGTTCTTGATGACGGCCGTGTAACTGATTCCAAGGGTAAGACCGTAGATTTTAAAAATACAGTCATTATACTTACATCGAATCTTGGCTCGGAATATCTGCTCAACGGCATAGATGCGGAGGGAGAGATAACAGACGAGGCCAAGGATGCAGTGGATAAGCTTTTAAAGGGAAGTTTCAGACCGGAATTTTTAAATCGTCTCGATGAAATAATCCTCTTCAAGCCGCTTCGCAAAGATGATATAGCCAAAATCATAGACCTTTCCGTTGCGGATATTAACAGAAGACTGGCTGACAGAAATATGAAGCTTGAGCTTACTGCAAAGGCTAAGGATTATTGTGTGGACAATGGCTATGATCCGCAGTTTGGTGCCCGTCCGCTGAAGAGATTCATACAGAAGCATGTCGAAACCATAGCGGCGAGAGCTATTCTTGAAAATAAGGTTATAGAGGGTGATACCATACTTATAGATACGGTAGAAGGCAAGCTTACGGCGGAGAAGAAATAAAGAAAGTCAAAGAAGTTAAAAAGAGCATACTGTTATATGCCGGGGCAGGAAATTCTGCTCCGGCATTATTTTGTGCTGTGAGAAATGTATTCTCTAATCAGGGCATCCATGGAGTCCAAACTCCAGAATTTATTATTATCGAAGCTTTTAAGTGAATGAAGCCTGGTAAGCTCAAATTCTTTAGGCTTTTTCATCGCAAGCTTCTCATATTCGCTTACAGGCATCGGAGCCGCATAATAATAGCCCTGTATATAATAACAGCCTATACTCTTAAGATAGTCAGCCTGCGCTTTTGTTTCAACACCTTCAGCTATAACCGCCATATCCAGCCATTTAGCCATGCGTACCACAGAAGCGATTATAGAGCCTGCGCGGTACATATCGGCGGTGTCTTCAAAGAATTTCATATCCAGCTTGAGTATGGAAGCGGGCACATCCTTAAGTGTATTAAGAGAGGAGTAACCACTGCCGAAGTCATCAATTTCAATAATAAATCCCTTGTTGATAAGCTCTTTTATTTTGCCGAGTATTGTTTGCAATCCCCCTCCGATTGCAGACTCAGTAATCTCAATACGCAGCATATCAGCAGGAATAGCATGCTTCTTTACTATTTTGCTGAGTGATTCCGGAAAATCGGGCTGCATAATATCGCAGCGGGAGACATTGACGGAAACAGGCAGAGGAGAAAGTCCCTTATCAGTCCAACGCCTTAAAAGCCTGCAACATTGCTCCCAAACATAAAGATCCAGATTATAAATAAAGTCAGTTTCCTCAAAAATCGGTATAAAATCTGCGGGTGAGATATAACTGTCGCCATGCTTCCAGCGGGATAAAGCTTCGGAGCCTATCAGAGCGCCTGTAGCGTGGTTATACTGCGGCTGAAGCCAGATTTCAAATTCTCCGTTTTTCAGGGCATCTGCCATACCGGAGATAATGAACTGACGCTTAAGCAGCTTTTCACGCATATCCTCAGTATAATACTCAATATATTTATTATAATTACTGCGGACAGAGTCAGCAGCCAGCTTGGCATGATCATATAAAGAGCTGACCGGAACGGACAGGTCTTTTACCACGCAGCGTCCGACACGAATGTGAATGCGCTGCAGAATGCAGTCCGGAGTGCAGGCACGGGCGTGACCGGTAAAAATCTGCTCAGCATTACTGTAGGAAGCAGGATACAGAATAGCGAAATTATCTGCCGAAAAATGGGCGCATATTCCGCCCGTACCCGCAAGACAGTTGAAGAAGCTTTCAGCAACATTACGCAATACCATGTCGCCGCTTTCCGTGCCATACTGTTCGTTGATGGCTTTGAAGTTATCAATATTTACATGGGAAAGT
The DNA here is from genome assembly GCA_963598245.1 of Lachnospiraceae bacterium. GTDB lineage: Bacteria > Bacillota > Clostridia > Lachnospirales > Lachnospiraceae > Avilachnospira. The sequence goes on along the minus strand of CAVBSU010000001.1, from coordinate 11,420 downwards.
AAATAAAAACCGGGCTCATGAGATGAAAGCATTTCCTCAGCCTTTTCAAAAAAGCCTGCTCGATTATAAATATGGGTAAGAGTATCTTTTGCATTGGGGGACAAATGATAAGGATTTTCGCTGATTTTCGTATTTATCAAATTCGCCGTATCATAATTTACAGAATCAGACATTTCCCGAAGCCTCCGTCATAATCCACGCATGAATACAGATAACTTTGCATAGAAAGGCTTAAAGCAAGGGTACAGCAGCAAGCTTCCACACAAAATTATAGTTTTACGCGGGGGGGGGGTAGAATAATAAAAATTGACTGTTCTTAACCGATAAATAAAATCCCTTACAATTTTAAGAAAAACATCATCAACAGTCGGACACAATTATAAATATATACACGCATTATAGTCAAGGAAAATAGACAAAAAGCGCATATTTATTCAAAATATTCAATATATTATATTTTTATAGGATTGTTTGAGATTTTGTTGTATTATGAGTTCGACATTACAATACAGATAAGGTTGATACAGATAAGGGAAATGGATATGACATGAATTCAAAGATTTTATGGACTACCAGGTCCAATTTCAAGATTATAAAACGATGCTTTATTGCCGTTGCGCTCATTATGGCATTTGTTTTTACTGCGGTTACGGCATATGGTGGCAGGCCCTCTGAAGGCGAGGCAATAACGGATAATGATGTTTTTGCTTCATTTACATTGACAGATATAAATGACACCTCCTCAACCGTAAACGAAAGCATCTTTGCTGATTATCCGCTGACTGTTATAAATCTGTGGTACACCGGCTGCGGCTGGTGCATACAGGAAATGCCGGATATAAGCCATGCCGCCTCTGTTTTTGCCGATCGTGCAAATGTAATAGGCATTTGTATTGATATATATTATAACGGAGAATTTTATGAGGACAATTTGGATTCTGCCAGAAAGATACTTAAATTAAGAGGCGCAAAATACAAAAACTATTATCCGGACGATGCGCTGGAAAATTATATCCTTGACAATGTCACAGGCTTTCCCACCACTTATTTTGTGGACAGAGAGGGCAATGTAATCAAAATCATTACCGGCTCTCTCTCCGCGGATGGCTGGTACAGTGAGATAAGCGCATTACTTGAAGCAGTTGAACAATAAGAAAGCGACAGGTTTATGAAAATGAATAACAGGCTTAAAAATATATTATGTGCAGTACTGTTTATTTGCGGGGCAGCATTGTGCATCATGGGCGCAAATCGCGGAGAAATGCAGATTGTGCTTACAAAGGCTGTAAATATCTGCCTTCAGTGCATCGGAATAGGCTGAGAGGGAGGAAAGGCTATGATTGAAAATTCTTCCGGGGCTTCTTCTGACAGGCAGGCGGCTTCAAAGGGGCATACGCTGATTCGGCATTTATTTCAGGCGGCGTTCTTTGCACTCACCAACGGATATGTGAGCGGTTTTTTCACAGGAAAAATCTACCGGGGCGCAAATAAGCGCTTCTGTGTTCCCGGTCTTAACTGCTACTCCTGCCCCGGTGCGCTCTATGCCTGTCCCATAGGTGCGCTTCAGGCAACTCTCAATTCCAGAGAATTCAAGCTGAGCTGCTATGTGTTCGGCTTTCTCATGATGGTCGGAGCCTTTTTCGGACGCTTTGTCTGCGGCTGGCTCTGTCCTTTTGGCTTTATTCAGGATTTGCTTCACAAGATACCGTTTCCGGGAAAAAAGAAAAATCTTCCTGCACATAAGCATCTTATAAAGCTTAAGTATGCAGTCCTTTTAATCATGGTTTTTCTGCTTCCGGCTCTTGCAAAGGATTCGACCGGCATGGGGCAGCCGTGGTTTTGTGAATATATTTGTCCGTCAGGCACGCTTCTTGCGGGCATGCCCATGATAGCACTGAACCCGGGGCTCAGAGAAGCCATAGGTCCGCTTTTCTTCTGGAAGCTCGGGCTGCTGACAGTAATAATTTTGCTGGCAATAAAGTACTATCGCCCATTCTGCAAATATCTTTGTCCGCTGGGAGCCTTTTACAGCATATTTAATCCTGTCGCTGTCTGCCGCTTTAATATAGATAAAGATAAATGCATAAGCTGCGGAGCCTGTCAAAAAGCCTGCGGCATGGATATAAAGGTCTGGGAGCAGCCAAACAGCATGGAATGCATACGCTGCGGAAACTGTAAGGCAGCCTGTCCGAATTCTGCGATTACATCAAGCTTTGATGTGCTTAAGGAAAAGCTTATTACACCCCGCACTGTAGATATAAGCAGAATCCCTGAGCAAAGCTCAAAAACAAACATATTTAAAATACTGCTGGGCTTTATCGGAATCAGCCTTAACAGCCTGCTTATATCGGCAACTGTTTTCTTTGCAGCCATCGATATGGTTTCACAGACTTCAGGCGGCGGTGTAACATGGTTAAGTTTGCTTAAGCATAACTTATTCTGGATCCTCTGGTTCACCGGCATAGCCGTTTCCTTTGCAGCCTCCGTAAAGCTTGTGCTTTCGGCAAAAAAGCCGGCGCTTTCAGCCGAAGCTATGAACTTACAGTTTTGTGCCTGTGTAATAGTGCTCGTCGGAGCTGTTCTGTGGCTGCTCAGATATGCATATGCCGCACTTCTTCTTATTCTGGGACTTGTTCCGGGTCAGCTTGTCTTTACACTGCTGGTACTTATCATCTGCTTCAGGGATCTTAAGCTTATAAAAAATTCTGCATATATATGCAATGAAGATTGTGAAGATGCATCCGCAGAGGAAAAACGCTGATGGGCATGGACGATGAAAAAAAAGAAGCTCTCAAGCTCTTCAGGCATGAGCTTTTGCATGAGACAGAGCATCTTATAATTAAGCTTCGCACCTGTGTGCTGTGGATTTTTCTGGCAAGTGCAGTGGGGCTTTTTGTGGGAGCCTACAGCACGGCATTTGCCTTTACCCTGAAAAAATCCAATGCGTTCAGAGATTCGCACGATTTCACCCTGTTTCTTCTGCCGTTTGCAGGTCTTCTGATAGTTTATCTTTATCGAAAGTGCGGCGTTTACAAGGACAAGGGTACAAATCTGGTAATAGGCTCGATAAATTCCGGAAGCAGGGTTCCGGGAGCAATGTCTGTACTGATTTTTATTTCCACCATACTTACTCATCTTTGCGGAGGCTCGGCAGGAAGAGAAGGCGCGGCTCTTCAAATGGGAGGAAGTCTGGGCAATGTCATTGCCCGCCTTATGAAACGCGGTGAGAGAACCACAAAGATACTTATCATGTGCGGCATGAGTGCGGCCTTTGCAGCAGTCTTCGGAACCCCGATGGCAGCGACGCTTTTTTCAATGGAAGTCATAAGCGTGGGAATCATACATTATTCGGCACTTGTGCCCTGCGTTTTCTCGGCACTTGTGGCATCACGCTTTGCCACACAAATGGGCATAGACCCCGAGGCCTTTGAGCTTAGTCAGGTTCCGGCCTTTAATTTTACCGGAAGCATTAAAATATTTTTTCTTGCACTCTGCTGTGCAGCGATAAGTGCACTCTTTATCATGGTGCTTAAGGGCACCGGAAAACTGTATTCCGGATATCTTAAAAATCCTTACCTGAGAGTTTTTACGGGAGGCTGCATCATAGTAGCGCTTACACTTATCTTCGGGACAAGAGATTATAACGGAGCCGGGGTAGGACTTATAGAGAGGGCTATTCATGAAGGAACGGCAAGACCCTGGGATTTCATTGTCAAGATGCTTTTTACGGCAATAACCTTACAGGCAGGCTTTAAGGGCGGAGAAATAGTGCCGTCCTTCTGCATAGGGGCCACCTTCGGATGCTTTTTCGGCAGCATAACAGGCATGGATCCGTCTTTTTGTGCAGCCATAGGCATGGCGGCAGTTTTCTGCGGAGCTACAAACTGCCCGATTACGACACTGCTTATAAGCTTTGAACTTTTCGGCTTTGAAGGAATACCGTACTTTATGATAGCCATAGCGGTAAGCTATCTGCTTTCGGGCTACAGAGGTCTTTACAGCGATCAGATTATAGTATATTCCAAATACAGACCCCGCTTTATAAACCGACATGTCGGTGATGAAAGCGATGATGACCTTATTGACGGCTATTAAAGATTTTAAACAAAAATACTTGACACAATCGCAAAAAAAAATGCTACAATATGAGCTATGTTTAATTTTTAACACATGCAGTTATAATTTGGAGAGGCAATAAGATGCATATTAAGTTTGAAAACATAAACGAACAGCTTGTAAACAACTTTAAGGGCGGAGAAAAATCAGTTGCTCTGCGTGTTTTTTCAGATGAGCTTTGCAGAATTCAGACAATAAGGCTCATACCGGGAGCATCGATAGGATATCATAAGCATGAGACTAATTGTGAATTTATTTATATGACAAAGGGAACAGGAACCTTTGTGACAGACGGAGTTACGGAAATAGTTCATGCGGGAGAGGCTACCTACTGCCCAAAGGGACACAGCCATAGCTTTACAAATGAAACAGATGAGGACATAGAGGCAGTTGCCGTAATCCCCGAGCAGCCGTAATGCCCGAAAGGAGAGAACGAAAATAAATGAATAGTAAAAAGTCAGACAGAAAGGCTCTGTGCATCTGGGTTGGTCTGATGCTTGTTTTTCTTGCAGGTTCTGTCATGACAGGCAAAGCGGAAGAAAAGGAAAATCTCAGGGAAGCCATGAGAGATGCTGTTTTGCATGAAGCAAACCGGATAAACCTTTTCGGTGCTGCCGAAGTAAACCCGGCATTCATCTCGGCCTTAATAATGACAGGCATACTGCTTTTGGCTGCCATACTTATAAGATTATTTATAATACCAAAATTCACTTATGTGCCGGGCAAATTTCAGCTGGTGCTTGAAACGGCAGTATCATATTTTGATAATCTTGCAAAGACTAACAGCCCGCATAAAAACGGTATTTTGGGCGGCTACATCTTTGCGGCCGGAACATATATATGCTTAAGTACTGTTTTTGAGCTTTTCGGCGTTCAGGCAATAAGCACGACGGGAAAAGCAATGTCACTGCCTGCCCCGCTGTCGGATATCAATGCTGCAATCGCCATGGGTGTGCTCTCATACCTGTTTATCATGTCAGGCGGAATATCAGCAAACGGAATAAAAGGAATAGGGCTTACATTAAAGGAGTTTTCACTGCCAATATCCATGAGCTTCAGACTTTTCGGAGCGCTTTTAAGCGGACTTCTGGTCACGGAGCTGGTATATCATGTGATATTTCTAAGTTTCGTATTCCCTGTGCTTGTGGGGATAATGTTTACACTGATGCATGCACTTATACAGGCGTATGTGCTTACTCTGCTTGTGGCTATTTTTTACGGAGAGGTTTCGGAGCCGCATCATAAAAAAGAAAAAAAAGCAGATAAAAACAAAAACATCGAGGTTGAAGCAGCTTAAGTCTGTCGATGCCTATTAAGGAAAGGACAATAAAAATGAAGACAATAATAAAGAGAACAGCAGCTATCGCTGCCGCAGCCATGATGCTTTTTGCCATATCAATGCCTGCTTTTGCAGCTGCAGAGGAAGCACAGACACAGACGGAGACCACGGCGGATGAGGGAAGCATTGCCGTTGAAACGGCGAAGGAAGAAGGAGCAATTTCGGGAAAGGCCATGGCGGCAGCCATCTGTGTAGGAATAGCGGCAGCAGGCGGCGGAATCGGTATGGGACTTACAACCGCAAAATCAACTGAGAGTATCGCAAGACAGCCCGAGGCAAGCGGAGATATCCGTACTGCCATGATGCTGGGCTTTGTGTTTATAGAGACTGCCATCATCTATGCCCTTATCGTAAGTATTCTTGTTATTTTCGTACTCTGATAGAACGGAGGAAAAGATGTCAGGATTACCATTAAACATTAACATTCAGCAGATTTTTCTGCATATGCTGAATTTTGTCATTCTTGCAGGCGGACTGTATTTTATTCTCTACAAGCCTGTAAAAGCATTTATGGATAAGAGAACAGCATATTATAGGGAAATGTCCGATGCTGCGGCAGAAAAAAAAGCCGAGGCTGAGAAAACAGAAAAGCAGTATACGGATAAAATCAATGCCGCAGAGGAAGAAATAAGTGCGTTGAGAGCAAAGGCAGCCAGGGACGCCGAGGAAATTATTAAAGATGCGAGAGCGGATGCCGAGGAAGAAAGCAGAAAAATACTTGAGGATGCTCATGAAAAGGCACTTAAGGAAAAGGAAAGAATAGTCGAGGATGCCAAAAAGGATATTATAGAGCTTGTGCTTGCGGCAGAAAGGAAGCTTCTTCATAAGGCGGAGGAAAATGATGATAAATGAGAGACTCATAGAAGCTGAGCTTGAAGAGCTTAAGAGTCTGCTTTCAGGGGTGGATGTCACAGAGGGTAACATAATTCCTCTTATGAGAGACGCCATCAATAGCTGGACACCGGAGGAGCTTGAAGACCAGGCCGGAACAGTAATCATGGTGGGAGACGGCATTGCCACAGTAAGCGGTATGGACGATGCCTGCTACGGAGAGATACTTATATTTGCCGGCGGTACAAGAGGCATGGTACAGGAGCTTAAAAAAGGCGAGGCAGGCTGCATACTCTTTGGCGATGACAGAGAGATAACGGCAGGGAGTCTGGTAAAGCGCACGAAAAAAACAGCTGCAGTCCCGGTTGGAGAAGGCTTCAGGGGAAGAGTAACGGATGCACTGGGAAATCCCATAGATAATAAGGGATCCATAAGAGCAGACGGATATCGCAGGATAGAAAGTCCGGCACCCGCCATCATAGAGCGTCAACCCGTAGATACACCTATGGAAACAGGCATAATCGCCATAGACTCAATGTTCCCGATAGGACGGGGTCAGCGTGAGCTTATAATCGGAGATCGTCAGACCGGAAAGACGGCTATAGCTTTAGATACCATAGTAAACCAGAAGGGTAAAAATGTAGTCTGCATATATGTTGCAATAGGTCAAAAGGCATCATCCGTAGCACAGCTTGCTGAAAGTCTGAGAAAACGCGGCGCCATGGATTATACGATAATTGTGGCGGCAACAGCGTCCGATCCGGCACCGCTTCAGTATATCGCACCATATTCGGCAACAGCCATAGGGGAATACTTTATGCGCAAGGGTCAGGATGTACTTATAGTTTATGATGACCTTTCCAAGCATGCCATAGCTTACAGAACCTTAAGTCTGCTTCTTGAAAGATCCCCCGGCCGTGAGGCATATCCGGGAGATGTTTTTTACCTGCATTCAAGGCTTCTGGAAAGGTCGGCTCATCTCTCAGATGCTGAGGGCGGCGGTTCAATGACTGCACTTCCGATAGTTGAGACGCAGGCAGGAGATGTGTCTGCATATATTCCTACCAATGTTATTTCTATTACTGACGGACAGATATTCCTCGAAAGCGGACTGTTCTTTTCAGGTCAGAGACCGGCTGTCAATGTCGGCATTTCAGTATCCCGTGTCGGAGGCGATGCACAGACAAAGGCTATGAAGACATCGGCTGCCGGCATGAAGCTTTCGCTTGCGGTTTATCGTGAGATGGAGGTATTCACACAGTTTTCAAGCGACCTTGATGACTCCACAAAGGCAGAGCTTCAGTTCGGGCAGGGACTTATGAGGCTTTTAAGACAGCCGCAGTATCATCCGTATGCACAGGAAGAGCAGGTAGTGCTTCTTACGGCAGCCATGCAGCATGTCATGCAGCCTGTTTCGGCTGACAGAATAGGTGACTATTGTGCAGGCTTTCTTTCATATGCACATGAAAATATGTCGGATATACTGCGCAATATAAGAAATACCGGCAGACTTTCCGATGAGGATAAGACACGCATAATATCTGAGGCAAAGCTTTTCAGAGACAGGAAGTTTCTGAAGGCTTGAGGTATATAAAACATGGCAAACGCTAAAGAAATAAAAACACGAATAGAAAGTGTTCGGGATACATCAAAGATAACCAATGCCATGTACCTTATCTCTTCGACAAAGATGCAGAAGGCAAAGAAAAGTCTTGAAAGGTCGAGGCCGTATTTTGATGCCATGAGGAAGGAAATTGACAGAGTATTTGCCTGCGCCGAGGATACAGGCAGCAGATATTTTTTCAGCCCTGACGCAAAACAAACCGAAAAAGGGAGATTTGCCTGTCTTGTGATCACAGCAGACAAGGGACTTGCCGGAAACTATAACATGAATGTTATAAAGGAGACAGAAAAGCTTCTTAAAAATCATCCCGATGCAAGACTCTATGTCATAGGAGATTATGGAAGACATTATTTTGACAGACATAAAATAGCCTATGAGAAAAGCTTCGATTATACGGCACAGGTGCCTCATTTGAGAGAAGCGAGAGATATAGCAGATATTCTTATAGAAAGCTACGATAAAAAAGAAATAGACAGGGTATATGTTATTTATACCAACATGAAGACCGCGCTCAGCTCGGAAGCGGAATTTATAAGGATTTTGCCGCTCGACAGGGGAGAATTCATCATAAGAAAGAAAAGAAAAGAGGCTGAAAATCTGAAGCATTTTGAATTCTTTCCATCATCGTCAGAGGTTTTGGACAATGCTATCAGAAGCCTGGCGGCAGGCTTTATATACGGGGCACTTACCTACAGCTTTTGCAGTGAGCAGAATGCGCGCATGAATGCCATGGATTCAGCCAATAAAAATGCGGAAAAAATACTTGCAGAGCTTAAGCTTGAGTATAACCGGGTAAGGCAGGCAGCCATTACGCAGGAGATAACAGAGATATCCGCAGGAGAGCTGGCACAGAAGCGCAAGCGGTTGAAGAATCAGACTAAGGAGATAGAAACTTCATGAATACAGGCAAAATCATCGCTATTTCAGGACCTGTTATCGATGTGAAATTCGAGAACGGAGAGCTTCCCAGAATAAAGGAAGCCCTCAGTGTTAAGGTCGGGGAAGAAAAGCGTGTCATGGAGGTGGCTCAGCACATAGGTGGTGATGCCGTAAGATGCATCATGCTTGCATCAAGCGATGATCTTTCACTCGGAACAGAAGTGACGGGAAGCGGCAAAAGCATTTCTGTCCCTGTAGGAGAATGTACATTGGGCAGAATGTTCAATGTTTTGGGAGAACCAATAGACGGAGACGCACCTGTTCCGGAGGATACCGAGCGATGGGAGATACATAAAAATGCGCCGTCCTTTGCAGAACAAAGACCGGTGGTAGAGATACTCGAGACGGGAATCAAGGTCATTGATCTGCTTGAACCGTATCCAAAGGGCGGGAAAATAGGACTTTTCGGCGGCGCCGGAGTGGGAAAGACTGTTCTCATACAGGAACTTATACATAATGTGGCAATGGAACACGGCGGATATTCTATTTTTGCAGGAGTCGGGGAACGAAGCAGAGAAGGAAATGACCTCTGGAGAGAAATGAAGGAAAGCGGAGTTTCTGATAAGACGGCTCTTGTTTTCGGACAGATGAACGAGTCTCCCGGCGTGCGTATGAGAGTCGCGCTTTCAGGGCTTACCATGGCAGAGTATTTCAGGGATGCCGAGAAACAGGATGTACTTTTATTCATAGACAATATCTTCCGTTTCGTGCAGGCAGGCTCAGAGGTATCAACGCTTCTGGGACGCATGCCCTCAGCCGTTGGCTATCAGCCGACGCTTGCCGAGGAAATGGGAGCACTTCAGGAACGCATCACATCCACGGCTGACGGTTCGGTAACCAGTGTTCAGGCGGTTTATGTTCCGGCAGATGACCTTACGGATCCGGCTCCGGCAACCACCTTTGCACATCTGGACGCCACCACGGTTTTAAGTCGTAAAATCGCAGAACAGGGTATTTATCCTGCGGTAGACCCGTTAGACTCCACCTCAAGAATACTTGAAGCGGATATAGTGGGTGAAGAACACTATTATACGGCAAGAAAAGTGCAGGAAATACTTCAGAAATATAACGAGCTTCAGGATATCATCGCCATACTCGGCATGGATGAGCTTTCGGATGAAGATAAGGCAACAGTAAACCGTGCGCGAAAGATTCAGAAATTTCTGGCGCAGCCTACGCATGTTGCAGAAAAATTCACGGGAAGACCTGGCATATATGTGCCTCTCTCGGAAACCGTAAGGGGATTTAAGGCTATAGTTGACGGGGAGATGGACGAATATCCGGAGGCGGCATTCTACAATGTCGGAGGCATTGGCGATGTTCCCAAAAAGGCGGCAGAGCTTATGAAGGAGCTTTCTTAAAGCTATGACCGGAGAAAAGTCATGAAAGATTTTAATATAAAGATACTTGCAGCAGATAATATTATTTATGAGGGCAGCTGTTACAGCGTCACAATACCGCTTTCTGACGGCCTCATGGGTATAAAAGCCCACCACAGCAACATGGTCAGTGCCATAAAGACGGGCGTTATGAGCTACCGTATTTCAGAAAAGGATGCTCCTGTCAATGTTGCCGTTTCCGACGGCCTCTTAAAGGTCGAGGATAATGAAGTTCTGGTGCTTATCGATGCCGCAGAAAAGGCGGACAGCATCGATGTTGCCAGAGCAAAGAGAGCAGCGGAAGCCGCAAAACACAGGCTTTTAAAGGAGCAGAGCCGCAAGGCTCAGCTTGCGGCAGAGGCTGATCTTGCAAGAGCCATAAGCCGTATCGCGGCGTCAGGAAAGAGCGGCACTTCCGCCGGAAGAATTAAATAAAACAGAAAAAACTGCATTAAGTGCGAACTCCGACAATCTTTACCGCCTCGATAAAGTCGGAGTTCAATTTTTTTGCGGAAACAGTATAAAGTCCGTCACCGTCGGCATACAGAAACTTAAGCTCTTCATCAGTAACGAGCCAGTCGGTATTAAAGCCCAAATGCCTGTAAATAGCTGTATCAACCGGCAGCAAAAAGCACCATGGACAGCCTTCTTCTTCAAGCCTGTCGGTAATGAGCGTAAGAGCTCTGTCCATAAAACCCCTGCGCCTGTATTCTTTCAGGGTGCAGACTCCCATTATGTACGGGACATAATATGCCCTGAGGCTTTTATCCACAGGGACAACCTCTGTCATAAAATACTGTGCAAAGCTGACCGGATGCCCATCGCAGAAGACAGCGGCAATCTTATTTCTGTTAATAGTTCCGGTGCATTTTCCGTCTGTTATTTCACCGTAAAATTCATCCATAAACTCCTTGTCAAGAGAATCTCCAAAGGCTTCTAAAAAGCCGTTAACAGTAAGCCCGTATTCATTTTTTTCAAGAAAGCGTGTAATAATTTCCATAAAAAACCTCCATATGGATTTTTATAGTATAACATAAAAGTGCGGATTGCTTCGCGCTTACGCGCTCCCGCAATCCTGCATGTATTCGTAATCCGCGCTGTCGCGCTACTTACTCATACATGGCAGGTTGCCAAATGCAATAGCATCCTCGCATGCAAGCATGCAGTCTGCTCTTGCATTCGTCAACACTTT